>JBFHMM010000187.1:0-8023 GCA_041594355.1 Paracoccaceae bacterium | reverse complement strand
GCACGGTCGGGTCGATGTCGGTCATTGAGCCACCGCGCTTTCCAAAGGTCCTGCCCGGCGTCTATGCCGGGCAGCGCCCGCCCGCCCCTTGGGCGGGCGCTGCCCTTGTGCTCTATGAAACAGCCAGTGCATCCCTCTATCCCTTCGGCGCCAGCAGCTTCAGCGCCGCGCGGATCAACGCCGCCTCGCCCGCCTCGGGCTCAGCCAAAGCCGCCTGGGCCACCGCCGCCGCCGCCTCGCTCGGCCCATAGCCCAGATTACCCAGCGCCGACAGCGCCCCAGCCTGCGCGTTGGCCTTTGGCGGCGCGGCGGCGGTGCGAACAACCGGCTCGGCCTCGATGACTTCCGCTTCGGCCAGCGGTCCGTCCATGGCATCGGCCACGGTGCCGCCCATCGCCATCACGCCGGGTGCCTTGTCCTTGAGATCCAGCACGATCCGCTGCGCCGTCTTGGGGCCGACCCCTTTGGCCGCCTTAACCGATGCCCAGTCGCCCAGAGCGATCGCCCGCCCCACCCCTTCAGGCCCCAGCGTGCCCAGGATCGCCAGCGACACCTTGGCGCCCACCCCCTGCACGCTCATCAGCAGCCGGTGCCATTCCTTCTCCACCAGAGACGGAAAGCCAAACAGCTGCATTAGGTCCTCGCGGACCACCAGGTCGGTGTACAATGAAACCGCCTCGCCATTGCCCGGCAGCGACGCCAGCGTCCTCTCAGAGCAGTAGACGATATAGCCCACGCCGCGCACGTCGATCAACACGTGATCCGTGGCGCGATAGTCCAACTTTCCGGTCAACCGTCCGATCATGTTCCGACCTCCCGCAATACCTGCCCCGCCACGCCGCCGTAATGCGCATGGCAGATGGCGATCGCCAGCGCGTCGGCGGCGTCCGCGCCTTCCGGCTTGCAGCCCGGCAATTGCAACCGCACCATGTGCTGGACCTGCTCCTTGCCCGCGTGGCCGACACCGACAACGGTTTTCTTGACCCGGTTAGGGGCATATTCGCCAATCTGCAGCCCGGCCTGCGCCAGCGTCAGCAGGGCGACACCGCGCGCCTGCCCCAGTTTCAGCGTGCCCGCCCCGTCCTTGTTCACAAAGGTCTGCTCGATCGCCGCCTCGTCCGGGGCGAACCGCGCCACCACGTCGGACAGTTGCCGGTACAGCCGCAGCAAACGGGTCGCCAGTTCGCCGTCACCCGACAGACACTGCCCGTTGGCGACGTGGACCAAGCGCGATCCACGCGAATCAATCACGCCCCACCCGAGAGTTCTGAGGCCCGGATCAATCCCCAATATGCGCATGTCACCGCCCGGCCCTGCCGGAATTGTTACTTTTTTATCGAACTAGCACGAAACGCGAACACGCGCCAAGCCTTTTGCCCTCACGGTTGGAAACGACACTTTAGCTGCATTCCGCGCCAGAAGGCTCAAAAACGACATTCTGCGGCGCAGAAAATGCCGCTTTTGAACCTTCGATTTTCACAAATGTTTCAGGCTTGAAATCGGCAAATTCCCCGGACCCGACCCATGCAAGAAGCGCATAGTAACCATGCAAAGGCGCGCTCTTGCGCCGAAATATTGGTCAACTTAAGTGCGCCTCAGAAACGAAGAACAACCCCTGAACCCCTGATACGAGGATGCAGACCATGACTGTGTTCGACACCAATCGCACCAACTACGACACCGCGCGCGCCTTCGGCCGGATCGGCACCGTGATCGCCAACGTGATCAGCGCCATCTCGTCCTGGAACGATGCCCGCGTGACCCGCAATGCCCTGTCCAACTTGACCGACCGCGAACTTGACGACATCGGCCTGATCCGGGGCGACATCGACTCGGTTGTCCACAACCGCCCGATCTTCTGATCCGATCCCCAACGGCTCCGGCATCCGCCGGGCCGTCAACCGGATAGACAAACGCCGCGCGATGCAAATCGCACGGCGTTTTGTTTTTCCGGAACCGGCGCTAGGCGGCCGCCAGCGTCGGCTACCGCAGAACCGGTCCGATCTTGAGCGAAATCATCTCAGCAAGGGGATCGGCCTGCATGACAAACCCACCGGCCTGCTCGGGCAAAGTTCCAGCAGCCAGCCGGGCCACTCTCTCGTCATAACCTTCCGCGCCGATGCTGGCGATCAGAAAACCCTTGAACAGAAAAAACGCACCTAGAAACAATATGACGGATTTGGCGGAAATTCCCGGCCGGCTGCGGCGCGGCTTGGTCTCGATCAGACCATCCGGACGCATCCGCGTGGTGTAGCCCCGCGACATCGCGCGGTGCTTGCGTGACAGGCGACGCAAGCGCTGGTCAAATTGAACATGGCTCATGGCAGCCTCCGTAACCTGGCCCCCACCAGAGCGGATGGAACGAGATTAGGTGCCAAATGTGGCAAAACTTGGGCAGCGGCCTTTAACACCCCTCAATGGGGTCACAATTTGGACACTTTGCGCAAAATCAGCGTCATCCATTCACCAATCTGTTCGGACCGCTCCAGATTGTTTCCAAGATCGGTATAAACCTGCGTCACCGCGTCCGCCTGATCGGCGAGAATCCCCGACAGAATCGCATACCCGCCGGGTTTCAGATGCGCCGTCAGGTCCGGCGCCAGCGCCACCAGCGGCCCTTTCAGGATATTGGCAAAGATCAGGTCATAGGGCGCGGTGTCGTGCAGATCGGCGTGATCGAACCCCGCCGCCTCCAGACAGCGCACCCGCCCGCCCATGTTGTTGGCCTTCAGGTTGGCCTCGGCCACATCCACCGCCACTTCATCGATATCGCTGGCCAGCACGGTTCCGCCCTCCCAGACCCGCGCCGCCGCCATCGCCAGCACGGCGGTGCCGCAGCCGATGTCGGCCACCTTGCCGGCGGTGAACCCTTCGTCGATCAGCCGGTCCAGCGCCCGCAGGCAACCCAGCGTGGTGCCATGGTGGCCGGTGCCGAACGCCATCGCCGCCTCGATCAGCAGCGGCACCTTGTCGCCCGGCAGCTTGTCGGCGTCATGGCTGCCATAGACAAAGAACCGCCCGGCCTCGACCGGGGCCAACTCGCGGCGCACATGGGCGACCCAATCGGTTTCCGGCAGCTCCGACACCGCAAAGGGCTTGGCCCCGAACGCCGCCGCCAGCAGCGCCAGCGCCGCCTCGTCCGGGGCTTCGGTGAAATAGCCGCCGATCTCCCACAGGCCCGAGCCGTCCTCCACCTCGAACACGCCCACTCCGGTTGGTGCCGGCTCCAGCCGCTCCATCGCCTCGCCCAGCGCTTCGGCCTGCGGTTTGCCTGTCAGGGTGGTCAGGGCGGTAAATGTGGGCATCTCAGCGTCTCCGGAATCTGTCCGCATGGGCGTAGGGCCGCGCGGGGGCGACGTCAACCGCAGGCAACGCCTGCCGCCCCAGCCAGTTGAGGTAGCGCCAGCCCCACAGGCCAGAGGCCGAGCCCACGATCGCACTGACCACCGCCTGCGCATAGATCACACCAGACGCGCCGTACCACCCCGCGAACAGCAGCGCCATGGCCAGCATCACCACCCGCGACAGGTTCAGCCCCACTCTAGCCCGACGATCAGCACCGGATCGACCATCATCACCACCGCGCCGGACGTCAGGATCACGAACATCGACCAGCAGCCATCGCCCTCGGCCCGCAGCGCGCCATTGGCGATCATCGAAATCGCCATCAGCGACAGCGACGGCATGGTGATCGCCAGATAGCGCGCCGCCAGCGCAGCGGTTTCTCCGCTGGCGCCCGACACCGCCAGGATTTGGTGGCGGAACCCGACGATCAGCGCGGCCACGCTGGCCTGGATCACAAGGGCAAAGCCAATCGCCGCCATCAGCCGCGGGTCGCCCGGCTGCAAAATCCAGATCAGGTTGGCCGCGTCCACGACAAAGGTGATCCCCATCGCCCCGGTCATCGCCCCGGTCATGGTCATGGTCATGCGCACCACGTGGCCCATGGCCGACCCGGTCAGGAACCGCCCCTTGCCCGCGCGTTCCGCGCTCACGCGACTGCGGCCATCACCCGCGCCCCCTACTCGGCCGGCGCGGGTGAAAACCGGTCTAGAATCGTTTCATGGCCCGGTTCGGGGTGGCGTGGGATCAGCAGCGCCAGACACAGGGAGGTCAGCGCCAAGCCGGCGGCCAGCACAAACACCGCGCCGGGCGATATCAGCCACAGGTATCCCAGAGCCGCCGGAAGGAACACGGCGGCAATATGGTTGATGGTGAACGCCACCGCCGCCGTGGGCGCAATATCGCTGGGGTCGGCGATCTTCTGGAAATAGGTCTTCAGCGCCAGGGCCAGCGCAAAGAACATGTGATCCAGCACATAGAGAATGGCCGCCAGCAGCACGCCCCAGCCAAAGAAATAGATGCCGCCATAAGCCAGGAACACAAATGTCAGTCCGACATACTCAAAAACCAGCGCCCGCCGCTCGCCCCAGATCCCCACCGCCTTGCCCAGCAGCGGCGCGAACACCATGTTGGCGATCAGGTTGATCAGGTACAGCGCGGTCACCTCGTGAACGTCAAAGCCAAACCGTTCGACCATCATGAACCCGGCGAATACGACAAAGATCTGCCGCCGCGCGCCCGACATGAACTGCAGCGCGTAATACAGCCAGTAGCGCTTTCGCAGCACCATCTTCTTGGTCTGCACGTGATCGGCCTCGAACTGCGGATAGGCAAACAGCGCAAACCCCGCCACCGCCGCCGTGAACCCGCCCGCCACAAGGTAAACGATGCTATAGGTCAGCCCCAGCGGCTCCCACAGCAGCACGATCAGCCCGTAGGCGACCAGCGTCGCCGCCGACCCCGCCGCCAGCAGCCAGCCCAGAACGCGCGGCGCGCGGTCCTTTGGCAGCCACTGCAGCTGCAGCGACTGGTTGACCGTCTCGTAATAGTGGAACCCGATCGAGCTAAGCATGGTGATGGTCAGGATTCCGCCCAGAGACGGGAACCACGCGGTCACCGCCGTGGCGACGCCCAGCATGATCAGCGACACCAGCCCCAGAACCTGCTCGCGCACAAAGATGATTACAGCGATCACGCCAATGGCCAGAAAGCCGGGGATCTCGCGTACCGTGTGCAGCCAGCCGATGTCGCTGCCATCGAACTGCGCCACCTCGATCACAAAGTTGTTCAACAGCGCAGACCACGTGGCAAAGGCCACCGGCATCGCCAGCGCCACTACGAACAGCAGCGTCACGGGACGCTGCCAGACCGGCAGGGACTGCGTATCCTTGAGAGAAACAAGACGGGCCATGTGTCATTCCGTACGCCTGTTAATCTCATTTGGCGAGGTCAATTCGCCCCAGGCCCGCGAACCGCGACGCACATCTGATCTGCATCAATGCGCGACCCCTCGCGAATCACATATCAGAATATCTGCATAAGCCGGAGGAGACGGCGTGGATCTGGTCAACCTTGTGGAACGCATCGGCGAAGCGCCGACAGCAGCCCTGTTCGGGTTGCTGACGGGGATCGTCTTTGGCGTTGCAGCGCAACGGTCCCGGTTCTGCCTGCGCGCGGCGACGGTTGAATTCGCCCGAGGCGAGATGGGCGACAAGGTCGCGGTCTGGCTTCTGACCTTTTCCACCGCGCTGGTCTGGGTGCAGAGCGCACAGCTGCTGGGCCTGATGCAAAGCGCCGACGCGCGGATGATGGCCGTGCCCGGCAGCTGGTCCGGCGCGATCATCGGCGGGTTGCTGTTCGGTGCCGGCATGGTGCTGGCCCGTGGCTGCTCGGGCCGCCTGCTGGTGCTGGCGGCCACCGGCAACCTGCGCTCGGTGGTCTCGGGGCTGATCTTTGCCGTGGTGGCGCAAATGAGCCTGTCGGGCATCCTGTCGCCGCTGCGCGACCGGATCGCCGCGCTCTGGATCACCGAGGGCGGGCGCAACATGGATCTGCTGGCCGCCTTGGGCCTGCCGAACTACGGCGGGCTGGTGCTGGGCCTGCTGATCGCCGTGCTGGCGCTGGTGCTGTCCCGGCGCAACCGGATCGGCGCGGCGCGGCTGATCTTTGCCTCGGGCGTGGGCTTTGCCGTGGCGCTGGGCTGGGTGCTGACCTATGGGTTGAGCCAGATCGCTTTCGACCCGGTACAGATCGAAAGCGCCACCTTCACCGGACCCTCGGCGCATACGCTGATGTTCTTTCTCGACCGTAACGCGATCCTTGAATTCGATGTCGGTCTGGTGCCCGGGGTGTTCATCGGCGCGATGATTGCCGCCGGGCTTGCGGGCGAAATGAAATTCCAGGCCTTCGACGGCCCGGTGACCATGCGCAAGGCGATGATCGGCGCCGCCCTCATGGGCTTTGGCGGCATGCTCGCGGGGGGATGCGCCATCGGCGCCGGTGTCACCGGCGGCTCGATCTTTGTCGGCACAGCCTGGTGCGCGCTGTTCTTCATGTGGATCGGCGCAATGGTGACCGATCTGCTGGTCGATCAACCGGGCGAGGCGATCACCGCCTGACCCCACCACCGCTCAATAGAAACTCTGCGGGTCGATATCGACACTCAGGCGCAGATCGCCCTTCAGCCGAAGCGGCGCGATCCATTGTGAAACGGCGGCCTGAATGGGCGTGCCCTTGGCCGCCTTGACCAGCAGCCGCACCCGGTGGCGGCCGCGGATCCGGGCGATGGGCGCCGGGGCCGGGCCAAAAACCTGCGCCCCGATCCGACGCAGCGGCGCGTCGTTGCGGGCCAGGTGGTTGCCAAGGTCAAAGACCGCCGCCACGTCCGGCCCCGACAAGACGATCCCGACCATCCGGCCATAGGGCGGCACCCCGGCAGCCTCGCGCTCCGCCGCCTCGGCCCGCCAGAACCGTTCCTCGTCCCCGGCCAGAATAGCGCGGATGACGGGATGTTCGGGCTGAAAGGTCTGCAGCAGCGCGGTGCCCGGCCGTTCGGCGCGCCCCGCCCGCCCCGCGACCTGCCGCATCAGCTGAAAGGTCCGCTCGGCCGCCCGCAGGTCCGACCCCTGCAACCCCAGATCCGCGTCGATCACGCCGACCAGCGTCAGCAGGGGAAAGTTGTGCCCCTTGGCGACCAGCTGCGTGCCGATGACGATATCCGCCGCTCCTGCCGCGATCTCTTCGATCTTGGCCTTGAGCGCGCGGGCGCTGCCGAACAGGTCCGAGCTCAGCGGCGCGATCCGCGCCTCGGGAAAGGCGGCGGCGGCTTCCTCGGCCAGCCGCTCGATCCCCGGCCCCACCGGCGCCAGCTTGCCCTCTACCCCGCAGGACGGGCAGGCCTCGGGCATCGGCTTGGTCTCGCCGCACTGGTGGCACATCAACCGTTTCAGAAACCGGTGCTCGACCATGCGCGCGTCACAGTGATCGCAGCCGATCTGCTGGCCACAGGCGCGGCACAGTGTGACGGGGGCATAGCCGCGCCGGTTGATGAACAACAGCGCCTGTTCGCCCTTCTCCATCCGGTCCCGCACCGCCGATCTCAGCTTTGGCGAAATCCAGGTGCCCGGTTGCAGCTTTTCCGAGCGCATGTCGATGGCCCGCATCTCGGGCAGCACCGCCGCGCCGAACCGGTTAGGCAGGTCCAGCCGCCGGTATTTCCCCGCCTCGGCGTTGGTCCAGCTTTCCAGGCTGGGGGTCGCGCTGGCCAGAACCACCTGCGCGCCACAGATCGAGGCCCGCAGGACCGCCATGTCGCGGGCGCTGTAAAGCACGCCGTCTTCCTGTTTGTAAGAGGTGTCGTGTTCCTCGTCGACAATCACCAGCCCGAGGTTCTGGAACGGCAGGAAAAGCGCCGAACGCGCGCCGACCACCAGCTGCGCCGCCCCCTGCCCCACCATGCGCCAGATCCGGCGGCGTTCGGTCATGGTCGCGCCCGAGTGCCACTCGGCGGGGCGCGCGCCGAACCGGGCCTCGACCCGGGTCAGGAATTCGGCCGTCAGCGCGATCTCAGGCAGTAGCACCAGCGCCTGCCGCCCCATCGCCAGGCATTCGGCCACCGCCTCCAGATACACCTCGGTCTTGCCTGATCCGGTGACCCCCTTCAGTAGGGTGGTGCCATAGT
>JBFHMM010000186.1:0-8114 GCA_041594355.1 Paracoccaceae bacterium | reverse complement strand
GGTGGGTGGGCGGGGCGTGGCGGGGGCGGGGTCCCTGCGCGTGACAAAGGGTGGCAATCGCATTTGGGGTCCTTAGTAGACCGGCGGCGCGATCACCCAGATCGCAACGGCCGGCTCGTCATAGGGGTTGATCCAGCGAAACCGCTCACCGCGAATACGGAAGCTGTCGCCGGGGTTGGCCGGGGCGTGATCGAACAGCATCGAGACCGGCACGTCCAACTGTGCCGCAAGGTAGCGCAGGTCGGTGACGGAGGGTTCGGAGAGATCGCGTTCAACCTGACCGAGCCAGCCGACAAAGCGGTTGAGCCGACCGGTAAGCTCGGCCAGTGTCAAGCCGCGCGCCTTGCGCGGCGCGCGCAGATCTGCGCCAGGGCTGTGCCGCGTGTTCGGCTGTTGTGCGACAGCGGGCTGCCCCATGAAAAAACCTCCGGCATTTTACCGTGGCGCGATTCGACGAAATTCGCACGGATTTTTTTGCGAGGGCCTTGAAGGGCTCACAAACGGCCAAAGACCGAGGCGAGAATGCCTGCGAGCGCGCTTGCGTCTTCGGCGGAAAAGGCATCGGGACGGTCGCTGTCGATGTCGAAGACTGCGATCACCGCGCCCGCCTGGTCGAACACGGGCAGAACCAACTCTGACCGGGTCGAGGAGGCACAGGCGATATGGCCGGGAAAGGCGTCGACGTCCGGCACCAGTTGCACCTCTCGGGTACGGGCCGCCGCGCCGCAGACCCCGCGTGAAAACGGGATCGTCAGGCAACCGTGACCGCCCTGATAGGGGCCGATCTTGAGCAGTTCGGGCGCCACGACGCGGTAGAACCCGGTCCAGTCGAACCGGTCGTCGGCGTGGTATACTTCGCAGGCGACGGTGGCCATCAGTGCAACGGCGTCTGTTTCGCCTTCGGTCAGCGCGGCCACCGTGGCAGCGAGAGAAACAAAATCGACGGTGGTCATTGTGCTGCCTCGGCCAGCCAAGCGGCAACCTTGGACACCGCGTCGCGGCCTTGAGGGATAACCTTGGTCAGCGACAGGAACCCATGTACCTGGCCTTCGAAGGTGAGCAGGGTGACGGACACGCCCGCCTGATCCAGCGTGTCGGCATAGATCAAAGCGTCGTCCCAGAGCGGATCGTGTCCGGCGGCGATGATCAGGGCGGGTGGCTGACCGGCGAGGTGACCGGAGAACAGGGGAGAGAACCGCGGGTCGGTGCGGTCGGTTCCGCCGGGCAGGTAGCGGTCGAGGTACCAGTCGATGCGCGCCTTGGGCAGCAGTGGCTGGTCGGCCAGCGCGGTCATCGACCGCGAGGTCAGCCGCCCGTCCACCGCCGGGTAGATCAGCAGTTGCGCACGGGGCAGCGGACCGCCCGTCGTGCCGAGATCGTGCATCAGGGCGGCAGTCAGATTGGCGCCGGCGCTGTCACCGCCGACGATCATCCGATCGGCGGAAACGTTCAGCTCGCCCGCGCCATCCAGAAGCGCGCAATAGACCTGCAGCACATCGTCGGGCGCCGAAGGGAACCTGTGCTCGGGCGCGAGCACGTAGTCGTAGGAGATCACCCGAAGGCCGGACTGTTTGGCCAGGCTGCCGCACAGGCCATGGTGGCTGGTCAGGCTGCCCTGGATCCAGCCGCCGCCGTGAAGGTAGAGCAGCGTTGGCTGTGCGGCCATCGGGTCGGTCCCGGCGGGGGCATAGACCATGGCGGCGCGCGGGCCGGTCAGCCCGGGCAGCGAAATGTCGCGGATCTGTACGTCGGCCGGACAGGGCCGGTCGAACTTGGTCGCCAGCGTGTCCAGCTGAGCACGGCTTTCCTCGACCGTGGGCATGACATCGGGATCGCGGATCAGGTTGACGAGATCGCCGACCGCCTGCGCCTTGGGGTCGATGGGGCGGCCATCGACCACCGTGCGCCGCCCCGCGTAGAGCGCGGCGACGAGAGGTTCGGGGCTGAGCACCTTGAGCAGACCCCAGAGGAGTTTCAGTTTGCTCATGCCCGTGGTCCTTTCCGCTGCGGTTCAGACCCGTTCGATGGCGATGGCCGTGCCTTCGCCGCCACCGATGCAGATCGCGGCAACGCCGCGTTTGAGCCCGCGCTTTTCCAGCGCATTCAGCAGCGTCACGATGATCCGCGCCCCGGAGGCGCCGATGGGATGGCCCAGCGCACATGCGCCGCCGTTGACGTTCACCTTGTCGCGCGGCAGGCCCATTTCGTGCATGAAGGCCATAGGCACCACGGCAAAGGCCTCGTTGACCTCCCACAAATCCACGTCGTCCTTGCTCCAGCCGATCCGGGCCAGCAGCTTTTGCGCGGCGGGCACCGGGGCGGTGGTGAACAGGCCCGGCGCCTGGGCGTGGCTGGCGTGACCGAGGATGCGGGCGCGGACGGTCAGGCCCTGCGCCTCGGCGGCTTCGGCGCTGGCCAGCACCAGCGCCGCGGCACCGTCCGAGATCGACGAGGAATTCGCCGCTGTGACGGTGCCCTCCTTGCGGAAGGCCGGTTTCAGGGTCGGGATCTTGTCCGGGCGGGCGGACTGTGGTTGTTCGTCGGTGTCGGTGACGACTTCGCCCTTGCGGGTCTTGACCGTCACGGGCGTGATTTCATCGGCAAAGGCGCCGCTGGCGGCGGCCTCGAGCGCGTTTGACAGCGACCGCAGTGCGTAGTCGTCCTGCGCCTCGCGGGTGAACTGGAACGATTCGGCGCAATCCTCGGCGAAGGTGCCCATCAGGCGGCCCTTGTCATAGGCATCCTCGAGACCATCGAGGAACATGTGGTCGATCACCTGGTTGTGGCCGATTCGCGCGCCGCCGCGCATCTTGGGCAGCAGGTAGGGCGCGTTTGTCATGCTCTCCATGCCGCCGGTCACCATCGTATCGGTCTGGCCCAGCGCGATCTGGTCGAAACCGATCATCGCCGCCTTCATCCCCGATCCGCACATCTTGTTCAGCGTGGTGGCGGGCACCTCTTCGCCCAGACCGGCGGCGAAACCGGCCTGCCGGGCCGGAGCCTGGCCTTGGCCGGCTGGCAGAACACAGCCCATCAGCACCTCGTCAACTGTGGCGGCCCCGGCGCCTGCCAGCGCGGCACGAATCGCCGCCCCGCCCAGTTCGGCGGCGCTGACGCCGTCGTACATGCCCTGAAACCCGCCCATCGGTGTGCGGGCGGCCCCGGTGATAACGACTTCTTTCATCTCTGATCCTCCAAATGCTGCCACTTGAATACCGGATGGTAAGAATTGCCGTCTAGCCTGATCGCATCTTTATCCGCTTGCGGAAGGCACAAATGACGTTGACCACCACGGAAACCGACGGGGCGCGCATTATCACCGTGAACGCCGACAGGATCGATGCGGCCATGGCGATCCAGTTCAAGGAGGACATGCGCGAAAAAACCGACCCCGGACCAGAACGTGTGATCCTTGACCTGTCATCGGTCACTTTCATCGACTCCAGCGGGCTGGGCGCGATCGTCGCTGCCATGAAACAGCTGGGCGACGGGCGGCGGCTGGATCTGGCCGGGCTGACGCCGATGGTTGAAAAAGTGTTCCGGCTGACCCGGATGGATACTGTGTTCACCCTGTTTTCATCCCTCGAAGACGCCGTTCCCGGCCTGGACTCCGGGTCTTCGGCCGGCTCGCGCCACTGAACCGGCCCGCGGATGGTGCCGCAGCAAACCCCTCGTGGAGCAGACAGGTTCGAGCTTCGGCTTGAAGCGACCGGGACCGAAGCACGCACCGCGCTGACCGACACGATGCAGCGGCTGGCAAAGTTGGGGCTGCCAAGCCATCGTGCCGGCGACATTCAGCTGGTTTTGGCCGAGGCTCTGAACAACGTGGTCGAACATGCCTATGAAAACACCGGGCGCGGCGCGATTATGGTGCTGTGCGAGCTGGGTCCGGAAACGCTTGATATCGGCATCGTGGATCGGGGAAAGCCCTTGCCGGGCGAGGTCCTGCCGGCGGCCGAATTTCCCGATCTTGCCGGGCCGCTCAACGGTCTTCCCGAAGGCGGTTTTGGCTGGTGCCTGATCCACGAACTGACCAGTTACGTGCAATACCGCCGTGAGAATGAGACGAATTTCCTGACGTTTGGGTTTCACGTTTCCTGAGGCGTCTTGGTGAGGCGCTTCGGGCCCCCGCGCCTTGAAACAGCCCCAAAACGGCCCGAATCCAATCAAACTGATGCCCGAATGCGGGTCGATAAATAGAGGGTAGCTGCAAGAAGCTTCCCTCGGCGTCATGCGTTAATTGCCCCCACCCAGTGCATGGCGCCGAGGACTGTTCCCCCAACATCGAACATGCCGTCAGGGCCCGCATTGGCATTCCGTGACCCCCGGCCTAATGTCGCGTGAACCGCGCCTGCCCGAAGCGGCGGCGAGACCAGGAAAGGGAGAGTTTGGTCGATGCGTGATTTTCAAACACCGGGTCGTTCGGCGGTTTTGGCCGGAAACGGGATGTGCGCCACATCGCACCCTTTGGCCGCGCAAACGGCCATCGACATCCTGATGCGGGGCGGCAATGCCATGGACGCTGCCATTGCCGGGGCGGTTCTGCTGGGTATCTGCGAACCCCAGATGACCGGGATCGGCGGCGATTGTTTCGTGCTGTATTCGCGACCCGGCAGCCACACCATCGAGGCGCTGAACGGATCGGGGCGCGCTGCGGCGGCGGCCAGCGCAGAGGCGTTGCGCGCGGCCGGTGAAACAGCGGTGCCGGTGGCCAGCGCCCATGCCGTGACCATTCCGGGTGCGGTCGACGCGTTCTGCCACCTGTCGGAGACGGTAGGAAACCTGGGGTTGGATGCGTTGCTGGCCCCGGCGATCCGTTATGCGGAAGAGGGTGTTCCGGTGGCGCCGCGGGTGGCCTTTGACTGGGTCGGGGACGCGCCGCGCCTGCAGGGACGAGCCCGCGATTATTTCCTGTCCGGCGGCGCCCCCCTGCCGACCGGTGCGATGTTCCGCGCGCCGGGCCAGGCGGAGGTCCTGCGCCGGATTGCCCGCAACGGGCGCGATGGGTTCTACACCGGCGAGGTGGCCGAGGATATGGTCGCGGCGCTGGCCAGCCATGGCGGGGTGCAAACGCTGGAGGACTTCGCCACCACCCGCTGCACACCCACGACCCCGGTCAGCGGCAGCTACAAGGGCACCGAACTGGTCGAGCATCCGCCCAACGGACAGGGCGCGACCGCGATTCTGCTACTGAACATCCTGGCGCAGTTCGACCTCGCGGCGATGGCCCCCTTTGGCACCGAGCGCGCCCATATCGAGGCCGAGGCGACCAAGCTGGCCTATGACGCCCGCAACAGGTTCATTGCCGATCCTGACCATACCACGCGGCTGGATCACATGCTGTCGATGGACACGGCCCGGCAGTTGGCCGCCCTGATCGACCGCAAGCGCGCCATGCCGGCGGCCGCACCGCTGACCGAAAACGTGCACAAGGATACGATCTATATCACCGTGGTCGACAAGGACCGGATGGCGGTTTCGCTGATCTATTCGATCTACAATGGCTTTGGTTCGGGGATCGCCACGGACAAGTTCGGCATCCTGTTCCAGAACCGCGGCGCGGGGTTCACCCTGCAGGACGGGCACCCGAACGAATTGGGCGGCGGCAAACGTCCGATGCACACGATCATTCCGGGCATGCTGCGCGTGGAGGGCAAGGTGGTGCTGCCGTTCGGCGTGATGGGCGGCGCCTATCAGTCCACCGGTCATGCGCGGTTCGTGTCGAACCTGCGCGATTTCGGGCTGGAGCTGCAGGACGCGCTGGACGCGCCACGGTGTTTTTCAGACGCCGGCGTGTTGAAGGTCGAGCGCGGTTATTCCGACACGGTCCGGGCCGAGTTGGCGGAGATGGGGCACGAGGTCGTGGTTCCCGATACCGCCATCGGCGGCGCTCAGGCAATCCGGCTGCGCGACGACGGCGTTCTGGAAGGCGCCAGCGACCCGCGCAAGGACGGTTGCGCGCTTGGCTATTGAACGTTGATGGATAGGGCGCGGCGTCAGTTCAGCTGGAAATGCAGCGGATAGGTGCCGTCCTGAAACGGGCCGAACATGTCAGGAATGTCGGGGTGATCCACCGGTTCGCCGGAATAATCCGCAATCAGGTTCTGTTCCGAGACATAGGCCACGTAGTAGCTCTGGTCGTTTTCGGCCAGAAGGTGGTAAAATGGCTGGTCTTTCACCGGGCGGCTGTCTTCGGGAATTGCCTGATACCATTCCTCGGTATTGGCAAATTCCGGGTCCACGTCGAACACTACACCCCGAAACGGATGTTTCTTGTGCCGGACGACCTGGCCCAGGTGGTATTTTGCGCGCGTTCTTAGCATAGTATTGCAGCCCCTAACTTTCGTTAGTACCTCGTTCAAGCCCATTTTGTCCAATCTTAGTGCGAATTTTCGGGGAAACAGTCTGTGAACCTTGCCTTGACAGTGATCGAAATCGTCGCACCGGTTTTCCTATTGGCCGGAATCGGGTTTGCCTGGGTCAAGATGGGGTTCGAATACCGGATCGAGTTCGTCACCCGTATGGCGATGACCCTGTCGGTGCCCTGTCTGGTCTTTGTCGCGCTGATGAAGATGGAGATCGACGGACAGGCGCTGGCGGCTTTGTCGCTGGCCAGCGTGGTGGCCTATGGCGGGGTCACGGTCTGTGCGGCGGCGATCGTCTGGGCGCTGGGGTTGCACCGGCGCACCTATCTGGCGCCGCTGATCTTTGGCAATACCGGCAACATCGGCCTGCCGCTGGCGTTGTTTGCTTATGGCGAAACCGGACTGGGTTATGCGGTGGTTGTATTCGCAATCATGGCGGTCTGGTCGTTCACATTTGGGATCTATCTGGTGTCCGGTCACAGTAATCCGTTGAAGGTGCTACAGGAACCGATGGTCGGCGCGACCCTGCTCGGAGCGCTGTTTCTCTGGCAAGGCTGGGAAACGCCGCTGTTTCTGACCAATGCGCTTGAGCTGGTGGGGCAGATGGCGATTCCACTGATGCTGATCACGCTGGGGGTCGCCGTGGCTCGGTTGACGCCGGGCGGGGTGGGCCGGGCGGTCTGGTTATCGCTTATCAAGCTGGCGCTGTGTTTCGAAGTCGCGTGGATCGCCGGGCGGCTGTTCCACCTCGACCCCATCGCCTTTGGCGTACTGGTGGTGCAGGTGTCGACGCCGGTCGCGGTGACCTCCTACCTTCTGGCAGAGAAATACGGCGCGGATTCAGACGCGGTGGCCGGGATGGTCGTGGTATCGACCCTGACCTCAGTGCTGGCGCTGCCGGTCATTCTAGCCGTGCTTTTGTGATCGCTCAATCCGGCGTTTGTGATTCCATAGACAGCAGAGTTCCGGTACACTGTCGAAAAAAAATAGGCCGAGGCAGATGAGCAGAACGCTTTGCGCGATGATGGTGACGCTGATCCTGGCGTCCTGTGGCGGTGGCTATCAGGCGCCGCCTAGCAACCTGGACAATGCCTGCAGCATTGCCCGGGAACGACCCAAGTACATGAAAGCCTTTAGGGCAACCGAGAAGAAATGGGGCGTGCCGGTGCATGTGCAGATGGCAACGATCTATCACGAAAGCCGGTATCGGTCGGATGCACGAACGCCGCACAAATATGTGCTGGGCGTGATTCCGATGGGACGGCAGAGCAGCGCCTTTGGCTATAGTCAGGCGCTGGACGGCACCTGGGATCAATACCGCCGGGAAACCGGCCGCCGGGCTGCGAAACGCGACCGCATGAAGGACGCCTCCGACTTCATGGGCTGGTACATGACCAAGAGCAAAGAGAAAAACGGTATCGCGCTGAGCGATGCCCGCAATCAATACCTAGCCTATCATGAAGGGCACACGGGCTATGCCCGCGGGTCGTACAAAAACAAGAGCTGGCTGATGCGGGTTGCCGCGAATGTCGATGAGCGTGCGGACATGTATCGCGGGCAGCTGGCGACCTGCGGGCGATTCGTCTACTGATCGCACCGCGTTTGGGCAGCGCGCAGTGGCACCGGCCTTGGCCGTCCACCGGCTGTATCCACCCCGCTTGCGCCGACCGCCCCTGCGTCAGGCCGCCCGATGACCGTAACCGGCGATTCTGAAGGGATTGATGAAACGAAAAAACCCGGCCCAAAGGG
>JBFHMM010000185.1:0-8128 GCA_041594355.1 Paracoccaceae bacterium | reverse complement strand
TGGCCAGATCGGTAATGTCGGTCGCATTGGCGCTCAGGAAAACGCTCGACCGCTCCAGGATCACACCGGCGCCGGTTTCCTGCATCAGCGCCTCAAGGATCGGCCGGGCCGCCTGCAGGAATTCCACCCGCGCGGCCTCACTGCGGCTGGCCAATTCCCGGACCTTGCCGTCCTGGTTGCGACGGTTCAGCTGCACTTTCTCGTCAAACGCATTGGCCAGCGCGCTGAAAGCTTCGGCATCCATCTCCGCCCGCCGCTGGGTCAGGTCCTTCTCCTCGGCTGCCAGCTCCGCCTCGATCCTGCGGTTTTCCGCCGTCAGAACCGCGCTCTCCGCCTCGATCTCCAGCGCCACCCGGCGGCCAAAGGCAGACTGCTCGAACATGCGATCCGATTCGATGGTCAGAATCCCGATATGCGGCAGGTTGAACGTCTGCGCCTGTGCCGTCCCGGCCCAGAAGCCGGACCCAAATCCGGATCCGCCCGGCATAAAAACCGACAGGGCGACAGCCAGCGCCGTTGCCCATCCGCGCCCCGACCCGATGGCGCGCCGCACGCCCACCTCAGAACTTGGCCTGAATCGTCAGGTCAAAGCTCTGCTCCTTGTCATAGGTCTCTTTCTGCAGCGCCTTGGAAAAGTTGAACCGCAACGGGCCAAAGACCGTGTCCCACAAGAACGACAGACCGATCGCACTCCGCCAGGAGCCGTCCGCGCCGACAATCGTCGCGCCGGCCGTATCAACCTTGTCCAGATCCCACAGGTTGCCGATATCCAGGAACACACCGCCGCGCAGCCCGATCTCTTCGGGCAGGCCCAGCGGGAATTCCGCCTCAAGCCGGGCCACCGCAAACAGGTTGCCACCCAGCGCATCGTCATAGGGCGCCCCGCTTCCATCAAGCGTCATGTCGCGCGGCCCGATGCCGCCCGGCTCAAAGCCGCGGATGATGTCGGGGTTGGTGATATACCGGTCGAGCGAGCGGCTGAAGCTATTGCCGCGCCAGCTCAGGACGCCACCCTCGATCGTGGCCCGCAGCGTCACCTCTTCGTTCAGGATCTTGGTCTGCGCGATCGCCTTGGCGGTGGTCCGCACATATTCGCTGTCACCGCCCAGCCCGGCAAAATCCGCGCCGATCTGGAACAGCACACCGGCGTTGGGGTTCAGCCCCGACAGGCGGCTGTCATAGGTATAGGTAAAGCCGGCGGAACTCGCGGTCTGCCGCCCCTGGGCGATCTCGCTGCCGATGACCGGGCCATGCTCCGGCGGGGTCCGCGTCAGCATTTCGCTGCGAGACCAGGAATACCGCAGCGCCAGCCTGGCGTTCTCGCTGATGCCAAAGGTCAGCGCCGGCAGGAAAAACTTCCGGTCGCTATCATAGGACGCAAAGCTCGACGTGCGTCCGGCCGCCCCCATGTCCAGATCGAACCGCAGATCGCGGCCCAACAGGTAGGGTTCGCTAAAGCCGATGATATAGGATTCCGCCTCCTGAGCCGTCGACAGTGTCAGCGACAACCGCTGACCCCGGCCGAGGAAGTTGGATTCCGACAGGCCGATGGCCACGCCAAAGCCGTCGTTGACAGAATAGGACCCGCCCAGGCTCAGCGAGCCGGTCGGCTGTTCGGCCACGTCCACGTCGATGATCACCTGATCCGGGGACGAGCCCTCGCGCGCCTCCACTTCCGAGGTCGAGAAAAAGCCCAGCGCCCGCACCCGTTCCGCGCTTGCACGGATCTCGCGCGGGTTGAACGGATCGCCCTCGACGATCTTGAACTGTTGCCGCACCACCCGGTCCAGCGTCGTGGTGTTGCCCTCGATGTCGATCCGCTCGACAAAGATGCGCGGCCCCTTGGTCAGCGCGAATTCCACATCCAGCGTCAGGTCGCGGTCGTTGCGGGTGATCCGCGGCTCGACCCGCAGAAAGTCGATCCCCTGCCGGATCGACAGACGCTCCTGCCGGGCAATCGAGTTTTCGACCAGCGACGGCGAATAGACCGTGCCGGGCTTGACCTTCAGCGCCGCCTGGTATTCCGCCGCGTCGATTCCGGGGTATTCGCTGACCGTGGTGATCTTGCCGAACTTGAACTGCTGCCCCTCGGTCACGTTCAGCACCAGGTAAAACGCGTCCCGCTCCTGGGTGAACTCGACGTTGGAACTGTTGACCCGGAAATCGATATACCCGCGCGACAGGTAAAAGTCGCGCAGCACCTGCTGGTCAAAGGCGATCCGGTCCGCGATGAATGTATCGCCCCGCAAAAAGGTCCGCAGGATGTTGGCCTGCTTGGTTTCCAGAACCTGCCGCAGACGCCGGTCCGAAAACATCCGGTTGCCGACAAAGCTGACCCGCTCGATCTCGGTGGTGTCACCCTCGGCGATCTCGAAAATCAGGTCGACCCGGTTGTCGCTGCGGCGGATGATCCGCGGCGTCACCGTGGCGCCGACCCGCCCCTGCACCGAATAGGCCCGCGCGATGTTGCTGGCATCGCGCTCCGCCAGTTCCGGGTTGAACACCTTGCGCGAGGTCGACTCGACGATACCGGCCAGCGCCTCGTCCTTCAGCCGGCGGTTGCCTTCAAAGGTCACGATATTGATGGTCGGATACTCGGTGACCTTCACCACGAGCGTGCCGCCGCGCGGTTCCAGCTCGACTGTTTCAAAAACGCCACTGTCAAGCAGACGCCGGTAGGCATCGTTCAACGCCCCGGCGGAAACCGGCTTGCCCCGATCCAGCCCCAGATAGGACACCACGGTCTCGGTTTCGACCCGTCGGTTGCCTTCGACCTGAACCGTGTTGAAGGTATAGGATTGCGCCTGCGCCCGGTCCGGAACCGCCATCAAAACCGTTGTAATCGCAAGGATTATTGCTGGCAGCAGCCGGTACAAGATATAGCCGCGTGCAACTCGATCACCGCAGGATGTACCCGCGTCGCTCCCCAAACCCATCGTGTAGAATCCAATGTTTAGCAGACATTTGAATCGTGACTACCGGGATTGTCGGGTGATGTCAAAAGCCCAAATGGCGCAGGATCGGCAGACCCCAAACACGTCCGGCGCGGATCCAAAAAACCGCAAAGTCTCGGGAATCAGATGCTGCCCAGCCAGGCGCCCAGCGCCAGCGCGCAGGCAAGGGTTCCCAGGAACAGCAAACGGTCCCAGTTCAGCTCCATGACAAGGCTGAGCCCACGGTAGGATTGTTGCAGCGTTTGCATGGCTCGCGTCCTTCTGACGGTCTTTGGTCTTCAGTGGTGCCAACGCTACCCCCCCATTGTGGCAACAGTTGGGCAAACCGCAAAAACCCGGCGTCTAAACCGCGCGCCGCCCCCTATTCATCTCTTTGGAAAATACATTGGGGGCGCGGCCCGGCACGGGAGGCCGGGGCAGCGCCCCAAACGCTTCAGCAGAACAGGTCGTTGCCCAGCGCGAACACCATCAGCGACAAGATCACGGCCAGCCCTGCCGCCATCAGGATGCGCAGCGCCGCGTCGCTGGGCGGCCGGCCAGTCACCGCCTCCCAGGCGTAAAACACCAGGTGCCCGCCATCCAGCGCCGGGATCGGGAACAGGTTCAGCAACCCCACCGCCGTCGACAAAACCGCGATGAACCAGATAAAGCTCTGCGCGCCCTGGCTGGCCATCGCCCCCGAGGTCTCGGCAATACCCAGCGGGCCGGAAATGTTGCAGGTGCTGATCGCCCCGGTCACCATATGCCACAGCCCCGACAGCGACCCGCGCACGATCTCGATGGTCTGCGCTACGCCACCGCTGATCGCGGTCAGCGGCCCGGCAGTCTCCGTGGCCGGGTCAAAGGCCATGCCGCCGGCGATGCCGATCCGCCAATGGGTGATATATCCGCCCTCGGGCTGCGGCTCGTCGGTGCGCCGCGGCGCCAGCGTGAATTGCTCGGTCGCGCCCTGCCGCCAGACCTCCAGCAACAGCGGCCGCCCGTCCGAGCTTTCCACCGCCTGTTTCAGCTGGTCAAAGGCAAAGATCGGCGCCCCGTTGATGCCAGTAATCACGTCGCCCGGCTCCAGGCCCGCGTCGATGGCGGCGCTGCGCGGCGCCACGTGGTTGATCTGCGGCGGGAACAGATAGGGCCCCGGAACCGTCACCACCTGCCCGCCCCGGCGCACGTCGTATTCGAGGCTCTGCTGCATCGGGATACCGGCGGTGAAGGCCGCCCAGGCCTCGGCATCGTCAAAGGCGGGCGTCGGCATCCCGGCGATGCCGACCACCTCATCGCCCTCGCGCAGCTCGTAGGCCCCGTCGGGCAGCGCCCGGAATTCGCCCACCGTCAGCGGGTCGCTGGCCTCGCCGCGAAACATGAAGATCGCCGTGAACACCAGGATCGACATGGCGAAATTGAACACCGGCCCGGCCGCCACCGTCGCCGCCCGCGCCCAAAGCGGCGCGCCATGCATTGTATGGCGCAGATTCTCGGGGTTCTCGCGGAAAATCTCGCCCATGGTCGCTTCGTCCTTGCCCGAGGCCGCATTGGCGTCGCCCAGGAACTTGACATAGCCGCCAAAGGGCAGCGCCGCGACCTGCCAGCGGGTGCCGCGCCGGTCCACCCGGCTCCACAGCACCGGCCCGAACCCCAGCGAGAAGACCTCCGCATGGATGCCCGACCAGCGCCCGACGATGTAATGTCCGTATTCATGCACGGCGACGATCACTGAAAGGGCCAGAACAAAGGCGACCAGCGTATATGCAAAGCCCCCGAATTGCGGAATAAGTCCGGTCAGTTCCAAAAGTTCTATCCTGCTCGTTTGGCTGCGATCACGTTATCGGCCCAGTCCCGTGCCAGATGGTCCGTTTGCACCACGTTATCAAGGGTCATTGCGGCGTCAATGAGACCCGCTTGCGCCTCAAACCGGTCAAGAACCTGTTCCACCACACCCGCCATGTCCAGAAAGCCGATGCGCCCGGCGATAAAGGCATCGAGCGCGCGCTCCTTGGCGGCGTTGAACACCGCCCCCGACAGCCCGCCCCGCGCCATCACCGCCCGCGCCAGCCGTAGCGCGGGATAGCGCGCCTCGTCCGGCGCGCGGAAATTCAGCTGCCCGACCTGCGCCAGATCCAGCCGCGGCACCGGCAGCGCGCGCCGCTCGGGCCAGTGCAGCGCATAGCCGATCGCATGGCGCATGTCCGGCGCGCCCACATGCGCCATCAGCGCACCGTCGTGGAAACCCACCAGCGCATGCACCAGCGATTCAGGGTGCAGCAGCACCTCGATCCGCTCCGGCTCGGTACCGAAATACTCATGCGTTTCAATTAGTTCCAGCGCCTTGTTGAACATCGAAGCGCTGTCGATGGTGATCCTCTGGCCCATGTCCCAGTTGGGGTGATTCGACGCCTCGGCCAGCGTCGCCTGCGCCAGCCGCTCCAGCGGCCAATCGCGGAACGCGCCGCCCGACGCAGTGATCACGATCCGCTCCACCGCCGCCATGTCCTCGCCCACCAGCGCCTGAAAAACGGCGGAATGCTCGCTGTCCACCGGCAACAGCCGGGCCGAATTGCGCCGCGCGGTCTCCAGCACCAGCGCCCCGGCGCAAACCAGCGATTCCTTGTTGGCCAGCGCCAGCGTCGCGCCCTGTTCCAGCGCCGCCAGCCCTGGCGCCAGCCCCGCCGCACCGACAATCGCCGACATTACCCAGTCCGCCGGCCGCGCCCCGGCCTCGGCCAGCGCCGCCGAACCCGCCGCCGCCTCGACACCGCTGCCCGCTAGCGCCGCGCGCAGATCCTCCAGCCGGTCCTCCTGCGCCGTCACCGCCAGATCCGCGCCCAGACGGCGCGCGTTTTCGGCCAGCCGTGCGATATTGCCCGCGCCCGTCAGGGCCACCACGTCATAGGCTTCCGGATCGCGCGCGATCAGGTCGATGGTGTTCTGCCCGATCGACCCGGTCGCGCCCAGAATCGAAACTTTGCGCATCACATCCCCCCGGCGGACCAGACCAGACCGGCCAGCAGAACAAAGACCGACGCCCCCATCATGCCGTCAAACCGGTCCATGAACCCGCCATGTCCGGGGATCAGGTTCGAGGAATCCTTGACCCCCGCCTTTCGCTTGATCGCGCTCTCGGTCACGTCCCCGGCCTGGCTGGCCATCGCCGTCAGCACCGACACCAGCACCAGCCCGGCGCCCAGCCCGAAATACGCCGCGAACCCGGCCCCCACCAGCGCCGCCGCCGCCCAGCCCCCGGCGGTGCCCGACCACGTCTTCTTGGGGCTGACACGCGGCCAGAACTTCGGGCCGCCGACCGCTTTGCCAATGAAATACCCCGCCACATCGGTGGCAACCACCACGCAGATCAGCCACAGCATCCAGCCGAACCCCATGGTCTCCCGGATCGAGATAAAGCCCAGCCCCGCCGCCGCGATCCACAGCGCGATGACCCCGTAGAGCCCGCGTAGCTGGCCGATCTGCCCGACCCCCACCAGCACGGCGGCCAGCAACAGCGGCAGCCGGTAGAACGGCGGCAAATGATAGCTGACCATCACCGCCGCCCCGGTCAGAATCGCCAGCTGCACCGCAACCGCGCCCCGCTCGGGCGCCAGCATCCGCGCCAGCTCCCAGATCATCAGCCCGCAGGCCACCGCGACAAAGCTTTCGAACCACAGACCGCCCAGCCAGACCTCGATCCCGCCAATCGCGACCATCACCACGGCCGAAACGATCCGCGGCGCCAGATCCGCCCAACGCCCGCCGCCGCCCCCCGCGCCGCTCATGTCTTGACCGCCCCGAACCGGCGGTCCCGGCCACCGTAGCTGTCGCACAGCCGCGCCAGTTCCTCGGCGGTGAAATCGGGCCAAAGCGTGTCGATGAACTCGTATTCCGAATAGGCCGACTGCCACAGCAGAAAGTTCGAGATCCGGGCCTCGCCGCTGGTGCGGATCACCAGATCGGGATCGGGCAGCACCCGGGTATCGAGGTATTTCGGCAGGGTCTCCTCGTCGACGTCCTCGGGCCGCAGCTTGCCGTCCGCAACGTCCTGCGCCAGCCGCTTGGTAGCGCGCGCCACCTCGTCGCGGCCGCCATAGTTCAGCGCGATGGTCAAATGCACGCTGTCATTGTCCTGCGTCTGGATCTCCAGCTGGTCCATCAAGCCGATCAGCTTGGCGTCCAGCCGCACCCGGTCGCCGATGAACCGCACCCGCACCCCGCGCGCATCCAGCGCCCGCGTCTCCTTGGCGATGTAGCGGCGAAAGAGGCTCATCAACCCGGCCACCTCGACCTGGGTCCGCTTCCAGTTCTCGGTCGAAAAGGCGAATATTGTCAGGTATTTGATACCCAACGCCGGGCAGGCCTCGACCACCTCGCGCACCCGTTTGGCGCCGGCATGGTGGCCAAACAGCCGCGGCCGCCCGCGCGCCTGTGCCCAGCGGCCGTTTCCGTCCATGATGATGGCTACGTGACGCGGCCCGGTGTGGGCGTCGTCCTTGGCGCGGTCTCTGGGCATCGAACCGCGCTCAGACCTGCATGATTTCGGCTTGCTTGGTCTCCAGCGCCGCATCGATGGCGGCGATCATCTTGTCGGTCAGCTCCTGCACCTCGGCCTCCCAGAACTTCTGGTCGTCCTCCGACATGCCGTCGGCCTTGGCCTTCTTGACCTGGTCCATGCCGTCGCGCCGCACGTTGCGCACCGATACCCGCGCATGTTCCGCATATTGTCCCGCCACCTTGGTCAGCTCGCGGCGACGCTCCTCGTTCAGCTCCGGGATCGGCAGCATGATGATGGTGCCGTTTAGCTGCGGATTGATGCCCAGCCCGCTCTCGCGGATCGCCTTCTCGACCTTGCCGACCAGCCCCTTGTCCCAGACGTTGATCGTCACCATCCGCGGTTCCGGCACGTTCACCGTGCCGACCTGGTTGATTGGCGTCTGCGACCCGTAGGCGTCCACCATCACCGGCTCCAGCATCGAGGCGCTGGCCCGGCCCGTCCGCAAAGACGCGAATTCCGTGCGCAGGTTGGCCATCGCCCCGTCCATCCGTCGCTGCAGATCGTCGGTATCCAGTTCGAAATCGTCAGACATGCTGCCCTCTCCCGTTTTTTGTTCCGCGTAACCGTTGCGCGGTCTATAGCGTCAGCCCAGCACCTTTGTATAGGTGCCCTCGCCGGCCAGAATGCCACGGAACCC
>JBFHMM010000184.1:0-8153 GCA_041594355.1 Paracoccaceae bacterium | reverse complement strand
CGGGCGGTAGACGTCGAGCGAGGCCATCAGCACCCGCTTGCCATCCCGATCCTTGAGCCGCTTGGCCAGTTTGCCGGTGGTCGTTGTCTTGCCCGAGCCCTGCAGGCCGACCATCAGGATCGGAGCCGGCGGGCTGTCGATTTTCAGCTTGCCGGGGTCTTCGTCGCCCCGCAGCACGTCCTGCAGCGCGTCATGCACGATCTTGACGACCTGCTGGCCCGGGGTCACCGATCTTGTGACGGCCTGACCGGTCGCCTGTTCCTGCACCTTCTTGACGAAATCGCGGGCCACCGGCAGCGACACGTCCGCCTCCAGAAGCGCGACGCGCACCTCGCGCAGGGCGGTTTTCACGTCCTCTTCAGACAGCGCGCCCTGTTTGGTCAGGCGGTCAAAGACGCCAGAGAGGCGTTCGGATAGATTTTCAAACATGCCTGCGGCCTCCTGATGCCGGTTACTGGGGCGCTTCCAAGGTAGGAAGCCGGGACTGAATGCACAACGGCCCCCACGGGCGCAACGCGCTGGTGGAGGGCGATCCCATCAAACTGGGACCGGAAGGGTTCAAGCTTCCGGATGACTGGACGTGCAGGTAAACCGGTGCTGCAGGGGAGTCAAGGACTGGGTGGCGGGATGAGCCAGGAGGTTATCGACGGATACGAGGCGGCGGCACAAAACCTGACCGCCCCCTACGAGGCGTTGTCCTGTGACCGGATCTACGCGCCGGTGGCGGACCTGTTCCCGGCGGCTCCGGCGCGCGTGCTCGACATCGGCGCGGCGTATGGGGCTGGATGTCGTGCAGCAGACACCTGCCGCCTCAATCCAGCCGGGAAACCGCGCCGCCGGGGTCACATGGACCTGGTTCGCGCTGCGCCGGAGAACGTCAGGCCGCCAGCGCGGCGATGGCGTCGCTGGCCGACTTCCGGGCCACCTCTGCATCGACCCCAATCCGGTCGGCGGCGATGAGCTCGACATCGGTCACCCCCATGAACCCCAGCATGTGACGCAGGTAGCCGGACGCAAAGTCGATCTCGGATCCCACGGCAGTGCCGCCCGAGGCGATGACCACCACGGCCCGCTTGTCGGTCAGCAACCCCTGCGGGCCTTCGCTGGTGTAGCGAAAGGTTTCTCCGACCCGCGCTACCTGGTCGATCCAGGCCCTCAGGCTGGTGGGCACCGAGAAATTATAGACTGGCGTGCCAATAACGATGGCGTCGGCGCGGCGCAGTTCGTCAACCAGCTGGTCCGACAGGGTCAGCGTATCGCGTTGCAGGGCGTCACGCTGGTCGGCAGGGGTGAAGTTGGCGTTGACCCAGGTTTCGTCGATCTGCGGCAGCGCCGAGGCAAGGTCACGATACAGCACCGTGTCGGCATTCAGCCGGGCGACGGTCAGCGCGCTCAGCTCGCGGGTGACGGAGCCCTCGTGACGGGCAGAGGCATCAATGTGCAAAACGGTACGGGGCATTTGTATAGATCCTTGAGACGGAATGATTTTCACTGATGACCATAAATTGGATATTGCATTCTCGAACGCAATGCCGGATTGTCCGCAGTGCCTGTTCGAAAATGCACATAAGAGCCGAACTCAGATGGACAATTGGGACGAGATCAGGACCGCCTATCAGGTGGCCCGCATGGGTACCGTGAGCGGTGCCGCGGATGTCTTGGGCGTGCATCATGCCACCGTCATCCGCCATATCGACGCAATCGAAACGCGGTTGGGGGTCAAGCTGTTCCAGCGTCATGCGCGGGGGTACACGCCGACCGAGGCCGGCAGCGACCTGTTACGGGTGGCGCAGGCCACCGACGACCAGTTCAACCAGCTGGCCGGGCGGCTCAAGGGGCAGGGTGACGACGTCACCGGAGAACTTGTCGTCACCTCTCTGGAATCCATCGCGCCGCTGCTGGTGCCGGTGCTGGCCGATTTCCAGGCCATGCACCCCGGCCTGATCGTGCGCTACCTGACCGGGGCCCGCCTGTTCCGGCTGGAATATGGCGAGGCGCATGTGGCCATCCGCGCCGGATCGGTGCCCGATCAGCCCGACAATGTGGTTCAGCCCTTCATGTCGCAGACCGTCAGCCTGTTTGCCAGCCGCGACTATGTCGACAGACACGGCGCACCGGAGTCAGTGGAGAAGTTCCGGCAGCACCGGTTCATCTGCAGCGATGACGAAAACAGCCGCGCGCCTTTCAACGTCTGGCTGCGGGCCCATGTCCCGGCCGAGGCGATCACCTTTCGCGGCACCAATGGCTTTTCCCTACACGAGGCGATCCTTGCCGGGGCCGGCATCGGCTTCATGGCCGAATGGGAGGCCGCCCGCCACACCGACACGCTCGTCCGCGTGATGGAGCCGCGCCCGGAATGGGCCGGTGCCCTCTGGCTGGTGACACATGTCGATCTGCACCGAACCAACAAGGTGCAGACCTTCTTGAGCTTTCTCAAGGACCGGGCCAAGGCCTGGGTCACATGACCCCGCAGGCATCAGGCCATCTGGCGATGCTGAGTTTCTCGGCGTTGGTGGCCGGGTCGTTTTCGCTCGGCTCGCAGGTCGCAAACGAAATCGCGCCGGCTGCCCTGAACGCGGCGCGTTTCGCGATCGCTGCTTGCATCATCGGCGCCGTGGCCGCCGCGACTGGCAAGCTGACCCGCGCGGCTCTGGCCGCACCCTGGCGTTATCTCGTTCTGGGTGG
This sequence comes from Paracoccaceae bacterium, assembly GCA_041594355.1. GTDB lineage: Bacteria > Pseudomonadota > Alphaproteobacteria > Rhodobacterales > Rhodobacteraceae > JAIUZI01. The sequence continues at coordinate 5,468 of JBFHMM010000184.1, read as the reverse complement.
GTTGTTCGGCATTTACTTCGTGCTGATGTTCCAGGGGCTGAAAACCGCGCCACCGGTCAGCGCGGCGGCGGTGTTCACCCTGACTCCGATCCTCTCGGCCCTCTTTGGCTGGCTGCTGCTGCGCCAGGTGACCACGGCCCGCATGGCGGCGGCGCTGGCCATCGGCGCGGCGGGCGCGCTCTGGGTCATCTTCGATGCCGATTGGCAGGCGGCGCGCGCCTTTCGTATCGGGCCGGGAGAGGTAATCTACTTGTGGGGCTGTGTGGCCCATGCCGCCTATACGCCGATGGTGCGCAAACTGAACCGGGGCGAACCGGCGGTGGTGTTCACCTTTGGCATGCTGGTGGCAGGCTGCCTGCTGCTGACCGTCTACGGCTGGTCCGACATTCGCGCGACTCAATGGGCGGCCCTGCCGCCCATCGTGTGGATTGGCCTGTTCTACGTCGCCATCTTTGCCAGCGCCGCCACTTTCGTGCTGCTGCAGTTCGCCACCCTGCGCCTGCCCTCTGCCAAGGTGATGGCCTACACATACCTCACCCCCAGCTGGGTCATCCTCTGGGAAATCGCCCTGGGCAATGGCGTGCCACAGGGGTTGGTGCTGATCGGGATCGCGATGACGGTGGTGGCGCTGGTGATGCTGCTGAAACAAGACGGACCTGACATCAAAGCGTCATCCGCGCGCGCTACACCCCGGCCATGACCATGGCCCCCATCATTCTGACCGTCGATGTCCAGACGACCCGTCCCGGCGCGCATCTGATCGCGCCGCTGGGTCTGTCCACGCCCCATGCCGCGCCGCTCTCGGTTCACGTGTCAGGTGCCACGCAACACATCGTATCCGACCCCGGCGCGGCACAGCACGCGCTGTGGCTGACGCCGGATGCAGACCGGCTGCACCTGCGCTGGGCCTTTGCCCCCAAGGGCGCGCCTTATCCCGAGGCGCTGTTTGCCCCGCGCGACAGTCGTTATACCCGTTTCGCCGATGCGCTGGCGCAAGAGATCCGCGCGATGACGCCCGCCGGGATCAAGGGCATCGCCGATCATGTCGCCTCCCGGTTCACCTATGACCACGCCGATACCCGATTCTATGACGGTCACGACGAGATCCCGCAGTTGTGCGGGCTGACCCGAGGCTCCTGTATAGACATCAACGCCTATTTCATCGCCTGCTGCCGCGCCGCCGGTTTCGAGGCCGGCTATGTCACCGGCTATTTCATCCCCGAAGAAAAGCGCAGCCATTGCTCCGACATGCATTGTTGGGTGGTTACACGGCAGAATGGTGTGGTGCAGGAATGGGACATCGCGCACCACCTGAAAATGAACACAACCGATATCCGGCCGGGGCTGAACCCGAAACCGGGTGTGCGGGTGCCGATGGCGCATTCCATGGGTCTGAGTTTTCCCGCGTGCGACATCGCGGATTTCAAGCTGCTGGCCGAACCGATGTGGCGGCTCGGCGATGGCAGTTGGACCCGCGCCGACCTGGATATCCGACTGTCGGGGTACGATGCCCTGGTGTAACGCGGGCGTGACGATCCGAATCGCCGGGACCGTGGCAGACTGCACCGGTCCGACAAAGGGGTGACCCGATGAAGGAAATGCCCCGCAAGAAGGCCATCGATTTCGACCCGCGTATCCTCGATATTTTCGACGGCCACGTGCATGGCGCCATGTCCAAGCGCGAGTTCATTTCGCGGTCCGACCGCTATGCCGCCGACGGGGTGACCGGCGCGATGATCCTGGACCAGCTGCAACCGAACTATGCCCAGGGGCAGCAGGTGGCGCCGGATGATCCGGCGATTGAAACGGAATGGGTCGAATAGCCCAGCCCCGAGGGCCACGGCAACATTCGCGGGCTGGTGGCCCGGCCCGCCGGCGCCTCCGGTTCGCTGCAGGGGGTATTGGTGGTGGACAAGAACCGAGGGCTGAACCCCTATATCCATGACGTGGTGCGGCGCACGGCCAAGGCCGGATACTTCACTCTTTGCCCCGATGGGCTAAGCCCTCTGGACGGCTACTCCAGCACCGATGGCGAAGGCCGTACCATGCGGGGGTCGATTGACGGGGCTAAGTGATGGCCGATTTCTTTTCTACGAGGCCGTCAACCACGGGTTTCGCAACGACACGGCAACGCGCTACGAGGCCGAGGCGGCAGCGCAGGCCTGAAACCCACTCTGGCCCTCTTCGGCACGCATCTGAACTGAAATCGCCTCAGCCGGTCTCGGCGGCCTCTCCGTCAGGGAGATCTGACAACTCCGCCTTCAGAAAACGCTCGAACGCATCGAGGTTCACCGGTTCAAATTGGCCGAACCCCTGCATCCAGACACTGGCCGCGCGCATCGCATCAGGCTTTAGCTTGCACCACTTGACCCGCCCGCGTTTTTCCTGCGCGATCAACCCGGCGCGACTCAGGATGACCAGATGCTTGGAAATCGCCGCCAGCGACATCTCGAACGGCTCGGCCACATCCGTCACCGCCATGTCGTCTTCCAGCAACATCGCCAGAATCGCGCGGCGCGTCGGATCGGCCAGGGCCGCGAACACGGTATCAAGTGGATCAGCCATAACCAGCCCCTAGCATCCTGCCTGTATAATCATCAACCAGATGGTTGAATATGCAAAACCCTGGCCTTTCACGCTAACAGCCGCTGCGACAGAAAAGCCCGCCCATTTCATCTCTTGAAAAATACACATAAAAACAACGCGCTGACTGAAAACTCCGAACGCGATCAGGATCGTTGACTCTGCGCCCCGCGCACCTTAGCACCATCAACAAATCAGCGTGAGGATTGCGCCGTGACCGAAGACGACCAAAAGCAGCGCCTGGCGCAGCTCGAGGCGCGGATCGACGCAGTAAAAGGGGCCCAGGCGCCCGCCAGGCGCGCGGACAGCGACATATCCGGTGGCGAACTCGCCTGGCGGATGGTCATCGAACTTGTTGCCGGTCTCGGGATCGGCTTTGGCATCGGGTACGGGCTGGATCGCCTGTTCGGGACACTCCCGGTTTTCCTGGTGCTGTTTACATTGCTGGGTCTGGCGGCGGGCATTTTGACGATGATGCGTTCGGCCCGCGAGATCGAGGCGAAACAGCTGGCCGGCGGTGCGGACACCGGGGCCGGAGAAGAGAAGAGGGACTGAAACGTGGCAAGCGAAGCACACGGCGCAGAAGAAGGCGGGCTGGTTTTCCACCCGATGGACCAGTTCATCATCAAGCCGCTGTTCGGCGGTGACGCGATATCGTGGTACACGCCCACTAACGCGACTCTGTGGATGGCGCTGGCCATCGTCGCTGTGACCGCGCTGCTGGTTCTTGGCACGTCCAAGCGCGCCATCGTGCCCTCGCGGATGCAGTCGATCGCCGAGCTGGCCTATGGCTTTGTCTACAAGATGGTCGAGGACATCTGCGGCAAGGAGGGGGTGAAATACTTCCCCTACATCATGACACTCTTCATGTTCATCGTCTGCGCCAACTTCCTGGGGCTGCTGCCGCTGTCCTTCACCACCACCTCGCATTTCGCCGTTACGGCGGTGCTGGCGCTGCTGGTGTTCGTCACCGTGACCGTGCTGGGCTTTGTCAAGAACGGCGCCGCGTTCCTGGGCCTGTTCTGGGTCTCCAGCGCGCCGCTGCCGCTGCGCCCGATCCTGGCGATCATCGAACTGATCTCCTACTTCGTGCGTCCGGTCAGCCACTCCATTCGTCTGGCGGGCAACGTCATGGCGGGGCACGCGGTGATCAAGGTGTTCGCGGGCTTTGCCGCCATCACCATCATTTCGCCGGTGTCGGTCCTGGCCATCACCGCAATGTATGGTCTGGAGGTCCTGGTGGCCTTCATCCAGGCCTATGTCTTCACCATTCTGACCTGTGTTTACCTTAAGGATGCGCTGCATCCGTCGCACTAGCAGCGGTGGGGTAAAGCCCCGCCCGACGCAGGAACGATAACCCAAATATCCAAACTTCCAATCGTAAGGAGAATTCTCATGGAAGGCGATCTCGCACACATCGGCGCAGGCCTGGCAGCAATCGGTTCCGGCGCAGCCGCTATCGGTGTTGGTAACGTTGCTGGCAACTTCCTGGCCGGCGCCCTGCGCAACCCCTCGGCGGCCGCGTCGCAGACCGCGACCCTCTTCATCGGCATCGCGTTCGCAGAAGCACTGGGCATTTTTGCATTCCTGGTCGCTCTGCTGCTGATGTTCGCCGTCTAAGACCCTTCGGAACACCTATCCTTACGGCCGGACGGCGCAGGCATCAGCCCCGCGTCGTCCGGTGTAAGCACGTTTCCCAAGGAGGCCGACATGGCAACTGACACCCACGAGAGCGGCCAGGCCGCAGCGGACGCCGCCCATGCCGCCGCCGAAAGCGCGCCGGGCATGCCGCAGCTCGACTTCTCGACATTCCCGAACCAGATCTTCTGGCTCGTCGTCACGCTTGTCGTGATCTACCTGATCCTGTCGCGTGTGGCGCTGCCGCGCATCGGCGGAATCTTGGCCGAACGCGCCGGCACCATCACCAATGACCTGGCCGCTGCCGAGGATCTCAAGGCGATGGCCGTCGAGGCCGAGAAAGCCTATGAAAAGGCTCTGGCCGACGCTCGCGCCGAAGCCCAGCGTATTGCCGGCGAAACCCGTGCCGAAATCCAGGCTGACCTGGATGACGCAATCGCCAAGGCCGACGCCGAAATCGCCGCCAAAGCCGCCGAATCGGAGCAGGCAATCGCCGAGATCCGGGCCAGCGCGCTGGAAAGCATCGAAGCCGTCGCCAAGGACACGGCCGCCGAGATCGTGACCGTTTTGGGCACCAAGGCGGACGACGCCGGCGTCGCCGCGGCCGTGACCGAGCGAATGAAAGGATAACATCATGCGTCATCTTTTCGCCCTGACCCTCGCCATCGGTTCCGCCAGCCCGGCATTTGCCGCAAGCGGCCCGTTCTTCTCGCTGCACAACACGAACTTCGTGGTGCTGCTGGCGTTCCTCGTCTTTATCGGCGTCCTGTTCTACTTCAAGGTGCCGGGAACGATCGGCGGCATGCTGGACACTCGCGCCGAGGGTATCAAGTCCGAACTGGACGAAGCCCGCGCCCTGCGTGAAGAAGCACAAACTATCCTGGCGTCTTACGAGCGCAAGCAGAAAGAGGTTCAGGAACAGGCCGAGCGTATCGTCGCCGTCGCCCGCGAAGACGCGGCCGCCGCCGCCGAGCAGGCCAAGCTGGACCTGGAAAAATCGATTGCGCGTCGCCTGGCCGCAGCCGAAGACCAGATTGCATCGGCAGAGGCTTCTGCCGTCAAGGAAGTCCGAGACCGCGCCATTGTGATCGCCGTGGCCGCCGCCAACGACGTGATCGCCAAACAGATGACCGCCGCCGAAGGCAACCGCCTGATCGACGCCGCCATCACCGAGGTCGACGCCAAGCTGCACTAAGCACGGCTAACGCATTCCCGACCACAAAAACCCGGCCCCTTTGGGCCGGGTT
>JBFHMM010000183.1:0-8169 GCA_041594355.1 Paracoccaceae bacterium | reverse complement strand
GAGATCCGCATCGCCCTCATCAACCGCTTCAACGCAGACGGCACCGCTGAGATCGAGCGCGTCGCATGAACTCAACGGGGAAAGGGCGAACCGCGCGCGAAGGCCGAGTTCTGCAACAACGCCGTGGAGATGGCCGGATATATTCGCGTAACGATCATGAGGGAGATACCGGGTGAACCGCGGAGCGTCGGCCCGCCGTCTCGCCCCCGCCTGTTTCGTCCCCTATGCCGGGGTGTGTAGCCAAGTTGATGTGGGCACGCCGGGCGGATTACTGGGCCGGGTAAAGCGGCCAGATCATCGGGATGAGGACCGAGGCGAGCAGCCCGACCGAGAGGTTCAGCGGGATGCCCACGCGCAGGAAGTCGGTGAAGCGGTAGCCGCCGGGGCCATAGACCATCATGTTGGTCTGGTAGCCGATCGGGGTGGCGAAACTGGCCGAGGCGGCGATCATCACGGCGATGACCAGCGGTCTGGGGTCGACGCCCAGCGTCACCCCGAGGCTGATCGCCACCGGCGCGAGGATGACCGCCACGGCGTTGTTCGAGATCAGCTCGGTCAGGATCGAGGTCAGCAGGTAGAGGGTCCAGACGATCAGGAGCGGCGGCATCGAGGCCATGAAGGGCGCGACCCCGTCCACGATCAGCGTGACCGCGCCGGCGCTTTCCAGACCGGCCCCGACCGCGAGCATGGCAAAGATCAGCACCAGCAGGCGACCGTTGACAAAGGAAAACGCCTCCTCCGCCTCGATGCAGCGGGTGAACAGCACAAAGGCGGTGGCAATGACCGCGAGCAGCAGGATCGGCGCCACGCCGAGCGCCGCCAGAACCACGATGCCGATGAGCGCTGCGACCGCCAGCGGCGCGTGCGAGCGGCGATAGGGGCGGGCGGTCTGCTGGTTGATGCTGACCGCGCCGGTGTCGGAGGCCAGCCGCGTGATGTCTTCGGGCGCGCCTTCGAGCAGCAGGGTATCGCCGATCTGCAGCACCATGCGGTCCAGCTGGCCAAAGATATTCTGGTTCCGCCGGTGCACGGCCAGAGGATAGACCCCGTAGCGGCGGCGCAACCGCAGCTGATCGAGCGATTTGCCAACCATCGAGGTATTGGGGGTGATCAGCACTTCGACGGTGCTGGTCCGGCGGGAATCGAGCTTGTCCACGGCGCGCACCTGGGGATCGTCCTGCAGGTCCAGAAGCTCCTCCATCCGGGTGCGCAGGACAACGCGGTCGCCGAGTTGCAGGACAACCGCGTCGAGGTTGCGGCGCAGGGAGGCGTCGCCGCGCAGCACGTCGACCAGTCGGACGCCCTTGCGGCGGAACAGATCGACGGTGCTGGCCCGTTCGCCGATCAGCTTGCTGTCGTCGGGGATCGCCAGTTCGGCAAAGAAGGTCTTGTTCGCGGTTTCGGGCAGCAGCATCGACACGCTGGCGCGGTCGGGCAGCAGCCGTGGCGCGGCAAAGCGCAGATAAATCGCGCCCCAGGCCACCAGCAGCACCGCCAGCGGGGTGATCTCGAATATGGAGAAGGGCTCCAGCCCGTGGGTCTGCGCCACCCCCGCGACCAGCAGGTTGGTCGAGGTGCCCAGCAAGGTGAGCGTGCCGCCGAGGATCGAGGCATAAGACAGCGGGATCAACAGCTTGCTGGCCGAGATCCCGAGTTTCCGGGCGAGTTGGACGAACACCGGGATCATGATCAGAACCACGGGTGTATTATTGACAAAGGCCGAGGCGACGACGGTGAAGCCGATCAGCGCGGCGACGGCCAGCCCTGGCGTGCTTTCGGCCCGTGCCTCGGCGATGCGGGTAAAGCGTTCGAGCGCGCCGGTGCGCACCATCGCCCCGGCGATGATGAACATCGCCCCGATGGTCCAGGGGGCGGGATTTGACAGCGATGCCAGCGCGTCCTCGTAGGGCAGCACGCCACACAGCAGCATGGCCGCGGCGGCGCCCAGCGCGACAACCTCGGCCGGCCAGCGTTCGGACACGAAGAGCGCGAACATGACGGCGAGGATAACAAGCGCGACCATCGCGTCGAGTGAGCCCCCTGGTGTCATATCCATCACGGTCCTTGCCTTTCCTATCGGTTGTGATCAACGGGCCATGGTTGGCCCTGTCCGGATCGGAGCGCTGTCCTGAACGCGACATGCCGCGCAGGGACCCGCCGGAATTCGCACAGCTCAAAGATATTCCCGGCGGTGGCCTTATGCCAGTCCGCAACCGGGAGTTCGGGGCGGACCCGGTCAGAGGCCCCGCCGCGCCTTGAGCCGTAGCAGGTCCACCAGCGCCGCGTCGCGGCGTTCGACCAGGGTCGCCTCGTCCGTCTGTGCCAACTCGTGATCGACGCCCATGTGATAGGTCATATGCGGCCCCATGAGAAGGCCCAGCGCATGCCGAGCCCATAGGCGACGGCGCGGTCGATGTCCTCGACATCGGCGATGTCCTCGTCGACCAGGTTCACCGCCTCGCGGTAAAGCGCGGCGGTCAGCCGGTTGGCAAGATGGTCGGGCGCCTCTTTGCGGACCCGGATCGGGGCGCGGCGCATCTGAGTGTAAAACGCCTCGGCGGTATCGAGCGCGGCGTCGGTGGTGGCGGCGCCGCGCACCAGTTCGACCATCGGCACCAGATGCGGCGGGTTCATCGGGTGGCCCACCAGGATGCGGCCGGGATGGCGCGCGCCCTTCTGGATCGCGCTGGCGGTCAGCGACGAGCTGCTGGAGGCGATGACCACATGCGGCGCGATCGCCTGTTCTAGATCCGCGACGATCCGGTGTTTGGCGGCGATCCGGTCGGGTCCGTTTTCCTGGATGAATTCGGCCTCGGCCAGCGCCTGCAGGGCAGCCGGTCGGCGGTCGCGGGGTCGGGATCGACCACGGTGACCTGCGGCCCGCGCGCCAGGAACAGGCTGGCCCAGCTCATCCCGATCAGCCCGCCGCCAAGGATACCGGCCCTGCGGACCCCGGTCATGACGCGCGCAGCCCGGTCAGCACCTCGGCTGCGATCTCGAACGAACGGATCCGCGCGGCGGGGTCATGCACCGCGCCGGTGACCATCAGCTCGTCGGGTTTGTAGCGGTCGAGAATGGCGCCGAACCGCTGGCGCAGCGTGGCCGCAGAGCCGACGGCAGAAACCGACAGCGCCTGCTGCACCTGCGCCAGCACCGGGGCGGGGATCTCGGCGCCGAGGTCACGCACCGGGCGCGGCAGCTTGCCCGGCCGCCCGGTGCGCAGCCGGGCAAAGGCCAGCATCTGCGAGGACCGCAGGAATTCGGCCTCCGCATCGCTGTCGGCGGCGCAGACCCCGGCGGCAACCATGACATGCGGGCGGTCCAGATGTTCGGAGGGCTGGAAGGTGCCACGATAGATCTGCAGCGCCTCCTCCAGCATGGCGGGCGCGAAATGCGAGGCAAAGGCATAGGGCAGCCCGAGGTAGGCGGCCAGCTGCGCGCCGAAGAGGCTGGAGCCGAGGATCCAGACCGGCACATGGGTGCCGGCGCCGGGCACCGCGCGCACGCGGGCGTCCTCGGGCGCCTCGCCGAGGTAGCCGATCAGCTCCTGCACGTCCTGCGGAAAGCTGTCCTCGGGTGCCATGTGGCGGCGCAGCGCCCGCGCGGTGGCCATGTCGGTGCCGGGTGCGCGACCCAGGCCGAGATCTATGCGGCCGGGAAACAGCGTCGCCAGCGTGCCGAATTGTTCCGCCACCACCAGCGGCGCGTGGTTCGGCAGCATGATGCCGCCGGCGCCGACACGTATCGTCGAGGTGGCCTGCGCCACCTGTCCGATCACCACCGCCGTCGCGGCGCTGGCGATGCCCGGCATATTGTGATGTTCGGCCAGCCAGAACCGGTGATAGCCCGCCGTCTCCGCGGCCCGGGCCAGTTCAACGGTATTGGACAGCGCGTCGCTGATGGTGCCGCCTTCGGGCACCGGCGACAGGTCCAGCAAAGAAAAGTTTCGCATCAAGACGCCTCCGTTGCGACCGACCCTATGCAAGCGAACCGCCGCGGCCAAGTCCCCTGCTTGGTCCTTTCATCTCTTTGCAAATACACCGGGGAGGGGGCGGGGGGAGCTGGCCCCCGCCCGTATCTCTCGTTCACCCGGCCGGGGCCGGACAAAATCCTTTTGCCGGCCGGTGCCGCGGGCTAGGCTGGCCGGGACACCAGCAGGGACGCGACAATGATCCATTTCCCGGACCCGAGCCGCGCCGCCTCTCGGCCCAAGCTGAAATCCGCGGCAGTGCCGCCACAGGTCTGAGCCTGCCGTGGCGTAACTGCATTGAAAATTCGGTATGGTTTGACCTTTGTCGCATGCACGGGCGGTATTGCGGGATATGAAGGCGCCGGTACGCGGATTTCCCCGCATGATTGAGACTTGCGCCACCGGCGGGAGGCAGGAAATTATGAATAATGTGATGCATAACGTCCCATTCGACGCGCTTGAGATCGGCATGGAGGCGGAACGGGTCCGCACGCTGATGGCCGAGGATCTCTATGTTTTTGCCAATTCGTCGGGAAATTTGAACCCGATGCATCTGCCCAAGGAAGACGGCGATGGCGACGGGGAGCCGGAATCGGTGGCGCCCAGCATGTGGATCGCCTCGCTGATCTCGGCGGTTCTGGGTTGCAACCTGCCTGGACCGGGGACGCTTTATCATTCGCAGACGCTGCGCTTTCTGGGTCGCGCCCATGCCGGAGACGCGCTGACCTGCAAGGTGCGTTTGGTGGCCAAGGGCGACAACCGGCTGGTCAGGTTCGACACCTGGGTCGAGGCCGCCGACGGCACCCGCATCCTCGAAGGCGAGGCCGAGGTCTTTGCCCCCGAAAAACCGATGAGCTTCGACCCGGCGGACGTGCCTGGCCTGACGGTGCAGCAGCACCGCCATTTCGACCACCTACTGGCGCTGGCCGAGCCGCTGCCGGCGATCCCGACGGCGGTGGTGGCCCCCGAGAAAGGCGATGCGCTGGCCGGCGCAATCCTGGCCGCCGAACATACCATCATCGATCCGATTCTGATCGGCCATGCCGAACGCATCGCCGAGGCGGCCGCCGAAGAGGGCATCGACCTGGCGGCCTACCGGGTGATCGACGTGCGCGACCACCGGTTGGCGGCGCAGGAGGCGGTGCGCATGGTGCTCGACAAACAGGCGGCGGCGGTCATGAAGGGCCACTTGCACACCGACATCCTGCTGGGCGAGATCGTCAAGCGCGAGGGCGGGTTGCGCAAGGGCGGGCGGCGGCTCTCCCATGTCTTCGTGATGGATGTGCCGGGGCTTGACCATTTGCTGCTGGTGACCGATGCGGCGATCAACATCTCGCCCGATCTGCAGACCAAGGCCGACATCGTCCAGAACGCCATCGACCTGGCGCTGACGCTGGGGATGGAGGAACCAAAGGTCGGCGTGCTCTCGGCCGTCGAGGTGGTGAACCCGGCGATCCCCTCGACGCTGGATGCCGCCATCCTGTCGAAAATGGCGGACCGGGGCCAGATCACCGGCGGGCTGGTGGACGGACCGCTGGCGATGGACAATGCCATCAACCTGGCCGCCGCCACAACCAAGGGCATCCGCTCGCTGGTGGCAGGGCGTGCCGAGATCCTGGTGGCGCCCAACATGGAGGCGGGCAACATGCTGGCCAAGGAGTTGAGCTTTCTGGCCCATGCCGAGGCTGGCGGCATCGTGATGGGGGCGAAATGTCCGATCATCCTGACCAGCCGCGCGGATGACGAAAAGGCCCGGCTGGCCTCCTGCGCGATCGCCGCGCTGAACGCGATCGGGTCGGCGAAATGAGTGGCATCGTGACGCTGAACGCGGGTAGCTCGTCGATCAAGTTCGGCGTCTATCTGGCGGCGGAGGAACCGCAGCTGCTGCAGGTCGGACAGGTCGAAAACCTTGGGCAAAATGCGCAGTTGCTGGTCAAGGGGCAGGACCCGCTCGCCCTGGGGGCGGCCGATCATGCAGGCGCGGTGCAGGCGATCCTGGCTGCCGTTGAACCAGTACTGGACGGGCGCCCGGTCGCCGGTGTCGGGCACCGGGTGGTGCATGGCGGCATGAGCTACGGTGCGCCGCAGGAGCTGACGGGCGAGGTGATCGCCGCGCTTGAACAGTTGATCCCGCTGGCACCGCTGCACCAGCCGCACAATCTGGCGGCCGTCGCCGCCGCCCGCGCCGCCTTTCCGCAGGCGGTGCAGCTGGGCTGTTTCGACACCGCCTTTCATCGCGGCCATCCCTTCGTAAACGATACCTTCGGCCTGCCGCGCCGGTTTTATGAAGCAGGGGTAAGGCGTTACGGGTTTCACGGGCTGAGCTACGACTACATCACTTCCTGCCTGCGTCGGGACCACCCGGCGCTGGCGGCGGGCCGGGTGGTGATCGCGCATCTGGGCAACGGCGCCTCGATGTGCGCGGTCAGGGACGGCCAGAGTATCGGCTCGACCATGGGGTTTTCGGCGCTGGACGGGTTGCCGATGGGCACCCGCAGCGGCCAGCTGGATCCGGGCGTGATGCTTTATCTGCTGGATCAGGGCATGAGTGTGGGTGATCTTACTACGCTTTTGTACAAGGAAAGCGGGCTCAAGGGCATGTCGGGCATCAGCCATGACATGCGGACCCTGCTGGCCAGCGATGACCCGCACGCGGCGCAGGCGCTGGATTATTACGTGTTCCGCATCCGCCGCGAGCTGGGCGCGATGGCGGCGGTGCTGGGCGGACTGGACGGGCTGGTTTTCACGGGCGGCGTCGGCGAGAACGCCGCCGAGATCCGGGCGCGGGTGATTGAAGGTCTTGATTTCCTTGGTTTAAACCTAGACCCTGCGGCCAACGAAACAGGCGGACCCAAGGTCGGGTCCGGGGCGGCGGAGATCCTGGTGATTCCCACCGACGAGGAACGGGTGATCGCCCGGGCGGTGGCCCGGACACTGGTGGAAGTGGGCTGAGTCCCCTTACCTTTCCAGCCGTTTCAGCACCGCTTCGGCGTCCGCGCGGGCCTTGGCGGCTGCCTGCATCCGCACCGGTCCATAGCCGCGAATGCCATCGGGTGCGCAAAGGATAGCGAGGAAGTCCCCGGTTCTATCCGTTTTGTACGCCTCCGCGACCCGGTGAAGTGCCGTTTTGTACCAAGCCAGAAGCGCGCGGTGCAGCCGCGCTTCGGCGTGGTGGCCAAAGGGGTTGAGCGCGCTGCCGCGCAGACCCTTCATCCGCGCGAGCAGCCGCATCGGTCCGCCCATCCAGGGGCCGAACCGGCGCTTGGCCGGGCGGCCGCGGGCGTCCTTGCGGCGGCTCAGCAGCGGCGGGGCGAGGTGGTAATTAACCTTGAAATCGCCGTCGAACTTTTGCGCGAGCTCCTCCGCGAACTCGGGTGCGGTCATCAGCCGGGCGACTTCGAACTCGTCCTTGTAGGCCATCAGCTTGAACAGGTTGCGCGCGGCGGCGCGGTGCAATGCTTCGTCGGCGCCGGCGGTTGCCTGCATGAAGGCGGCCAGCGTGGCGCGGTACGCGTCTGCATAGGCGGCATCCTGATAGCCGATGAGAAACTCGGCCCGGCGGTCGATGATCTGATCGAGGGTTTCCTCGGCCGGGGCATCGGGGCTCAGGTGTCCGGCCAGCCGGTCGGGGTCGGCGGCCATGACGCGACCGAGCGCAAAGGCCGTGCGGTTTTTCTCGACCGCGACACCGTTGAGAAGGATCGCCTGTGACAGCGCCGCCTCGCTTACCGGCACCAGCCCCTGTTGCCAGGCAGAGCCCAGCATCATCACGTTGGCAAAGACGCTGTCGCCCATCAGCTGCTCGGCCAGCGCGTTGGCGTTCATGGTCCAGAGGTTGTCTGCGCCCACGGCACTGGCGATGACCGCTTTGCGGGTGCCGGTGTTGAGCGAGGCGTCACGGTGCAGCACCAGATCGCCGGTGGGCATTTCGGCGGTGTTGAGCACGACGCGGGTGCCGGGGCGGTAGTGGGCGCTGGCCTTGGGGGCGGAGCTGACAACGATGTCGCAGCCGATGACCGCATCAGCGCCGCCCGGCGTGATACGCACCTGGTTGAGGGTTTCGGGCGTTTCGCCCAGCCGGATATAGCTGAGTACGGTGCCGAATTTCTGCGCGAAACCGGTGAAGTCGAGCACCGAGGCGCCGCGCCCCTCAAGATGGGCGGCCATGGTGATCAGCTGGCCGACGGTGACGACGCCGG
>JBFHMM010000182.1:0-8195 GCA_041594355.1 Paracoccaceae bacterium | reverse complement strand
GCGCAAGCTCGGCCATCACCGCCCGATCCAGCTGCCCCGCCGCCTCTCCACGCGCCGCCGTCAGCGCGTTGGCGGCGCTGTCATAGGCCGCCTCGGCCTGATGCAGCGCAGCCTCCTGCCGCCGCATCTCAGCGTCGCTCTGATCCAACGCCTCCAGCCGAGCGCGCAGATCCCCGGCAAAGCTGCTCAGCTCGTCGGGCAAGACCTCGTGCTTGCGCGCCAAAGCGCGAATCGCGAACAGCCGCTCTTCGGCCAGTTCCAGCTCGGACGGATCGAACTCCAGCCCCGACAGGCAGCGTTCGACGCCGTCCTGCGCCTCGCCCAGCTCGATCATCGCCCGCCCCAGCGCGGCAATCGGTGAGTCCAGCCCGTCACCGGCCTGTTCCATCACCCCTTCCAGCCAGCGCATCGCCTCGCCCATCGCGCCTTCGGCACCCTGGTTGCCCAAAAGCGCAAAGGCGCGGGCGACGTCGTCGCGGATCCGCTCCGCAGCCTGCATCATGCGTCGGCGCGCGTCCAGTTCGGCATCCTCGCCCGGCTGTGGGTCCAGCTTGTCCAGCTCGGCCACCGAGTGGCGCAGAAATTCCTCTTCGGCGCGCGCGGCCTCCAGCGCCGCGCGGGTCGCCTCCATCTGCCGACGGGCGCGCGTCAGCGCGCCCCAGGCCCGGCGCGCGCCCTCGGTGTCGATCCGGGCAAAGACATCCAGCATCGCGCGATGTCCGCGCGGGTTCAGAAGCCCACGGTCGTCATGCTGTCCGTGCAGCTCGACCAGCCGCTCGGACAGTGCTCTCAGCACCTCTCCCGAACAGCGGCGGTCGTTGATCCATGCGGTCTTGCGCCCGTCGGCGGTGTTCACCCGCCGTAGGATCAACTCCTCCCCGACCGGCAGGCCCGCGTCCGCGATCACCTCCCAGGCCGGGTGGTCGGCCGGCAGATCGAATTCGGCGATGACCTCGCCCTGTTTCGCACCCTGCCGCACCAGTTCTGCGCGACCGCGCCAGCCCAGAACGAAGCCCAGCGAATCCAGCAGGATCGACTTGCCCGCTCCGGTTTCGCCGGTCAGCACGTTCAACCCCGGCTGGAACCCCAGTTCCAGCCGTTCGATGATCAGCATGTCGCGAATATCAAGGCTGCGCAGCATCAGAGCCTTCCGTCAGGCGGGGCATCACCCCGCCGCCCCTAAAGCCACTCGCCCTTGATCGACTGGCGGTAGATCTGGCTGAGCCAGTTGTTGCCCTTGCTCTTGAGCTTGAGCCCGCGCGCGGTCAGCAGCTTGTAGCTGTCCTCGTACCAGACCGTCGACTGATAGTTATAGCCCAGAATCGCACCGGCGGTCTGTGCCTCGTCCAGCAGGCCCAGCGACAGATAGCTCTCGACCAGTCGATGCAGCGCCTCGGCCGTGTGGGTGGTGGTCTGGAAATCCTCCACCACCACGCGGAACCGGTTGATTGCCGCGGCAAAATGCTTGCGCCGCAGGTAATAGCGCCCGATCTCCATTTCCTTGGCCGCGAGGTGGTCAAAAGCCAGGTCAAACTTCAGAATCGCCGAGGTGGCATATTCGCTGTCGGGATAGACCTCGATCACGGTACGCAGCGACTGCAGCGCCTGAAAGGTCAGCCCCTGGTCGCGCCCCACTTCGTCGATCTGGTCGTAATAGCTCAGCGCCAGCAGGTACTGGGCATAGGCCGCGTCTTCGTCGGTCGGGTAAAAGTCGATATAACGTTGCGCGGCGGCGCGGCTGTTTTCGTAATCCTGTCCCTTGTGATAGGAAAACGCCTGCATGATCAACGCACGCTTGGCCCAGCTTGAATAGGGGTACAGCCGTTCGATTTCCGAGAAGTAATAGGCCCCGTCATCGGTGCGGCCCTTGCTCAGCTCGAACTCGCCGCGCTGGAATATCTGTTCCGGGGTATACCCTTCGAGGGATTCGGTGCGGTCCGCCACCGGTCGGCCACCACCGCCACAGGCCGACAGCAACACCATCAGAGCCAGTGCACCGACACACTTCGCCGCCCACCTTCCGCCGATCATGCTGCCTATCCTCATCGCTTGCTCCGGGCGTTGGGACCCGTTTGCGCTCTGGTCTAGCACAATAATTTCCGGGGCAAAACGCCTTATAGCATCCCCGTGCAGGTTCCCGGCCTACGGCGCGGTCACATTTCAGGCAACCTGCGGAATCTCGTTCCAGATCAGCCCCTTGCCGGGCAGCCGGGCGGTCGTTTCAGGGTCGCACAGCACTGGGCGCACAGCGCCGGGGGTCGCGAACAGCTTGCGCAGCAGCTCGTTGGTCAGAGAATGGCCCGCCTTCTCGCCGATGTAACGCCCCAGGATCGGGCCTCCGGCCAGCGCGAGATCGCCCAGCGCGTCCAGCATCTTGTGGCGCACAGCCTCGTCCGGGTGGCGGAACCCGCCCGGGCTCAGCACCGCCTCGCCGTCGACGACAACCGCGTTATCCAGGGTCCCGCCCAGCGCCAGGCCATTGTGCTGCATCGCCTCGACATCCGACTGACGGCAGAAGGTGCGGCTGTCGCACAGTTCGCGGGCGAAGGCGCCGTTACGCATGTCCAGCGTTTTACGCTGACGGCCGATGGCAGCATCGGGAAAGTCGATCTCGAATTCGATGATCAGCCGGTCTTCGGGCATCAGCGTGGCGCGGGCGCCATCGCGCTCCACCGTCACCGGCTTCAGGATTTCATAGGCCAGCACCGGGGCCGACTGCGGCTGCACGCCGCGAGCCATGATCCCGCGCACGAATTCCACCGACGACCCGTCGAGGATCGGCACTTCGGGGCCGTCGATTTCGATCAGGGCATTATGCACGCCACATCCCGCAAGCGCGGCCATGATATGTTCAACCGTGGAAACCGAGACACCAGCACCATTGACCAGCCGCGTGCACAGCGGGGTTTGTATCGCCATGTCATAGATTGCCGGGATCATGGCGTCGCCAAGCTCGATATCGGTGCGCTTGAACCAGATGCCGTTGCCACCAGCGGCGGGTTTCAGCGTCATGGTCACAGGCGCACCGCTGTGCAGCCCGACACCCTTGAAGGTCACCGATGTTCTGAGCGTATTTTGCAAAGCGAACCTCAAACGATCATATCCAGCCACAAGGGGCTATGTTGAACCTGAGGTAATGGGCCGGACGCCGAGGCTCAACTCAATCTTTGTAACGGAATGAAACATGGATGTAACAGATAGGCGAAACAGTGCTTACAACCTACCAACGCATTGACCCAAAAAGAAAAAGACCGCCTTGAGGCGGTCTCTTCCGATTTATTTCTTGACCCGCTCAATTGGCCTGCCGGCGCAAAAAGGCCGGGATTTCGATACGATCCTGTTCGGAATCCTGCGATGTCCGGGGCTGTGCCGCAGGGTCATTTTGCTGCATCGCGGGCTGCTGGCGCGCCGGCGCCTGGGCCGCAGACGGGGTCCGCTCACCGGGAGTATCGGCGGCGTGGCCCGTCATCCGTTCGATTAGCGAATTGAACCCGAAACGCGAGCCCTTCTCGGTCGGCTCTGCCGCCCGGCGGGCCGGTTCGGCCATTCCGCGCTGCGGTGCGCCGGGCACCTTGCCGGCGGCGGCCTGCAACCGGACCAGCGTTTCCGGCGAAGGCGTACCGGGGGCCGGGGCGCGCGGAGCGACAAAGCTTTCGGCCTCCTGCTCGGCGGTTTCCGCCTGCGGTTCGAACGCCGGGATTTCCGGGCGATAGGCCGGCATTGGCAGGCCGTCGTCACCCTCGTCCACGGTTTCCTCGGCCTCAAAGATGTTTTCCGCCATGTCCTGTGCGGCCAGTTGCTGCGCGTTCATGCCTTCGAACAGCGTCGGTTCCTCAGCGGCTTCGGCCACTTCGGTCTCGGCCGGGGTGTCGAGTTCCATAACCGGAGCCGGCGTCGCGGCCGGGGTCGGGGCGGTTTCTTCTGCGGAGACGCGCTGTTTCAGCGGCTGCGACATCGGACGGCGCGGCACCGGAATGTCGTTCTGCACCTCGCGGGCGTCGATTCCGGTGGCCACGACGCTGACGCGCATCATGCCTTCCATGGCAGTATCCAGGGTCGAACCGACAATGATATTGGCCTCAGGGTCCACCTCTTCGCGGATCCGGTTGGCGGCCTCGTCCAGTTCGAACAGGGTCAGATCGTGGCTGCCGGTGATGTTGATCAGCACGCCCTTGGCGCCGCGCAGGCTGATTTCGTCCAGCAGCGGGTTGGCGATGGCCTTCTCCGCGGCCTGGATGGCGCGATCCTCGCCCTCGGCCTCGCCGGTGCCCATCATTGCCTTGCCCATCTCGTCCATCACGGCGCGCACATCGGCAAAGTCGAGGTTAATCAGGCCGGGCCGCACCATCAGGTCGGTCACGCCCTTGACGCCCTGATAGAGCACGTCATCGGCCATGGAGAAGGCTTCGGTGAATGTAGTCTTTTCGTTTGCCAGCCGGAACAGGTTCTGGTTGGGAATGATGATCAGCGTATCGACGACCTTTTGCAGGCTCTCGACGCCATCCTCGGCCTGGCGCATCCGCTTGGCGCCCTCGAACTGGAACGGCTTGGTGACCACGCCCACGGTCAGAACACCGAGCTCCCGCGCGGCCTGCGCGATGATCGGCGCCGCCCCGGTGCCGGTGCCGCCACCCATGCCGGCGGTGATAAAGCACATATGCGCGCCCGCCAGGTGATCGACGATCTGTTCAATGCTCTCCTCGGCGGCTGCCGCGCCGACGCTGGCACGGGCTCCCGCGCCCAGCCCCTCGGTCACTTTCACGCCCAGCTGGACCCGGCTTTCCGACTTGCTCTGCTGCAATGCCTGCGCATCCGTGTTGGCAACCACGAAGTCAACACCGTCGAGTTCCTTCTCGATCATGTTGTTGACAGCGTTGCCGCCTGCCCCGCCGACGCCGAAAACGGTGATCCGAGGTTTCAAGTCTTCCTGTCCGGGCATCGAAAGGTTCAATGTCATGCTCTGTCCGCCTGTTGTTATACCCGCGCTCACGGGGTTTTCCTGCCTACTCAACGTTTATTATTAACGGCATCGCGCGGAATCGTCACGAAAAAAAGCGGCTTTTGCCACAAAATATGGACAAAAACCGACCTGAAATTAGCGGTATCTTGCCACACGGGGCAGATTTTGCGGATTTCCCTCGTCCCGACACAAAGCGACGGGTGACGGCCAAGGCGCCGCCGCCATGACCGATCCTGAACTGCGATATATCTGAGGGCCTGCCCGGTCCCCGATTGCTCCACCTTATTATCGGCGGTTGCGCCGACATTAACCTGTTTTGCCGGGGCCGTCACCCCCGCCGTGGTCGCTTTACCAGTTGTCCCTGAACCATTTGACCGCCCGCTTCAGCGAGCGGGCCGGGTAGCGGTCCACCGGGATCGCAAAATCCCACCATTCGTCCTGTGGATTGGCCGCGAACAGGCTCAGCCCGACGGCGCCGGAAAACCCCGGCCCTGTGGCCGACTGCGGCAGCCCATGCACCCGCAGCGGACGCCCCAGACGCACCTGTTGGCCGAGGATGCGGCTTGCCAGCCCGTCCAGCCCCATGATCTGGCTCGACCCGCCGGTCAGCACGATCTGCTGGCTGGGCAGGTGGTCGAAGCCGGCCGCGTCCAGCCGGGCACGCACCTCTTCGAGGATCTCTTCGACGCGCGGGCGCATGATGCCGATCAGCTCGGCCCGGCTGACGGTGCGGCGGTCGTGTTCCCAATCGCCGGTATCGCCGCCGATGTCGATCATGTCGCGGTCGTCGGCGCCGGTAGCATGCACGCCGCCGCAGAATGTCTTGATCCGCTCGGCATTGGCCATCGGCACGCCAAGCCCCATCGAGATGTCGCTGGTGACGTGGTTACCGCCCATGCGCACGCTGTCGGCATAGATCATGTGTTTCTTCATAAAGATCGACACCGAGGTCGATCCGCCGCCCATGTCGATACAGGCCGCGCCCAGCTCCTGCTCGTCCTCCACCAGCGAAGAAATGCCCGACACATAGGCCGAAGAGGCGATTCCGGCCAGTTCCAGATCACAACGCTTGATGCAATGCACCAGGTTCTGGATCGCGGCGGCGTCCACCGTCATCATGTGCATGTCCACCGACAGCATGTTGCCCAGCTGGCCACGTGGGTCGGCCAGGCCAGAGCGGTTGTCGAGCGCGAAATTCACCGGCTGCGCGTGCAGAACCTCGCGACCCGCGCCGTATTCGGGCACGTCGCAATCGGCCAGCACGCGGGCGATCTCGTTCTCGGTGACGACCTGCCCCTCCAGTTCCACCGTCGCGTCCAGCCCGTAGGACCGCGGGTTGGCCCCCGAGAAACAGGCGATCACGTGGTCGACCCGGATTTCCGCCATCTTCTGCGCCGCCTGCAGGGCAGTGCGAATGGCGCGCTCGGTTTCCTGCATGGCGCTGATTTCGCCGAACTGCACGCCGCGCGACCGGGTGGTCGCCGCGCCCACTACGCGGAACCCGCTCTGCCCGGCCAGCGACCCGATCGAGTTGTCCTCGCTCAGCCTGGCCGTGCCGTCAAAGCGCAGCACGAGGCAGGCAATCTTGGAACTGCCCACGTCCAGAATGGCCACCACACCCCTCTGCAACGCCTGGCGGCGCATCTGCCGCATTGCCCGCTGAGACTGATAGAGATCCGTCATCGCCTACTGCCCGCTTCCGTTTATTTTTCTGACTTTCCACCACTCCTGAACCGCGGTCTCCGACATCCGCAAAGTCGGGCGCGCGCGCAGCCGCATGTCGACCACCGCGACATCCCGCTCCAGCAGGTCTTGCACCTCGTTCAGCGCCAGCACCCGCTCCAGCGCGCGCACCGGGTTCTGCTCGGGCAGCAGGATCCGCTGGTCGCGGTCCAGCACCACGTCCCAGCGCCGCTCGCCGACCCGCGCGATACCGCGCAGCCTTCCGCCCAGCGGCCGCGCCGTCGCCAGCAGCGTCAGCGCCTGCTGAACGTGCTTGTCCGCGCCGCGCCCCACGATCAGCGGCAGGTCCGGGCGCGCCTTGCGCGCCGGCAGGTCCGCCACATGGGCGCCGGTTTCGTCCAGCATCTCCAGCCCATCCCAGGTCCGCCAGACCACGACGGGCACCCGCTCTGTCACGTCGATCTGCAGGATCCCGCCGGGCCGGATGCGCACGGTGGCCGATTTCACCGGATCCAGCCCGGTGATCATCGCGCGGATCTCCTCGGGGTCGAGGTCAAAAGAACTGACCGGGAAATCCAGCGGCACGACCTCGCGAATGTCTTCGGACAGGTCCTCGCCCGCGCCGTCGATCGCCATCAGGTTGACCATGAACTCGGGGCGCTCCTCGACACTGGCCTTCAGCTCGGCCCAGAAATCGGTCAGCGCGTCGCGTCGCGTCTGGTTGGCGAGAAACCCGCTGGCCACGGCAAAGCTCAGGCAAACCGGAATACCCACCCGCAGCCCCAGCCGGATGCCCGGCGTCAGCAGCCATCGCTGAATCCGGTAGTTCAGCCGGGACGGCGCCGGATCGTGCCCGCCTTGGGCTGTCCTCGACCGGCCTAGCGGTTGCATGATGCGTCCTCCACCATCCAGGCGCACATCTGGCCGAATGTCATATCCGCCATACCCGCTTGCTCCGGCGTCAGCGAGGTCGGCGTCATGCCCGGTTGCGTGTTGGTTTCCAGCAGGAACAGCCCCTCGACACCACGGCTGTCGTCCCAGCGGAAATCGGTTCGGCTGACACCGCGGCAACCCAGCACCCGGTGGGCGCGCAAGGCATAGTCCATGCACAGCTCGAATATCTCGGCCGGAATGTTCGCGGGCACCTCGTGGCGCGATCCGCCAGGCGCGTATTTCGCCTCGTAGTCGTACCAGCCCTCGGTAAAGATTTCGGTGACGCTCAGCGCCCGGTCGCCCATCACCGTGGTGGTCAGCTCGCGCCCCGGCACGAAGCTCTCCACCATGACGAACTCTGGCATCTCCACGCTCAGCTGCGGCGGACCGTTGGCCGCCTCGTGCACCAGATAGACCCCGACCGAGGACCCCTCGTTGTTGGGCTTGACCACGTAAGGAGGCGCCATCACATGCCGCGCCATCACTTCGTCCTTGCAGCGAATGATACTGTCGACCACAGGCAGCCCCGCACCGCGATAGGCCGCCTTGGACCGTTCCTTGTCCATCGCCAGCGCCGAGGCCAGTACGCCGGAATGGGTATAGGGGATGCGGAGCCACT
>JBFHMM010000181.1:0-8286 GCA_041594355.1 Paracoccaceae bacterium | reverse complement strand
TCCATGACGGCACGCGGACTCCTGCAAGGGCAGCGCGCGGTCTCTTGCAAGGGTCGGAGCGGCCATACCTGAACCCGATCCACGGCGGACGGGTTTCGGGCCGGGACCGCGCCGAATCCTGCCCGGCGGCGGGGGGGAGGGTGCGGTCTCGCTCGCGCCGGCACGGTCCCGCGCGCCTCCCTCGTTAGACATTTCTGTGGACCGCGCCGACGATGATCCCAGGCTTGGTTCGAAACGGCCTCAGGGGACAGGATCATGCCCCCTTTTCGCCCCGCGGCTTTCCGATTTGCGGCCGGACCGGTCCGGATCGGGCCTGGAGTCGGAGGGGAGATCCATCGCGCGCTCGCACCGTCTCGCAAGGACACAAGTCAGCCTCTGGGCGGGAACAGTATCGGGGCGAATGGCTCTGGGGCAGCCACGACGGCTCTTGCGCGAGAGACGGGCGCCGCTCTGGCCCCGGGTTGCGACCATTTCATTGCGACGCGGACCTTGCGTCCGACGGGCGACCCTCTGGTCAAGCGGTGGCGGCCCGTGGCGCCACGGGAAAACCGGCATCCGGGCAGAAACCGGAACCGCCACGACGGCGCGCCGGGAGGAGCGGCCCGCGATGACCCGCATCCTGCCACCGGGGTGCAGCCGCCGTTTCCCCCAGTCCCCCCGCCCGATCGGGCGAAGATCCGCATCGGCCCCGCTGTGCCGGACGCTCCGGCGGGGCGCAGGCACGGCCGGCCGCGATCCGGCGGCAGGCCGGATACCGGGATTTCGGCCGGTTTGGGGCCATTTGTCCGGGAGCTTCTCCGCCTGCGGTCCGGAATCCGCTTGACCTTTGCGGCCGCACTCTGTTGAACGCACCGGTGTCATTCCAACCACAAGGTGGCTGTCCCCGATGGACGATCAGAACAAGAACCTCATCCTGGCAACCGCGCTCAGTTTCGCCGTCATCCTCGTGTGGTTTGTGCTGTTCCCGCCCCCGGAACCCGAACCGCAGACCGCCCTGCCCGGCGATCAGACCGTTCAGACCGATGCCGGCGTGACGCCGCCGACCGCCCCGGCCACCAGCACCGGCCAGGCGGCTCCGGTGGAGGAGGTCAAACCTGATACCCCGCGCATCGCCATCGACACGCCGCGCCTGGAAGGCAGCGTATCGCTGGTCGGCGGACGGCTGGACGATCTGCGGCTGAAGGATTACCGTGAATCGATCGAGGATGACGCCGAGATCGTGCAGGTGCTGAAGGCTGCAGGCAAACCGGCGGCCTATTACGCGCTTTATGGCTGGGCCCCCGGCGCCGGTCTGACGCTGGAGGACGTGCCGGGCGCGAATACCGAATGGGCGGTGGAATCGGGGGACGCGCTGGGCGTGGGCAGCCCGGTGACGCTGGTTTGGGACAACGGCAAAGGGCTGACCTTCCGCCGGACCCTGTCGGTGGATGCCGATTTCATGTTTGACGTGACTCAATCGGTGGAAAACGCCAGCGGCGCGGCGGTGAGCCTGGCGCCCTATGGCATCCTGGCGCGCCACGGTGAACCCGAGGGCCTTAAGAACTTCTTTATCCTGCACGAAGGCGTCATCGCCATGGCGGACGGCCAGCTGGCCGAGATCGACTATGACGACATGACCGATTTCGAGATCGACCCCCGCGAGGGCGCGCGCGCCGAAGTGACCCAGGTCACGGAAAACGGCTGGATCGGCTTTACCGATCACTACTGGATGACCACGCTGATCCCCGCGCCCGGATCCGCGTTCAAACAGGCCGCGAAATACGACGAACGCCGCGACATCTACCAGACCGAGACCGTGCTGCCGACCCGTACCGTTGCCGACGGACAGGGTGTCAGCGTCGACAGCCAGCTGTTTGCCGGCGCCAAGGAATGGTCGACGATCCGCGACTATCAGGCGGTGGGCGTCGACCGTTTTGTCGACAGCATCGACTGGGGCTGGTTCTTTTTCCTGACCAAGCCGATTTTCTGGCTGCTGCACGAGATGAACAAGCTGATCGGCAACATGGGCGTATCGATCATCGCGCTGACGCTGGTGATTAAGGCGATCCTGTTCCCGCTGGCCTACAAGTCCTACGTCTCGATGGCGAAGATGAAGGAATTGCAGCCGCAGATGGAAAAGCTGAAGGAAAGCGCGGGCGACGACCGGCAGAAGCTGCAGCAGGGCATGATGGAGCTGTACAAGAAGGAAAAGGTGAACCCGGCGGCGGGCTGTCTGCCGATCCTGTTGCAGATCCCGATCTTCTTCTCGCTCTACAAGGTGATCTTTGTCACCATTGAACTGCGGCAGGCGCCTTTCTTTGGCCCGTTCCAGGACCTCAGCGCGCCCGACCCGACCTCGATCGTGAACTTCTTTGGCTGGCTGCCCTGGGCGGGGCCGGAGCCCGGTACGCTGATGGCGACGATCCTGATCGGGATTCTGCCGCTGCTGCTGGGGATCTCGATGTTTCTGCAGCAAAAGCTGAACCCGGCGCCGACCGATCCGACGCAGCAAATGATCTTTGCCTGGATGCCCTGGGTGTTCATGTTCATGCTGGGCGGTTTCGCCAGCGGGCTGGTGGTCTACTGGATCGCGAACAACACGATCACCTTTACCCAGCAGTACTTCATCATGCGCAGCCAGGGCTACAAGCCGGATGTGTTCGGCAATATCATCCAGAGCTTCAAGCGTGGCGAGAAGGCTGACAAGAAATGACACCGGCGGTCACCGCCATCTGGCGGCACCCGATCAAGAGCCACGGGCGCGAAGCGCTCGAGGCGGTGACCCTGACGCCCGGCACGACGATGCCGGGCGACCGCGTTTGGGCGGTGGCGCATGAGGCGGCACAGGCCGACGGCAGCGCATGGGCACCCTGCACCAATTTCTCGCGCGGGGCCAAGGCGCCGGGACTGATGGCGATCGCGGCGCGCTACGACGAGGCCGCCGGCACGGTGACGCTGACCCACCCCGAGCGGCCCGAGATCACGCTGGACCCCGACGGCGAGGGTGCCCGGCTGATCGACTGGACCAAACCGCTGATGCCTGCGGATCGCGCCGCCTCGGCGCGGGTGCTTCGGGTGTCGGGCCGCGGCATGACCGATACCGATTATCCCTCGGTCAGCATCGGCAACATGGCCACCCACCGCGCGGTATCGCAGAAACTGGGCCGCGACCTGTCGCCGGTCCGCTGGCGGATCAACATCTGGCTGGACGGTCTGGCGCCGTGGGAGGAATTCGACTGGATCGGGCGCGAAGTGCGGATCGGCGCCCTCCGGTTTGCCATCCGTGAGCCGATCACCCGCTGCATGGCCACCACCGCGAACCCCGAGACCGGTAAGCGCGACACCGATACGCTGGGCATTCTCAATACCTGGGGCCACCAGGACATGGGCGTCTATGCCGAAGTGACCGCCGGCGGCAGCCTGGCGCTCGCCGACCCCTTTGAGGTGCTGCCATGACCGCCCTGCCCTTTCCGCTGGCCGAAACGCCGGACGAGATCACCGCCGAACGCGGGCGCAAGCTCTTTGCCGGCGAATCGGTCTTTGTTAAAGGCGTGGTGGCGATGTCCGGCCTGCCGCCCGCCGACCGGCTTGAGGTCTGTTTCGCGGGCCGGTCCAACGTGGGCAAGTCGAGCCTGATCAACGCGCTGACCGGGACCAGGGGTCTGGCGCGGGCGTCGAACACGCCGGGGCGGACACAGGAGATCAACTATTTCACCCAGGGCCCCGACCTCTTCCTTGTCGACCTGCCCGGCTATGGTTACGCCAATGCGCCGGTGCCCGTGGTGGAGAAATGGCAGCGGCTGCTGAAACAATACCTGTCGGGCCGCCAGACCCTGCGCCGGGCCTTTGTGCTGATCGACGCGCGCCACGGGGTCAAACCGGTGGACGAAGAGATAATGACCCTGCTGGACACATCGGCGGTGACCTTTCAAGCGGTTCTGACCAAGGCCGACAAGGTCAAGGCCAAAGACCGCGACCGGGTGCTGAACCAGGTGCGTGGGGTGCTGGCGAAACATCCCGCCGCTTACCCCGAGATCGTGCTGACCTCGTCGGAAAAGGGCGACGGCATAGCCACGCTGCGCAGCATCATCGCCACGCTGGCCTGACGCCTGGCCCAGCCCCGCCCTTTCATCTCTTTGGACAATACTCCGGGGGAGTCTCCCGGCCCGCGTCGCCGCCGGCGGCTCCGGTTGCTCTTGGCAGAAGACAGAGAACCACGTAACAGGGTGTCCCAGAGGGATATCAGCCATGAAGAAGCAAGACATGAACCGCGACTGGATTGCCACCGCCCGCACCTTGTCGTCAGCATTGCCGTACCTGCAGCGCTATGTGGACGCGACCGTTGTCATCAAGCTGGGCGGCCACGCCATGGGCAGTGACGAGGCGATGGA
The DNA here is from genome assembly GCA_041594355.1 of Paracoccaceae bacterium. GTDB lineage: Bacteria > Pseudomonadota > Alphaproteobacteria > Rhodobacterales > Rhodobacteraceae > JAIUZI01. Next base: position 3,916 of record JBFHMM010000181.1, on the reverse strand, counting down.
CAGTTTCGCCCGCGACATCGTGCTGATGAGCCACGTCGGCGTAAAACCGGTGATCGTGCATGGCGGCGGGCCGATGATCAACGCGATGCTGGACAAACTGGACATCAAGTCTGAGTTCGTGAACGGCAAGCGTGTGACTGACCAGGCTACCGTCGAAGTGGTTGAAATGGTTCTGTCGGGGGTCGTCAACAAACGCATCGTCCAGGCGATCAACCGTCAGGGCGGCAAGGCCGTGGGCCTGTCGGGCAAGGACGCTAACCTGATGATCTGCGACCAGACCAACCCGGATCTGGGCTTTGTCGGCACCCCCTCGGTCATGAACCCGAAAATCCTGCGCGATCTGGCGGAAAAGAACGTGATCCCGGTGATCGCACCGGTCGGCGGTGGCCGGAACGGCGAGACCTTCAACGTCAACGGCGACACCGCCGCCGGGGCGATCGCCGCCGCGCTCAAGGCCGACCGGCTGCTGCTGCTGACCGACGTCTCGGGTGTCAAGAACGCTGATGGCGTGGTGGTGACCGAGCTGAAGGCGGAACAGATCCGCCAGCTGACCCGCGACGGGGTGATCGCCGGCGGCATGATCCCCAAGACCGAGACCGCGCTCGATGCCATCGAAGGCGGCGTGCGGGCAGTGGTCATCCTGGATGGCCGCGCCCCCAATGCCTGCCTGCTCGAACTCTATACCGATCACGGCGCCGGGTCGCTGATCCGCCCCGACTGACGGTTTCGTGTTGTGGCCGGGGTTGCGTTTCCCGTTTACATTCTCAAATATGAATGTATGGAAAACGAAGCGACCCTCCGCCTTGGCGTGTTTTTGGGCCTGTTCGCGGTTCTGGCCGTGGCCGAGGCGCTGGCCCCGCGCCGGCCCCGCGCGATCCCGCGCCGCAGGCGCTGGGTCACCAATTGGGGCTTTACCCTGCTCAACACCGTGACCCTGCGGCTGATAGCCGTGGCGATGCCGCTCTTGGCCGTGGGGGCGGCGCTCGATGCACAGGCCGGCGGCCGGGGCCTCTTTAACCGGCTCGACTGGCCCGAATGGGTGGAAATCGGGCTGGCGGTGCTGATCCTCGACTTCGCAATCTGGGCGCAGCATCTGCTCACCCACAAGGTACCGCTGTTGTGGCGGCTGCATCGGGTCCACCATGCCGACCGCGACATGGACGTGACCACGGCGATCCGCTTTCACCCGGTGGAAATCGCGCTTTCCATGGGGCTGAAAATCGGCTTGGTTTATGCAATGGGGCCGGCGGCGATTGCGGTTGTCCTGTTTGAAATCATCCTGAACGGGACGGCCATGTTCAACCATTCCAACCTGCGCCTGCCGCTGCCCGTGGACCGGGTGCTGCGGTGGGTGCTGGTCACCCCCGATATGCACCGGGTACACCATTCGGTGCACCGGGCCGAGCACGACAGCAACTACGGCTTTTCCTTGTCGCTGTGGGACCGGCTGATGGGCACCTATGTCGCCCAGCCCGCCGACGGTCACGATGATATGGCGGTCGGGCTGCGCTGGCAGGATGACCGCCCCGCGCGGCTGGGATGGAGCCTGGCGCTCCCCTTCCGACGCAGATGAACTGGGCTGCGGTCAACAGGGCGGCAGAAGCCGCCGGGCTGATCGTCATGGGCGGGTTTCACCCGCAGACTGGCGGCACGCTGATCCTCTTGGGCACCGGCCCGGCGTTCTGGCCTGTCTTTTGCGCCTCGGGCGAGGCCACGGACGGCGCGCCCCACCCTGTTGACCGCTGGTCGAAACGGGTGATCGGTGGTATCGCGGCTGCCTTCGGCACGACCTGCAGCTTTCCCTCTGACGGGCCGCCCTACGCCCCCTTCATCGCCTGGGCGATGGAAACCGGGCGGTTTGCCCAGAGCCCGGTCGGCATGATGGTGCATGACCGGGTCGGCATGATGATCTCGCTGCGCGGCGCGCTGCATGTCACAGAGACGCTGGCCCTGCCCGAAACTCTGCCCGAAACCCTGCCCGGAACGGTCCGGTTCGATCCCTGTGCGGACTGTCCGGCCCCCTGCGCCAGCGCCTGCCCGGTGGGGGCGCTCAGCGCCACCGCCCCCTATGATGTGCCCGCCTGTCACGATTTTCTGGACGGCGACGGGGCAAAATCGTGTATGGTCGATGGGTGCCTAGCACGCCGTGCCTGCCCGCTGAGCCGGGGCGCCGGGCGGCGGTCCGAGCAATCCGCGCTTCATATGAGGTCGTTTCACCCAACATGACACGTACCCTGATCCTGACCCGCCACGCCAAGTCCAGCTGGGCCGACCCGGCCCAGGACGACCACGACAGACCTCTGAACGACCGCGGCACGCGCTCCGCCAGGCTGATCGGGGACTGGCTGCGGGACAAGGGGCACCTGCCCGATCAGGTGCTCTGCTCGTCCGCCCGGCGCACCCGCGACACGCTCACCGGCATGGGCATTGAGGCCACCACGGAGGTCACTGGCGATCTCTACCACGTGACCGGCAATCAGATCCTGCGCGTCCTGTCGGGCGCAACGGGGCAGACCGTACTGCTGCTGGGCCACAACCCCGGCATCGCGGCCTTCGCGGCCCAGATAGTCTCGGAACCGCCCGACCACCCCGGTTTCGACAATTTCCCCACCTGCGCCACGCTGGTGGCCCGCTTCGACATCGACGACTGGAGCAATTTGGCCTGGCGTATGGGCGAGGTCATCGACTTCGTGATCCCTCGGGAATTGTCCGGCTGACCCCCGCCCCTTGCGTCTCTTTCCAAATACTCGTGCCGCAGGCACGGGTGCGCAGCGCCGTTCACCCCACCGCCCCCGCACCCATGAAAAAGGCCGGGCCACAGGGCCCGGCCTCTCGGAATGCGGCGGCGGCAATGCCGCCTGTTCAGTGCCCCAGGATCTGGCTGAGGAACAGCTTGGTCCGGTCGCTCTTGGGGTTGTTAAAGAACTCCTCGGGCTCGTTCTGTTCCACGATCTGGCCCGCGTCCATAAAGATAACCCGGTTCGCCACCTGCCGGGCAAAGCCCATTTCGTGGGTCACGCAGAGCATGGTCATGCCTTCCTCCGCCAGTTCGATCATGGTGTCGAGCACCTCCTTGATCATCTCCGGATCCAGCGCCGAGGTCGGTTCGTCAAACAGCATGATGCGCGGCATCATGCAAAGCGAGCGGGCAATCGCCACCCGCTGCTGCTGGCCACCCGAGAGCATGCCGGGGTACTTGTTGGCCTGCTCGGGGATCTTGACCTTTTCGAGGAAGTGCATGGCGCGTTCCTCGGCCTCCTTGCGGGGCGTCTTGCGCACCCAGATCGGCGCCAGCGTGCAGTTCTCCAGGATCGACAGATGCGGGAACAGGTTAAAGTGCTGGAACACCATGCCGACCTCGGAACGAATCTTGTCGATGTTCTTGAGGTCGTTGCTGAGTTCGGTGCCGTCCACAACGATCTTGCCCTGCTGGTGTTCCTCAAGCGCGTTCAGGCAGCGGATCAGGGTGGATTTACCCGAACCGGACGGTCCGGCGATGACGATGCGCTCGCCCCGGTTCACCGTCAGGTTGATGTCACGCAGCACGTGAAACGTGCCGTACCACTTGTTCATATTGGTGATTTCAATCGCGACTTCATCGCTGACCGTCATTTTCGAGCGGTCGATATCACGGTCGATAGCCAGTTCAGACATGTGTTGAACTCCTTAGCGGTGGCCAGTTTGAAGCTTGCGCTCCAGATACATGGAATAGCGGGACATGGAGAAGCAGAAGACAAAGAACAGCAGGGCGATGAAACCATACAGCTCCCAGACGATGCCGTTCCAGTTTGCGTCCGCGCGGATGGCGTTGGACAGACCCAGCGGATCGAGAAGCCCGATAATCGACACCAGCGTGGTGTCCTTGAACACCCCGATAAAGGTCGACACGATGCCCGGGATCGAGATCTTGAGCGCC
>JBFHMM010000180.1:0-8305 GCA_041594355.1 Paracoccaceae bacterium | reverse complement strand
GCTGCGCATGTCCGGTCTGGTCTGCCTGATGCCCCACGGCTACGAAGGCCAGGGGCCGGAACACAGCTCGGCCCGCCTGGAACGGTTCCTGCAAATGTGCGGTCAGGACAACTGGATCGTCGCCAACTGCACGACACCGGCCAACTACTTCCACATCCTGCGCCGCCAGCTGCACCGGTCCTTCCGCAAACCGCTGATGTTAGTCACGCCCAAGTCGCTGCTGCGGCACAAGCTGGCGATCTCCACGGCCGACGAATTCACCACCGGATCGTCGTTCCACCGGGTGCTTTGGGACGATGCGCAAAAAGGCAACTCCGACACCCAGCTGGTCGCCGACGACAAGATCAAGCGCGTGGTGATGTGCTCGGGCAAGGTCTACTTCGACCTGCTCGAGGAACGCGACTCCCGTGGCATCGACGACATCTACCTGCTGCGGATCGAACAGTACTACCCGTTCCCGGCGCATTCGCTGATCAAGGAGCTGGAGCGCTTCAAGGGCGCGGAAATGATCTGGTGCCAGGAAGAGCCCAAGAACCAGGGCGCCTGGACCTTCATCGAACCCAACATCGAATGGGCCCTGACCCGTATCGGTGCGAAACACCAGCGCCCGGTCTACATCGGACGCGCCACATCGGCCTCGCCCGCGACGGGTTTGGCCAGCCAGCACAAAGCCCAACAAGAGGCGCTTGTGAACGAAGCGCTCACCATCGAAGGAAGCAAGTGAGATGACAACCGAAGTTCGAGTCCCCACCCTGGGTGAATCCGTCACCGAAGCCACGGTTGCCACCTGGTTCAAGAAACCCGGCGACGCCGTGGCGGCGGACGAAATGCTCTGCGAGCTGGAAACCGACAAGGTCACCGTCGAAGTTCCGGCGCCCTCCGCCGGCGTGCTGGCCGAAATCGTCGCCGGCGAAGGCGAGACCGTGGGCGTCGACGCCCTGCTGGCCATGATCAGCGAAGCCGGCGCGGGCGCCGCCGCCCCGCAGGCCAAGGCAGAGCCCGCCCCGGCTGGTGCTGCCGCCAAGGGCAGCACCGACGTCATGGTCCCCACCCTGGGCGAATCGGTGACCGAGGCCACCGTCAGCACATGGTTCAAGAAGGTCGGCGACACCGTCGCGCAGGACGAGATGCTCTGCGAGTTGGAAACCGACAAGGTCTCGGTCGAGGTCCCCGCGCCCGCCGCCGGCGTGCTGGCTGAAATCACCGCCTCCGAAGGCACCACCGTCGATGCCACCGCCAAGCTGGGCGTGATCTCCGGCTCCGCCGCGGCTCCGGCCCCGACCCCGGCCGCCGCCGCAGCACCCGCCACCGGCAAGGACGTCGCCAATGCGCCGTCGGCGGAAAAGGCCATGGCCGAGGCCGGCCTCTCGGCGGATGCGGTCACCGGCACCGGCCGCGACGGCCGCATCATGAAAGACGACGTCGCCCGCGCGGTTACGGCGGCAGCGGCATCGGCCCCGCCGCCTGCGGCGAGCGCGCCCACCCCGCGTGCCCCGATCCCCGCGGATGACGCCGCCCGTGAGGAACGGGTCAAGATGACCCGTCTGCGCCAGACCATCGCCAAGCGTCTGAAAGACAGCCAGAACACCGCCGCCATGCTGACCACCTACAACGAGGTCGACATGACCGAGGTGATGGCGCTGCGTAACCAGTACAAGGACCAGTTCGAGAAGAAGCACGGCGTCCGCCTGGGCTTCATGTCCTTCTTTACCAAAGCCTGCTGCCACGCGCTGAAAGAGGTCCCCGAGGTCAACGCCGAAATCGACGGTACCGACATCGTCTACAAGAACTTCGTGCACATGGGCGTCGCCGCCGGCACCCCCACCGGCCTCGTGGTTCCGGTGATCCGCGATGCCGATGCGATGTCCTTTGCCGAGATCGAAAAGGCGATCGCCGACAAGGGCAAACGCGCCCGCGACGGCAAGCTGTCGATGGCCGAGATGCAGGGCGGCACCTTCACGCTGTCCAACGGCGGCGTCTACGGCTCGCTGATGTCCTCGCCGATCCTGAACCCGCCGCAGTCCGGCATCCTCGGCATGCACAAGATCCAGGATCGCCCGATGGCCATCAACGGCCAGGTGGTGATCCGCCCAATGATGTATCTGGCGCTGAGTTATGACCACCGCATCGTTGACGGCAAGGGCGCCGTGACCTTCCTCGTCCGCGTCAAGGAAGCGCTCGAGGATCCCCGCCGCCTGCTGATGGATCTGTAATCCTATGCCGGGCGCGCCATACCCGCGCGCGCCCGGCCCCCTCCCAATGGCACCGGACACCCATTTGCCATGACCCCCGAACTCACCGCACTCACCCTCGCCGCACTGCTGCAAGTGGTGCAGTTCACCCTCTATTCGGTGACGGCGCAAAAACAGGTCGGCAGCCGCTACGCCTTTTCGCCCCGGGACGAACCGCGCCAGCTCACCGGCACGGCGGGCCGGCTGCAACGGGCGATGACCAACCATTTCGAAGGGCTCATCCTCTTCACCATCGCCTGCACCGTCCTCACCCTGTCGAACCAGTCCACCCCCTTCACCGCCGCCTGCGCCTGGGTCTATCTTGCCGCCCGCGTCCTCTACGTGCCGGCCTATGCCTTCGGTCTCAGCCCCTGGCGCTCGCTGATCTGGTGCGTGGGTCTTGTCGCAACCGTTCTCATGCTGGGGGCCGCCCTCGCATGAGCTTTCATCTCTTCTCAAATACTCCGGGGGACGTTGAAAATGCCCGCATTTTCAACGGGGGGCCGCGCCCCAGCCCCGGCCAACCGCAAAGGACCTCCTCTCATGGCTAATTACGACGTCATCATCATCGGTGCCGGCCCCGGCGGCTATGTCTCCGCCATCCGCTGCGCCCAGCTGGGCCTGAAGACCGCCGTGGTCGAGGGCCGCGACACCCTGGGCGGCACCTGCCTCAACGTCGGCTGCATCCCCAGTAAGGCCATGCTGCACGCCACCCACCTGCTGCACGAGGCCGAACACAATTTCGCCGGCATGGGGCTGAAGGGCAAAAGCCCGTCTGTCGACTGGAAACAGATGCTCTCCTACAAGGACGAGGTGATCGGCCAGAACACCGGCGGCATCGAATTCCTGTTCAAGAAGAACAAGATCGACTGGCTGAAAGGCTGGGCCACAATCCCTGCCGCCGGCAAGGTTCAGGTCGGCGAAGACGTGCACGAGGCGAAAAACATCGTCATCGCCTCCGGCTCCGTGCCCGCGTCCATCCCCGGCGTCGAGATCGACGAGAATCTGGTGGTCTCCTCCACCGGCGCGCTGGAGCTGCCCAAGATCCCAAAGAAAATGGTGGTAATCGGCGCCGGCGTGATCGGGCTGGAGCTGGGCTCGGTCTATGCCCGCCTCGGTGCCGAAGTGACGGTAGTCGAATACATGGACGCGGTCTGTCCGGGCATGGACAAGGACGTGCAGCGCGCGTTCAAGCGCATTCTCGAAAAACAGGGCCTCAGCTTTATCATGGGGGCCGCCGTGCAGGGCGTGGAGACCTCGAAAACCAAGGCCAAGGTCACCTACCAGCCCAAGGCGGGCGGCGACGCCGCAACGCTCGACGCCGATGTGGTGCTGGTGGCCACCGGGCGCAAACCCTATGCTGACGGTCTGGGGCTTGACGCGCTGGGGGTCAAGATGACCGACCGCGGCCAGATCGCCACCGATGGCAAATGGGCCACCAACGTGCCCGGCATCTATGCCATCGGGGACGTGATCGAAGGCCCGATGCTGGCGCATAAGGCCGAGGACGAAGGCATGGCCGTCGCCGAAGTGATCGCCGGAAAACATGGTCACGTGAACTATGGTGTGATCCCTGGCGTGGTCTACACCACGCCGGAAGTCGCCACCGTCGGTGCCACCGAAGACGCGCTCAAGGCCGAGGGCCGCAAGGTCAAGACCGGCAAGTTCATGTTCATGGGCAATGCCCGCGCCAAGGCCGTGGGCCAGGCCGAGGGCGGCTTTGTCAAGATCATCACCGATGCCGAAACCGACCGCATCCTAGGTGCGGCCATCATCGGCCCCTCGGCCGGCGACATGATCCACGAGCTCTGCGTGGCAATGGAATTCGGCGCCTCCGCCGAGGACGTGGCGCTCACCTGCCACGCTCACCCGACCTATTCCGAGGCCGTGCGCGAAGCCGCGCTGGCCTGTGGCGACGGTCCGATCCATTCCTGAAGCAAACCCGATGCGCCGGGCGGACCTGTCCGCCCGGCGCTTGACCTCCCCCGCCGCTCCGGTCAGGCTGCGCCGGGAACCTCATGACGACCACGTTCGGCCTGACCCGATACCGCGCCCGCATCGGCCTGTCCGACGCCGATCTGCCGGCCGCACACGACAGCCTGCGCGCCATCCAGACCGCCCAGTTGCGCAGCATCCCCTTCGAGGACATTGACCCCTTCCTGGGCCGCACGCCGGACCTGTCTCCGGCGGCAATCTTTGACAAGACGGCCCACGCAGGGCGCATCGGCGACGGCAGTCCGCAACAGGCGCCCAACGGAAGTTACCGATCGGGTGACCGGGGAAAAGGTGCCGGAGCGCCTCTCGGCAGACGGTTGGATCGCGCTCAATGGCTTTGACGATGAATGGGTCGGCGACATGGACATTGTCGGCGCCAACTACCTCTGCGCCAATTGCTCGGAAATGCCCTTGCCCAACCACCTGATGCTGGCCGGCTTCGAAGGCGACACCCGGATCGGCGCTTTCGACCGCTCGCTGCGCACCTATTCCGCGCAGGGCGACAGCCACCGCGACCTGTCCGGCGCGCAGGATATGGCCACCTTGCTGAGCCGGCTGGGTCTGTCCCTCGCCCCGGGCACCCCGGACCGGCTCTGGGCAAAACTCTCGGCGTCCTGAGCGACCAAGAATTTTTTGAAAACTCTTGTCAAAATTCTTTCAAAGAATTTTGTCGCGCCCGGCTTGGGAGGCAGCGCGTCGCGCCCGCCGGCGCCTTACCACAGGGTCTGCGCCGCGCGCGGTGCCCAGGCCTGGTCATATTCGGCGCCGTCGATGTGGCCATCGGTCATTTCCGACAGGATCTCGCCGACCGTCGGCAGGGGGCCGCTCTCGTCGCCCGCCGCCCAGGTGCCCGCCCGTATCAGCGCGCGGGCGCATTGGGTATAGATCTCGGCGATCTGGATCACGATCACCGTCGCCGGCAGGTGGCCCTTCTTCTCGAACAGGGCGCGCATCGCTTGATCCGCCGTCAGCCGCGCGGTGCCGTTGATACGTATCACGTTGTTCGACCCTGGCACCAGGAACATCAGCGACACCCGCCCATCCAACACGATATTGCGCAGCGAATCCAGCCGGTTGTTGCCGCGCCAATCGGGCATCGCCAGGGTTCCGGGGTCCAGTTCCAGCACTACCGGGCCGTCATCGCCGCGCTGGCTGCCATCGGTGCCTTCGGGGCCGACCGTGGTCAGCACGCACAGCTTCGAGACCGCGATCCAGCGCCGGTAGGCTGGCGTCATCCGCCGCGCCACCTTGGCCAGCGCCGACTCGGGCGGTGTGCCATAGAGCGCTTCCAGCGCGGCGATATCCTCAACGTACTGCATCACCCTCGAACCCCTCCTGCCGCATCAACGCGTTCGACCGGGTCTCGACCACCTGTTCCAGATGCGCCATGAATTCCCGCCGATCCTTACCCGGCGGGATCGGCTCCAGGAACTCCACCACGGCGCGGCCCGGTTTGCGCAGGATGCCCTTGCGAGGCCAGAACAGCCCGACATTGGTCGCCGCCGGAACACAAAGCTGGTTCAGCTCCTCGTAGAGGATCGCACTGCCCACCTTGTAGGGTTTGTAGTCCCCCGGCGCCACGCGGGTGCCCTGCGGATAGATGATCAGCTGTCCGGGTTCGGCGAATTCCTTGGCCACGTCCTGAACCATCTTGGCGATCGCCACGCCGCCCTTGCCCCGGTCCACCGGAACGCAGCCCAGCCGCTTGGCGTAAATCCCGATGATCGGGGTCCACAGCAGTTCGCGTTTCATGATGAACTTGGCCTGAGGCGCCACGTTAAAGATCAGCAGGATGTCCAGAAACGACTGATGCTTGGCCGCGATCATCACCTCGCCCTCGGGCAGGGTACCATGCACCTCGCCGCGAATGCCCACCATCCAGCGCGCCGTCCACAGCACCCACAGGCAATAAAGCTTGCAGGCCGTCCGCGCGCCGAGCGGCGACACCAGCGCCCAGGGGGCAAAGAGCAGGCCCAGAACCGCCATCGCGGCATAGATCTGGATCACGAACACCAGTGACCGGATGTATTGCCATGCCTGCGCCATCACGCCAGCCCTTTCAGTTTGCGCCGCGCCGCCGTCCAGGTGGCGGCAAAGGCCACCGCCGCGCCCAACAGCGGCACCAGCAACGGCAGCAGCCAGCCCGGCCCCTGAAACCCCAGCCCGGTCAGGAACCCACCTTCGTCCGAAGCTTCGGGCAGGAGCATCACACCGCCCAGGCCCAGCGCGGTGCCGACACCGGCGCCGATCAGCGCCCGCAGAGTGAACCGCCGCACAAAGGCGCCGGCGATATACCGGTCGCGCGCGCCCACCAGCCGCAGAACCTCGATCACCTGCGCATTGGCCGCCAGCGCCGCGTGGGCCGCCAGCGTGATCATCGCCGCCGTGGCGCCACCGATCAGCAGCACCGACACCAGCGCCAGCCGCCGCAGGCTGTTGGCGGCATCGACCAGCGGCTTGCGCCAGCGCGTGTGATCGTCGAGCACCGCGCCCGGCACCTCGGCCCCCAGCCGCAACCGCAGCCCGGCTATGTCATAGCCGATCTCGGCCTCGATCACCTCGATCAGCTGCGGCACCGGCAGCTCCTCCAGCGGCAGCCCGGCCCCGAACCACGGCGCCAGCAGCGCCGCCTGTTCCTCGGCGCTCAGCGCTCGGGCCGAAGCGACACCGGGGGTCTGGTTCAGGATCTTCAGCGCGGCTTCGGTCTGTGCGGCGCGCTGGTCGGCGGGCGCATTGATGCGCAGCGTGGCCGACCGCGCAAGTTCGCTCGCCCAGCGGTCCGCCAACCGGCCCGAGGCCAGCGACAGCGCCAGCGCAAAGACCGCCAGGAACGCCATCGCGCCCGACACGAACAGGGTCAGCTGCGCCGTGAACCCGGTAGGCGGCACCACCCGGTCGGCCTGGGCATCGCCCAGCAGGAAACTGCGGATATTGCCCTTGCTCACAGGTCCGCCCCCGCCAGTTGCAGCCGCCGGTTGGAAATCCGCAGCACCCGCGCCTGCACCTCGCGCTTGGCGGCGCGGATCAGGCCCAGGTCATGGCTGGCGATCAGCACCGTCTTACCCATGCGGTTCAGCTCGATCAGCAGCTGCAGCAGCCGCTGCGACATCTCCCAGTCGACGTTGCCGGTGGGTTCGTCCGCCAGCACCACGTCGGGTGACATGATCACCGCGCGCGCCAGCGCGGCGCGCTGGCGTTCGCCACCCGACAACTCGGGCGGTGTCGCATCGGCCCGCGACGACAGCCCGACCCAGTTCATCAGCTCGCGCAGGTTGCCGCTCTCGGCGGCCATGTCACGCCCCGACACGATCAGCGGCAGCGCGATGTTGTCGGCCACCGGCAGGTGATCGAGAAACCGGCAGTCCTGATGCACCACGCCGATCCGGCGGCGCATCATCGCCATCTGGTCTCGGCCCAGCCCGCGCATATCCGCATCAAAGGCGCGCACCACGCCCGAGGTCGGCAACAGTGCCCCGTAACACAGTTTCAACAGCGTCGTCTTGCCCGCGCCGGACGGGCCGGTCAGGAAATGGAACGACCCCGGCGACAGCCGCACCGACACGTCGCTCAGCAGCTCGCCGCCGCCATAGCTGTAGCCCACATTGTCCAGCTCGATCACGGCTGCCCCCTGACGTTTGCAAGGGTTTTGCCCCAGCGCGAGGCCAGTTTCAATGGCGTCTGGCGCGGGATTTGTGACGCTTATTAGTTACAGGCGAGTTTCGGCGTAAAAATGGTTCTTTGCGGGGTCCGCCCAAAGACCTATAATTGCGACAAAAATAACAACAGACAGTGTCTGGGTACAGGAGAGCAGAATGCGTCTGACATGTCCGAATTGCGGCGCGCAGTATGAAGTCCCCGACGAGGTGATCCCGTCGGACGGACGCGACGTGCAATGTTCCAATTGCGGCGACACCTGGTTTCAGGCGCATCCCGATTATCCGATCGCAGCCGGCCAACCCGAGCCGGCGCTGCAGTCCGCCCCAGAACCAGGACCACAGGCCGCCACGGCGCCAGACACCGATCTGGCCGGGGACGCCGATGACGGCACAGCGGCCCCTGCCCCGGCCCGCAGCGGCCTC
>JBFHMM010000179.1:0-8352 GCA_041594355.1 Paracoccaceae bacterium | reverse complement strand
TTTTACCTGGCTCATATCGTCACGCGAATATCCCGAGAACGCCCAAGGCGCGGCAGGGTGGTCGTGTCTCACGTTCAAGGCCGGGCGCTTTGACCGTCCCGATTCGCACAGTGAATCCCCCATAACGTCGAGTTCTGCAACGACGCCCATCACTTTTCCGAAACCGGGCGCAAGATCACGCTCACGGCGGACTGAATGCGCCCCGCAGAACGCGCGAGCGACGGGACTCGTACTGTTCTGCGTCGAAATCACAATGACGCGGGCAGCGCTTTCGCGCGGTCGCCCGATACGATATTGAACCTTGGAAAAGACCCCGGCTCTGGCGGCGCATCGCAAATCGCCTGACCCGGCGCGAATGATTGGGGACCCGCACATGTTGTTTCGCCTGCTCGCCGCCGCCGTTCTAAGCGCCGGAACCCTCCCGGCCCAAGGCGCCGCGCAAACCGCCGGGGATGCGCCGCAGCTGTTCATGGAACTGAACGCAATGCGCGATGTCGGCGGCGCCTGCCGGCTGACCTTTGTCGCGCGCAACGCCACCGGCGTGGCAATCGAACAGGCCGTCTTTGAAACCGTGGTCTTTGACACCTCGGGCGGGGTTGTCAGCCTGTCGCTGTTCGATTTCCGCGATCTGCCCGCAGACCGGCCGCGCGTCCGGCAGTTCGACCTGCCGGGAATGGCCTGTGACACGGTCGGGCAAACCCTGATCAACGGGGCCAGCTCCTGTATCGTCGAGGGTGCCGAAAGCGACATCTGCGACACCGCCCTGATGCTTGGCAGCCGAATCGAAGTGGAGCTTTTGGGATGAATACACTCGATACCCTGTTTGGCCTCTTTGCACTTGGCGGGCCGGTTGTTGCGGTCCTGTTTCTGATGTCGGTGCTGACCTTTGCGGTAACGCTCTACAAGATCTGGCAGTTCTCTGCCTCCGGCGTCGGCCGCCACCGGGTGCTGTCCGAGGCGCTTGCGGACTGGGACGCGGGCAACCGTCAGGCCGCGCTCGCCCAGCTTTCGCAAAGCCACAGCTACCTCGCGCCACTGGTCGGCGACGCCATGACCGCACACGGCCAGCCCGGCCTGGGCGAACGCCTGGATGCCGAGGCCGGACTGGCGCTTGCCGGGCTTGAGCGCGGCTTTCGCCTGCTTGATACCATCGCTCAGCTCGCCCCGTTGCTGGGTCTGTTCGGCACGGTTCTGGGCATGATCGAGGCGTTCCAGAGTCTGCAGGCGGGCGGCTCGTCGGTTGACCCGTCGCTGCTGGCCGGCGGGATCTGGGTGGCGCTTCTGACCACCGCCGTCGGCCTTGCAGTGGCGATGCCGACGTCGATGATACTGGCCTGGTTCGAAAGCCGTACCGCCCGCGAACGGGTCTTTGCCGACAAGGCGCTGCGTACGGTCCTGGTGCCCGGCCACCTGCAATCCGCGCCCGAGGCGGCCACCGCGCCTGCCGCCGCGTCCAGCCATGCGTAACCCCGCGCCTTTCGTCCGGCGGCGCATGGCGATGACCCCGCTCATCGACGTGATCTTTCTGCTGTTGCTGTTCTTCATGCTGTCCTCGACCTTTTCCCGTTTCGGCGAGATCGAGCTGAATCAGGCCGCCACCGGGCCCGCGACGCCGGGCATCGTGACCGAGCGCGCCTTTGTCCAGCTGGGCGCCACCCGGCTGGTGCTGAACGGCACGCCTGTGACGCTTGATGATCTGGCCGACCGCGTCGACGCCGGGCAGGTTCTGGTCAGCCTCGACGATGACACCACGGCGCAGCGGCTGGTGGATCTGCTGGTATTGCTGCGAGGCCGTGACGGGCTGACCGTCACTGTGCTGGAGTGATCCGGTGATCCGAACCGCCCCCTCACGCCGCGTCCGCGATTCGACCATTCCGTTGATCAACGTGGTCTTTCTGATGCTGATCTTCTTTCTGATCGCGGGCACGCTGGCGGCGCCGCTCGATCCGGATCTGAAGCTGGTCAACACCACCGAGCTGGAGGGCCGCGAGCCACCCGACGCGCTGGTGCTGCGCGCCGACGGGTTGCTGAGCTTTCGCGGCGCGCCGACCGACGCGGCCACATACATGGCGGGTCACGATGCCGGCCCGGTGCGGATCGTCCCAGACCGCGATGCGCCGGGTCCGCGGCTGATCGAACTCGCCGCCGCCCTGCGCCGCCTCGGCGCGAACTCCGTCATCCTTGTCACCGAGCAGGCGCTCGAATGATCCGGCGGTCCACGGCCATCGCGACGGTCGCGGTCATGCTGTCCTTGCTGATCCATGTGCTGGGCCTGGGTTTTGCCCCGCCCAGCCAGCCGCAGCGCTCCGGCGGCGAACGGGCTGCCGAGGTCGTAACCTTGGCCACCTCTTTCGAGGACCATGCGGAATCCCGGCCCGCCCCGGTACAGCCCGAAGCCGCAGAGTTGCCGGAACCACCGGTGCAGAAACCGGTCGAACCGGACGCGGCCGAGATCCCGACTTCCGAGGCGCTGGTGGCCTCGGCCAACCCCCAGCGCATGTTTGCCCCCGACAATGGCTCGTCCCGGGTGGTGCAGCGCGATGCGACCGGTCCCGCCACGCCGGACAAGGCCGGCTCGCCACAGCCCGACAAGGTCGCCCCTACCGGCGGTGATGATGGCACCGCAACCGAAGCCACGGCCACGCCGCCGGTCGCGCCCGTGCCACCCGTGACAATCGTGGTCCCGCAACCGGCACCGCCATCACAGGAGGACGCGGCGCTGCCGGCGGCGGTCGCGCCGGTGCCGCAGGTGGCCCCCGCGCTGGATCCCGCCGCCATTCCGGTGGCCCCGCTAGACAGCGAAACCGTCGAACCTTCTTTGGAAGAGCCGGTCACCGACCCGTCCGAAGCAGATGCCTCCGCGCTGGCGGTTGTCGCATCGCCGCGCCCGCGCCCGCGCCAGGACCGCCCCGCCGCCCCCGCACAAGGCGCTCCCGACGGGGTGACGGATTACAGCGACCTAAAAAATCCGCCGCTCATCGAATCTCCGCTTGCGGCCTACCTGCGCGGCCAGGGCGATCTGGAGGTCCAGCAGAACGCCGCCACCCAGTCCGGCGGCGTCGGGTTTCGAAACGCACGCGGGCCGGGCAATTCCGACGTCACCAATTACGCCGGGCAGGTTCTGATGCATCTGAACCGCTCCCCAGCCGTCCGGGTTTCGGCGCATGGCTACGCGCGGGTGTTTTTCGAAATCAACCCGGACGGATCGCTGGCCTGGATCGAGATTATCGACGGCACGAAATCCCCCGAGATCGAACGCGCCGCCAAGGAACAGGTACGCGGCGCGGCGCCGTTTCCACCGCCGCCGCAAGGCGTCAATCGCAAGCTGTCCTTTGTCTATCACATCGACTGAACGGCGACCGCCACCGGGCGCTGGTTAGCGGCTGAGCTGGCGCGCCTCGGCGGCCAGGGCACGGATCGCGTCCCAGTCGCCGGCCTCCACGCTGGCTTTTGGGGCCACCCAGCTGCCACCCGCACAGACAACGTTGGACAGCCCCAGATAGCTGGCCGCGTTGCCCGGATTCACGCCGCCGGTCGGACAGAAGGAGATATGCGGCAAGGGCGCGCCGAGCGACGCCAGCGCCGGAGCGCCGCCCGAGGCTTCGGCGGGAAAGAACTTCAGCATGGTATAGCCGCGCTCGGCCAGGCGCATGGCCTCGCTGGCGGTGGCTGCGCCGGGCAGCAACGGCAGGTCCTCGACCTCACAGGCATCGAGCAGACGGTCGGTGGCGCCCGGCGACACGCCAAACTGCGCACCGGCCGCCTTGGCCGCACGCACATCCTCCGGCGTCAGCAGGGTGCCGGCGCCGACCACGCCGCCAGGCACTTGCGCCATTTCGCGGATGACGTCCAGCGCGGCGGGGGTCCGCAAGGTGACCTCCAGCGCCGGCAGCCCGCCATCGACCAGCGCCTGCGCCAGCGGACGGGCCTGGGCCGCATCATTAACGACCAGCACCGGTACGATCGGGGCCAGATTGCAGATCTCGCGCGCGCGAATGCTGGCGGCTTGCGGGGTAAGTGTCATGGGTCAGTCTCCAAAGACGGTGGCGCCGGCCTCGGCAGAGGACACCACGCGCCTGAAAGTGGCGAACAATTCGCGCCCGGTGCCAAATGCGCTGGCCGCGAGGTCGGCGGTGGCCGCCGGACGCTCCAGCACCCCCTCGGTCAGGATATCGAGCGTTCCGGCAAGGGCATCGACCCGCAACAGGTCACCGTCGCGCAACCGGGAAATGGGGCCACCATCCAGCGCCTCGGGGCAGACGTGGATCGCGGCCGGCACCTTGCCCGAGGCGCCGGACATGCGCCCGTCGGTCACCAGGGCCACGTTCACCCCCCGCCCCTGTAGCACCGACAGCAGCGGCGTCAGGCTGTGCAGTTCCGGCATCCCATTGGCCTTGGGTCCCTGAAACCGGACAACAACGATGGTGTCTTCGGTAAACTCGCCCGCCTTGAACGCCGCCTTGACGGCTTCCTGATCGTCGAACACGCGGGCACGGGCCTCAATGACCTGATGCTCCGGGGCGACGGCGGACACTTTCATCACACTGGTCCCGAGCGACCCGGTCAGCTTCTTCAACCCGCCGGTCGGCTGGAACGGGTCCGAGGCCGGGCGCAGGATCTTGTCGTTCAGGCTCTCGCTGACCCCGTCCTGCCAGACAAGCTCCCCGTCGATCAGCTTGGGGTCCTGTGTGTATCGGTCCAACCCCTGCCCCGCGACCGTGCGGGTGTCGGGGTGCAGCAGCCCCTGATCGAGCAGTGTGCCAATGGCATATCCCAGGCCGCCCGCCGCGTGGAAATGGTTCACATCGGCCAGGCCATTTGGATAGATCCGCGCGATCAGCGGTGTGATGTCCGAGATCTCCGAGAAATCCTGCCAGTCCAGAATAATGCCCCCGGCGCGGGCCATCGCCACCAGATGGATCAGCAGGTTGGTCGACCCGCCCGTCGCGTTCAGCCCGACGATTCCGTTCACAAAGGCGCGCTCGTCCAGAATATCGCAGACCGGGGTGTAGTCATTGCCCAAGGCGCTCAGCGCCAGCGCGCGGCGCGCGCCTTCGCGGGTCAACGCATCGCGCAACTCGGTGCCTGGATTGACAAAGCTCGCCCCCGGCAGATGCAGCCCCATGAATTCCATCAGCATCTGGTTGGTGTTCGCGGTTCCATAAAACGTACAGGTGCCCGGCCCGTGATAGGCGGCCATTTCCGCCGCCATCAGCGCATCGCGGCCGATCTCGCCGGCGGCGAATTTCTGGCGCACCTTGGCCTTTTCATCGTTCGGCAGGCCGCTGGTCATCGGGCCCGCCGGCAGGAACACCGCCGGCAAATGGCCAAAAGTTTGTGCCGCGATCACCAGTCCCGGCACGAACTTGTCGCAGACGCCCAGGAAAACGGCGGCGTCAAATGTGTTATGGCTGAGCGCGACACCGGCGGCCATGGCGATGACATCGCGGGAAAACAGGCTTAGCTCCATCCCCGCCTCGCCTTGGGTGACCCCGTCGCACATGGCCGGGACACCGCCCGCGACCTGCGCCGTGCCGCCGACCTCGCGCGCGGCGGCACGGATCAGATCCGGAAACCGTTCAAACGGCTGATGCGCCGACAACATGTCGTTATAGGTGGTCACGAGACCGAGGTTGCCCGCGTCCCGGGTGGCCAGCGCATCCTGGTCCGCCCCCGCCCCGGCAAAGGCATGGGCCTGCCCGCTGCACGACAGATGCGCCCGCGCCGGTCCCTTGGATTTGGCCGCCGCCATCCGCGCGAGGTAGGCGTCGCGGCTGGGCCGGCTGCGTTCGATGATCCGGTTGGTGACGTCTCGGATGGTCTGATTCAGTGTCATCTGTTTTCCTGTCTGCGCCGGTGTCGCGCACTTAGTCCCTGCGCTTGCTCAGACGCCGATCTGGCGCCAGCGCCGCCCGTCGCGATGCATCATCATCAGCGCTTCTTCGGGTCCCGAACTGCCGGGGTCATAGGCAAAAGGTTCCGTCCGCGCATCTTCCCAAGCCTGGATGACGGGATCAACCCAGGCCCAGGCCGCCTCGACCTCGTCGCCGCGCATGAACAGGGTCTGGTCGCCCCGGATCACGTCCATGATCAGCCGCTCATAGGCATCCTGCGCCCGTGCGTCCGCGCCCAGCGCCTCGGCAAAGCTCATGTCCAGCGACACCTCGGTCAGCCGCAGCCCGCCGGGGCCGGGATCCTTGATGGTGGTGCGCAGGGTGATGCCCTCGTCCGGTTGCAGCCGGATCACCAGCACATTGCCCCGCAGCCCTTCGGCGTTGGGAAAGATCATGTGCGGCGGATCGCGGAACACCACGGCGATCTCGGATTCCCGCGCCCGCAGACGCTTGCCAGTGCGCAGGTAAAACGGCACCCCGGCCCAGCGCCAGTTGGCAACCTTAACCTTCATCGCGATAAAACTCTCGGTGCGGCTGGCCGGGTTGCCCGCATGGTCGCGATAGCTTCCCTGGCCGCCCCCCGCCCGGTACTGGCCGCGCGCGATATCCGATTGCGGCACCGGTTCCAGCGCCTCGATCACCTTGACCTTTTCATCGCGTACCGCGTTCGGGGTGAATTTCGACGGCGGCTCCATCGCGGTCAGGCACAACAATTGCATCAGGTGGTTTTGCACCATGTCCCGCATCGCGCCGGAGTGATCGTAGTATTCGCCCCGCCCGTCGACCCCGATGGTTTCCGCGACGGTGATCTGAACGTGGTCGATGTGGGTGGAGTTCCACAGCGGCTCGAACAAGGAATTGGCAAACCGCAGCGCCATCAGGTTCTGCACCGTTTCCTTGCCCAGATAATGGTCGATCCGGTAAATCTGGTGCTCCTGGAAACTGCCCCGCAGGGCCGCGTTCAGCCTCTGCGCGGTCTCAAGGTCGTGGCCAAAGGGTTTTTCCACCACGATCCGGCTGTCCGGCGTCGCGATCGCGTGGCGGTTCAGGCGTTCGGCAATCGGCGCGAACAGCGACGGACTGACGGACAGGTAAAAGGCCCGGACCACATCGGCGCGCATCTTGCCGGCCAGTTCGCCCCAGCCCGCATCCCCGGTGGCATCGACCGCGACATAATCCAGCCGTTCCAGAAAGACATCGAGCGTCCCGGCTTCGTAGTCGTCCACCGACACGAATTCGACGATGGCATCGCGCACCAGCGTCCGGAAGGTCTGCGCCGACATCTCGCTGCGGGCGGAACCGATGATCCGCGCCGTGTCTGGCATCTGGCCGACCTGAAACCGGTGGAACAGGCTGGGCAGGATCTTGCGACGCGCCAGATCCCCCGTGGCGCCAAAGACCACAAGGTCAAACGGGTCTACCGGAATAACGCGTGAGACCATGTTCTGTCTGCTCCCTTCATGGGCGGCTGCCCAGGTTGCTCATTCGACCTTAGCACACATAAGAACATGTGATTTCAAAGATCGACGCCCGATCCTGTTAGCGCTAACTTTTTTCCTTTGCAACCCTCAATCCCTCTTTTTCCCGCAACCTCTCACGCCGACTTCACCGTCGCGCGCTTACTCTGCTCGCCCGGACAGCCGCTGTGGACCGAGAGCAGCGTGTCGTAGGGCGACCCGCAGGTCGAGGCGGTCACCAGGCCGTCGGAACCCGGGGTGTAGGAATACCACACGTCCGGGCTCTCGTGGTAGCCGTCACAGGCGGCATCGCCGTCTCGGCTCGCCCCGATGGTCGAGCCGTCTCCGCTGCCCGGGCAGATGGACAATGCGTCTTCGCAAAAATCGTTGTCGCAGCCCGGATCGCTCTCGCATTCATCCGGGATGCCGTTGAAGTTGCAGTCCTCGCTGGTGCCCGCGGCCAGGTCGCAGGCATCGACGGTGCCGTTGCCGTTGCAGTCGTGGGTGACCAGATCGCACGCGTCGGGCACCTGGTTGCCGTCGCAGTCGGGGCTGCCGGCGGCGACATCGCAGTCATCCGGGACACCGTTGCCATTGCAGTCTCCGGACGCCACGTCGCACTCGTCCGGCACGGCGTTGCCGTTGCAATCCAGGCTGCTGCCGCCGCTCAGCACGTCGCAGGCATCCAGGATCCCGTTGGCGTTGCAGTCGTTGGCCGGGAGCTCGCACTCGTCCGGCACCACGTTGCCGTCGCAGTCGGCGCTGGTTCCGCTGGCGATGTCGTCGACGTCCTGAACGCCATTGCCGTTGCAATCACAGCTCACCGGAGCAGAGTCCAGGGTGACGATCAGACCCCAGTCGTCGAAAGTGTTGGTCGGGGCCGTCCAATACGGGCTGGTGATGACGGTCAGGGTCCACAGACCCTCGGCCGGCAGGCCGTCGAAGGCACTCAGCGGCTCGTCGGGCTTGTAGCTGGGCGGGGAGACGATCTGATCAAAGGG
>JBFHMM010000178.1:0-8421 GCA_041594355.1 Paracoccaceae bacterium | reverse complement strand
GCGATCTGCGCCGAGGCCGAAACCCGCTATCTCGATATGTTCGGTCAGCCCTCGGCCGAGGTCGAGGACTCCACCGTCGTCCTGATGTACAAATACAACTTCTGCCCGGCCCAGATCACCGTGCCCGTGGGCACCACCGTGCGCTGGGTCAACGTCGACAAGCGCACCAGCCACAGCGTGCTGGTCAGGGCCTCCGGCCAGCCGGAATCGGACCGCGCCTTTCCCGAGGACAGCATCGAATTCACCTTCCTGACTCCCGGCGATCACGACTACCTCTGCGGCCCGCACTGGGAAACCCAGAACATGATCGGCATGGTCACCGTCACCCCGTGACACTGTCGCACCCTGCGACATCAGGCGACCCCGATCAGCCCGCGAAAACCGGGCCGCCTTAGCTTTTGTCAAGGAGTTACCGACCGAACTGCGTGATTGTTGCGCCATGAAACACCGGCGAACGCCAGAACTGACCATCTACCAGACACCTGGGCCTGCCACCCCGGCGTGGTTCCCGCCCAACCGATCCCGCCAGAAACTGACCACACGAGCGAGCACACCCATGACCGGTAAAGTATACCTGATCGGCGCCGGCCCCGGCGACCCCGAGCTGATGACCCTGCGCGCCACCCGGATGCTATCCGAGGCCGATGTGGTAGTCTACGACCGGCTGGTGTCGCCCGAAATTCTGGCCATGTCCCCCGACACGGCCCGGCTGATCCCTGTGGGCAAGGCGCCCAACTGCCACACCGTACCGCAAGAGTGTATCAACCAGATCCTGGTCGATGAAGCCCGCGCCGGCAACATCGTCGCCCGACTCAAGGGCGGCGACCCGCTGATCTTTGGCCGCGGCTCCGAAGAGGCCTCCTATCTGGCCAAACACGACATCGGCGTGACCTACTGCCCCGGCATCACCGCCGCGCAGGGCGTCGCCTCTGTCACCGGTGTGCCGCTGACCCACCGAGGGCTGGCCACCGGCGTGCAATATGTCACCGGACACCGGCAGGCGGACAAGGCGCTGGACCTCGACTGGGCCCGGCTGGCCAATACCGACACCACGCTGGTGGTCTACATGGGCGTCACCAACATCGGCGAAATCTCCGCCGGGCTGGTGGCCCACGGGCTGGGCGGGGACACTCCCGTCATGGCCATTGCCCGCGCCACCACCCCGCAGGAACGCCGGCTGGTCTCGCGGCTGGACCGGATCGAACGCGACACCCACGACGCCGGGCTGCGCGCCCCGGTGCTGTTCGTTATCGGCAAGGTGGTCTCGCTCTACACCGATTTCGCGCTCAGCCGCGCCTCAATCGAGATATTTCAAAGGGAGGTGATAACCGCCAATGCATAAATTCGCCGCACTGATGGTTGTCGCCGGCGTTGCCCATGCGGGTGGCGTCACCGATCCCGACGCGCTGGCTCGATTTGTCCAGCAGGACTGCGGCTCGTGCCACGGTCTGACGCTCAAGGGCGGGCTGGGCCCCGACCTGCGCGCCGAAAGCCTCGATCATTACTCGGTCGACGTGCTCCGCGATGTCATCCTCGATGGCGTTCCCGGCACACCGATGCCGCCCTGGCGGCCTCTGATCACCACCGAAGAGGCCGAATGGATTGCCCGTTACCTGCTGAAACCGGAGACCCCATGAAACCGCTCGCCCTCGGCCTGCTGGCCTCGCTTTTCATCTCCGCTGCTCATGCAGAACCCACCGCCACCGGCGATCTGGGGCTGGTGATCGAACGTGCCACCGGCGCCGTGTTGCTGGTGGACCAGTCCGACCGCGCCGCGCTGGCCCGGATCGAGGGGATGGGCGATCTCAGCCACGCCTCGCTGGTCTATTCGCCCGACGAACGCTTTGCCTATGTCTTTGGTCGCGACGGCGGCCTGTCCAAGGTCGACATCGTCACCCGCACCATCGCAAACCGCGTGGTACAGGCCGGCAACGCGATTGGCGGCGCGATTTCCGACGATGGCAAGCTGGTGGCGGTGTCTAACTACGAACCCGGTGGTGTGCGCATCTTCGACGCTGACACGCTGGAAATGGTCGCCGACATCCCCACCGATTCCAAGACCATCGGGCTGGTCGATGCACCAGGCCGCAAATTCGTCTTTACCATGTGGGACACCGGCGAAACCTGGATCGCCGACATGTCCGGGGCCGAACCCCGGATCACCCGCATCGAGAACATGGGCGACCACCCCTATGACGCGCTGATCACCGCCAACGGGCGCACCTATATCACCGGCCTGTTCGGCGAGGACGGTCTGACCGCGCTCGACCTGTGGTCAGATACCCCCGAACCGATCCGCGTACTGCCCGGCTATGGCCGCGGCCAGCAGGAAATGCCGGTCTACAAGATGCCGCATCTGGAAGGCTGGGCGCTCACGGGCTCCGAGTTCGTGCTGCCCGCCGTCGGCCACCACGAGGTGCTCTGGGTCGATGCCGACGCGCTCACCGAAACCGGCCGGACCAAGACCCATGGCCAGCCGGTTTTTGCCATGGCCCGCCCCGACGGCCGACAAGTCTGGGTTAATTTCGCCCACCCGCTGAACGACACGATCCAGGTCATCGACACCGTGACCAAACAGATCATCCACGAATTCAAACCGGGTCCGGCGGTGCTGCACATGGAGTTCACCCCGCGCGGGCACGAGGTCTGGCTGAGCGTCCGGGATGCCGGAAAGGTCATGATCTATGACACCCAGACGTTTGAAAAAATTGGAGAAATCGACGCCGACAGCCCCTCGGGCATTTTCTTTACCGCGCGCGCGCACAGAACGGGATTGTAAGCCATGCAGATCGTCTCTGACCCGATTGATCTGCTGCTGCTCGACAACTGGCAGCGCAATTTCCCACTCGTTAACCGTCCCTTTGCCCAGATCGCGGCGGATTTGGAGATTGACGGAGCCGAGGTCATCACCCGGCTCAAACGGATGAAAAAGGCCGGCCGCATCACCCGCGTCGGGGCCACCTGCGCGCCCAACACCGTCTCAGCCAGCACCTTGGCTGCCGTCTCCGCGCCGCACCGCGCGCTGGACCGGGTCGCCCAGATCATTGGCGCAGAACCCGGGATCAACCACAGCTACGAACGCGAAAATGACCTGAACCTGTGGTTCGTCGCCACCGGTCCAGACCGCGCCCATATCGACAAGACGCTGGACCGGATCACCGATCTGACCGGGCTGCAGGTCTTCGACTTTCCGCTGGTGCGCCCCTTCAACGTCGATCTGGGGTTCCGCATGAACGGCGGCGCGACACAGCTGCGCGCACCTCGCCCAACCAACCTTGAGGCGATGCGTTCAGGCGACCGTCGGCTGCTGCAGCTGCTGACCACCGGCTTGCCGATCACCGCGAAACCCTATGCCGAGATCGCCGATCAGCTGGGCTGCGGCGAGACCAAGGTGCAAAAACGCATCGCCGCGCTGACCGAAGCCGGGATCATCTCGCGTTTTGGCGTCATCGTGCGCCACCGCGCCCTCGGCTGGAGCGCCAATGCCATGGTGGTCTGGAACATTGCCCCCGACCGCATCGCCGAGACCGGCCCGCGGCTGGCCGCGCTGCCTGGCGTGACGCTGTGCTACGAACGCAAGCCCGCGCCCGAGATCTGGCCCTACCGGCTCTACAACATGATCCACGCCCGCAGCCGGACCGAGGCGGCCGACGTGCTCGACTGCGCCCGCGCCCTGCCCGAACTGCAGAGCGTCGACCACGAGGTGCTGTTCTCCACCCGCTGTTTCAAGCAGACCGGCGCGCTGATCTCGCTCAAGACAGGGAAAGTCGCATGACACTCGATGATACCGACCGCCGTATCGTGAACCGGATGCAGGAGGACCTGCCGCTGTGCAACACCCCCTTCGCCGCCGTCGCCACCGAACTGGGACTAACCGAATCCGACCTGCTGACCCGCCTGGAGGCTATGAAAGCATCCGGCGTCATCACCAGGTTCGGCCCTTTCTTCGACGCCGCCGCGATGGGCGGGGCGTTCTGCCTCTGCGCCATGGCGGTGCCGGCGGATCAATTCGACGCGGTGTTAACCAAAGTCAATGTCCACCCCGAGGTGGCGCATAATTATGAACGCGCGCACCGGCTGAACATGTGGTTCGTCCTAGCAACCGAAACGCCCGAAGGAATTGATGCCGCCGCCGATACGATCGAAGGGGAAACCGGGATCACGGTCCATCGCTTTCCCAAACTGCAAGAGTTCTACATCGGGTTCCGCGTGGCCGCATGACACATCAGGTATCAGACCGCGACATCATCACCGCGCTGCAGGACGGCCTGCCGCTTGTGCCCGCCCCCTATGCCGCCGTGGCCGAGGGGCTGGGCCTGGACGAAGCCGACCTGATGGCGCGCATCGCAACAATGAAATCCAGCGGTGTCATCCGCCGCATCGCCGCCGCGCCCAACCATTACAAGCTGGGCATGACCGCCAACGGCATGACCGTCTGGGATGTTGACGACGCCCGCATCGCCGAACTGGGCGCGAGCATCGGCGCGCTGCCCTTCGTCACCCACAGCTACGAACGCCCCCGCGCGCTGCCCGACTGGCCCTATAATCTCTTTGCCATGGTGCACGGGTCGTCGGATACAGAGGTAGAAGAAAAACGTAACCAGATCGCCGCCATACTGGGCGACGCCTGTCGCGGCCGCGACATCCTCTATTCCACCCGGATCCTGAAAAAGACCGGGCTGCGGCTGCGCAATAAGGAAGCCTGACATGTTCCGCCTGTCCGAATACATGCACCAATTGGCGGCCCCGACCCCTGTCCACAAACGCGGCACGGGCGAAGTCAAACCGGTTGTGATCTGGAACATGACCCGGCGCTGCAACCTGAGGTGCCGCCATTGTTACACGGTCTCGGCCGATGTCGACTTCCCCGGTGAGCTGTCACACGAGCAAGCCATGGAAACCCTTGAGGATCTGGGCCGGTTTCGCATCCCTGCCCTGATCCTCTCGGGCGGGGAACCGCTCGACCGCAAGGACCTGTTCGAGGTCGCCACCCGCGCCCGGCAACTGGTGCGAATGCTGGCGCTGTCCACCAACGGCACCAAGATCCACGATGAGACCGCCGACCGGGTCGCTGAAATCGGCTTTGACTATGTCGGCATCTCGATCGACGGCATCGGCGCCACCAATGACTGGTTCCGCGGCGTTGAGGGCGCCTTTGCCGGCGCCCTGCGCGGCGTGCGCGAATGCAAGAAACGCGGCATCAAGGTGGGTTTGCGGTTCACCATTACCGAGGGCAATCACCAGCACCTGCCGGACCTCTTGAAGCTCTGCGACGACGAAGGCGTCGAGAAGTTCTACCTCAGCCACCTGGTCTATGCCGGGCGCGGCGACAAGAACCGAGGCGAGGCCGCGGCGCACAAACGCACCCGCAAGGCGCTCGATCTGCTGCTGGACCGCGCCTGGATCGGCGTCGCCGAGAACATGCCGCTGGACATCGTCACCGGCAACAACGATGCCGACGCGGGCTTTTTCCTGCAATGGGTGCGGCGCAACTTCGACGAGGCGCATGTGGCCCACGTGCGCCAGCACCTGGTGGCCTGGGGCGGCAATTCCTCTGGGCTGGGCGTGGCCAACATCGATTTCCTGGGCAAGGTGCACCCCGATACCTACTGGTCGGACTACACCGTCGGCAACGTCAAGGACACGCCGTTTTCCGAGCTCTGGACCAGCGGCGACCCGATGCTCACCACCCTGCGCACCCGCCCGCGCCCGCTCAAGGGGCGCTGCGGCGCCTGTAAGCTGCGCGACGTCTGCGGCGGCAACACCCGCATCCGCGCGCTGCAGCTCACCGGCGATCCTTGGGCCGAGGATCCGGCCTGTTACCTGACCAATCAAGAGATTGGCGTCGATACGGCCGACAAACGTCTGACCGTCACGCCGTTCCGGGGGAAAAGCCATGATCCGGCGCATCGATTCTTCTGACAGGCCAGTGCGGGCCGAAACCGTCGGAGCCTCCGGCGGGAGTATTTGGAAAGCGATAAAAAACAAAGCGATGCTCCTGGGGATGGGAGTGGCCGCATCGCTGGCCCTGACCGGCCACGGCGCTGCGGATCCCGCCGCAAGCTATGCCGAGCATTGCGCCGATTGCCACGGCGAGGCGCGGCTGGGTGGAATGGGACCGGCGCTGATCCCGCAAACGCTGAAGCGGATGCGCGGGCCGAAGGTGGCCGAGGTGATCCGCGCCGGCCGCGCCGCTACCCAGATGCCCGGCTTTGTCGAGACGCTGGACGAGACCGAGATCGCGGCGCTGGCCGACTGGCTGAAGACGCCGCTGGACCGCGTGCCTGACTGGGGCGCGGCGGAGATCGCCTCCAGCCGCGTAATGAACGAGGATTATACGCCCGCCGATGCGCCGGTTTGGTCGAGCGACCCGATGAACATCACGCTGGCGGTGGAGACCGGCGATCACCATGTCTCGGTGCTGGACGGCGACACCTTCGAGGTGCTGGACCGCTTCGCAACGCCGCTGGTGGTGCATGGCGGACCCAAGTTCGACCCGCTGGGGCGCCATGTCTTTATCATGTCGCGCGATGGATGGGTGCAGAAATACGACCTGTGGTCGCTGCAGGAGGTCGGCCGCACCCGCGCCGGGCTGAACAGCCGCAACATCGCGATCAGCGATGACGGCAAGTGGCTGGCGGTAGCCAATTACCTGCCGATGACGCTGACCATCCTGTCGACCCAGGATCTGAGCGTGGCCAAGGTGCTCCCGGTGATCAGCAAGGGCAAGGTGCCCAGCCGGGTGTCGGCGGTCTATCAGGCCCCCCCCCGCGAGAGCTTTGTGCTGGCGCTCAAGGACGTGCCCGAGATCTGGGAAGTCTTCTATGGCCCCAGCCCGCCGCGCATGGGACTGGCCCATGACTATCGCAGCGAGCCGCCGATCAAGAACCCCGATCCGTTTCCGGTGCGGAAGATCACTGTTCGGGACGTGCTGGACGATTTCTTCTTCGACCAGAAGTACGAACACGTCATGGGCGCCTCGCGCGATGGCAACGGCGGCCAGGTCATCGACCTGGTGATCGGCCACAAGATCGCCGACCTGGCGCTGCCCGGTATGCCGCACCTCGGCTCGGGCATCACCTGGCAGCGCGACGGTACCACGGTGATGGCGACCCCGCACCTCAAGGGGGGCGTGGTCTCGGTCATCGACATGGAGACCTGGCAGACGGTAAAAAAGATTGAAACGCTTGGCCCGGGGTTCTTCATGCGCAGCCACGAGAATTCACAATACCTGTGGGTCGATGTCTTCTTTGGCCCGAACAAGGACAAGATGCACGTGATCGACAAGGACACGCTCGAGATCGTCAAGACCCTTGATCCGGCACCGGGCCAAACCGTGGCCCATGTCGAGTTCACAAGAGATGGCTCGCACGCACTGGTTTCAATCTGGGAGGATGACGGCGCGGTAATCGTCTATGACGCAAAGACCCTGGAAGAGGTCCGGCGGTTGCCGATGCGCAAACCTTCAGGAAAATACAATGTCTGGAACAAGATCACCTTTTCGGAAGGAACCAGCCACTGACGCTCTCATCGTGGCTCATGGCCAGCCGTCCGACCCTCAGTCTGGAGAAACATCCATCGCGCGGCTCGCGGCGGCGGTACAGGCGCTGACCCGCGGACAACAGGTCAGGGGCGTGACTCTGGCCGCCCACGGCGCCCTGGAGCGGGCCGTCATGCAGGCTCGCGAGGGTGCGCTGGTCTATCCGATGTTCATGGCCGGGGGCTGGTTCGTGACCCACGAACTGCTGCGCCGCCTGGGCAACCCGGACCTGCGGGTGCTGCCGCCGCTGGGCCTGTCGCCCGAACTGCCGATGATGGCGGTTCGGACCATCCGCACCCGGCTGGCCGCGCGGAACTGGAAGGCAGGCAAGACCCATGTGGTGGTGGCTGCCCACGGCTCGGGCCGCAGCCCGCATCCGGCCGAGGCCGCGCTGGATTTCGCTGGCACCATGTCGCAGCGGCTTCGCGGGGTCAAGGTCACCACCGGCTTCATCGAGGAGGCGCCCTCGCTGAACGACGCCGCCCGCGACCTGCCGGTCACCGCCTTCTGCCTACCGTTCTTTGCCTCCGAGGGGCAACATGTCTACGAGGACATCCCCGCCGCCCTGACCGCCGGCGGTTTCCGGGGCGAACTGCTGCAGCCCATCGGCCTGCACCGCGAGGTGCCGAGGCTGATCTCGACCGCGCTCAGCGTGGCCAACGCGACCGAGCACTCCTCATGACCGGGCCGCAGGAGGGACGCTGGCCGATATGGAAACTGGCGCTGCTACTCTATCCCTTCGCCGCTGGGGCCGTGGCGATCAACCTGTTCCTTCTGGGGCTGATCTTCCATGTCACCGGCTGGCAGGCGATCGCACCGGTCACCGCGGTGATCTGGTCGATACCGCTGGGAGTGCCGGCGACCTGGGCCGCCGGGCGCTG
>JBFHMM010000177.1:0-8443 GCA_041594355.1 Paracoccaceae bacterium | reverse complement strand
CTTGTTGATCGTCTCGATCATATGGACCGGAATCCGGATGGTGCGAGCCTGATCCGCAATCGACCGGGTGATCGCCTGACGGATCCACCATGTCGCATAAGTCGAGAACTTGTAGCCGCGGCGATATTCGAATTTGTCCACCGCCTTCATCAGTCCGATGTTGCCTTCCTGGATCAGGTCCAGGAACTGCAGGCCGCGGTTGGTGTATTTCTTGGCGATCGAGATCACGAGGCGCAGGTTGGCCTCGACCATTTCCTTCTTGGCCTGGCGGGCTTCCTTCTCGCCCTTCTGGACTTGCTGCACGATGCGGCGGAATTCGCTGATATCCAAACCGACATACTGGCCAACCTGGGCCATGTCCGCGCGCAGCTCCTCAACCTTGTCAGTCGAGCGTTCGATAAACATCTGCCAGCCGCGCCCCGGTTTTTCGGCCATGTCGGCCAGCCAGTTGGGGTCAAGCTCGCGGCCACGATAGGCTTCGACGAATTCCCGGCGGTTGATACGCGCCTGATCGGCGAGTTTCACCATCGAACTGTCAATCGACATGATCCGGCGGTTGATGCCGTAGAGCTGATCGATCAGCGCCTCGATCCGGTTGTTGTGCAGGTGCAGTTCGTTGACCAGTTCGACGATTTCCGAGCGCAGCGCCTGATAGGTGGTTTCGTCCTTGGTGCTGAACGACCCGTCTTCGTTCAGGGTCGCCGAAATCCGGCTGTCCTGCATTTCGCTCAGCTGGGCGTAGTCGGACGAGATCCGCTCCAGCATGGTCAGAACCTGATCCTTTAGCGCGGCCTCCATCGCCGCCAGCGACATGTTGGCCTGTTCGTCCTCATCCTCGTCATCGTCCTTGGCGATCGGGTTTCCGTCGGCATCCAGCTCGGGGCCGCTGCTTTCTGCCGTTTTCTTGGCCGCAACGGCGCTGGTGTCAACAATAGGCTCGTCCACTTCGCCATCATCGCCCAGCTGGTTGCCGAATGTGGTTTCAAGGTCGATCACGTCACGCAGCAGGATGTCTTCGGAGAGAAGTTCGTCATGCCAGATGGTGATCGCCTGGAAGGTCAGAGGGCTTTCGCATAGGCCTGCGATCATCGTGTTGCGACCGGCCTCGATCCGCTTGGCAATGGCGATCTCGCCCTCGCGGCTCAGCAGTTCGACCGAGCCCATTTCGCGCAGATACATGCGCACCGGATCGTCGGTTCGGTCGAGTTTCTCAGTGGTCGCGCTGGACAGTGTGACCTCGCGCGCACCTTCGGTGGTGGCGACCTCGGTCGAGCCTTTCTGCTCTTCCTCCTCGGCCTCTTCGTCCTCAATGATGTTGATGCCCATTTCCGACAGCATCGACATCACGTCCTCGATCTGCTCGGAACTGACCTGATCAGGCGGCAAGACCTGGTTCAACTGATCGTAAGTGATGTAGCCTTTTTCGCGAGCCTCGCCGATCATCTTCTTAACGGCGGCCTGGCTCATGTCGAGCGATACGTCCTGCTCTTGATCGTCTGACTTGCTTTCGTCGTTGTCCTTGGCGGCCATTCGGTTCTCCTGCAGGGCTCGGGCGATTCGGTCTGGAGCGAATCATTAGCGCGATCTGGTGATTCGGCTACCCGTTTACCTGTTTTTTCATACCTATTCTTTACCAAAACGCCTTAACGGTCCGGCTTGGAATACCCGATCTTCTGCAACAGGGCATCAAAGGCACTCCGCTCCTCACGGTTGATTCGCGCCCCGTTCTCTCCCATGTCGTACTCTGCCCGGTCCTCGTTTTCGCTACGCATCGCACGGTTGCGCGCCTCCGCTGCCTGCCCCAATCTCCAGGTGACGGCTTCGTCGGCAACGCCGGTCAGGTCTTCCTCGGCCTCGGCTATCTCGGCACTCAAACCCCGATGCGCTTTGAGTTTTGCGAATTCCTCGGCCAGGGTCATCCGGGCCAGATCGACATCGCCCGGTTTGCGCACGCAGGGGCTGATGGCGACATGGCGCAGCGCCTGAAGGTTTTCAAGGGCGTGCGGACCCGCCGCTTCGGCAATTCTATCGACCAGTGTCTCTGCTGCATCATGTGCATGGCGCAGGATCAGATCGCGCAGCAGGCCATGCTCGGGATCGGCACAGGCCATTGTCTCAAGCGCCGTTTCAAACTCGGGGATCACCGCCGGCGTTGCCAGAACCGTAGCCAGGATGACCGCCTCGCGCAGGTGGACGGCAACGGCATCGCCGGCCGCAACGAGCTGCGAGGACTTAACGCTGGCAGAAGCCGTTTGCGGCACATCCCTGGCTCGAAACCCGGTCCCCTTGCCCCATGGCCGCTGCGGTTCGCGCCGTTGCCGGAACAGCTGCCACCGCAGATCCTTGATCTCCTGACCGTAATGACTGCGGATCGACGGATCGCGGATCTGCATGATCTTGTCCCGAAGTGCCTTGTCCAGCGCCGCCTTGCGTTCCGGGCTGTCAAAAACCCGGCCCTCGGTCTCGCGCCGCCACAATAACCGGACCATGGGCAGCGCCCCGTCCAGCACGCTTTGTACCGCTGCAGGTCCGCTGGCCCGAATAAGGTCATCCGGGTCCTTCCCCTCTGGCATTATTGCAAACCGCAGCGATTTCCCCGCCTCCAACATCGGCAGCGCCAGATCGATCAGCCGCATCGCCGCGTTCATGCCAGCCTTGTCCCCGTCCAGCGCGATGACCGGCTCATCCGCAATTCGCCACATCAACTGCAACTGGGTTTCGGTCACCGCCGTACCCAGCGGCGCCACGGCCGCCTCAAAGCCTGCCCCGGCCAACGCGATCACGTCCATGTAGCCTTCGGCCACGATCAGTTGCTGCCCCTTGCCCGCCGCAGTTCGGGCCGGAGCGTGATTGAACAGGTTGCGCCCCTTATCGAACAGATCGGTCTCGGGCGAGTTCAGGTACTTGGCCGGATCATCCGGCGACATGGCCCGCCCGCCAAAGGCTATCGCCCTCCCGCGCGGATCGCGGATCGGGAACATGATGCGGTTTCGGAAGGTATCATACGGCTTGCCGCCTTTGGACGACGGCTTGCCCAGACCGGTACCAAGAATCAGGTCCTCGGCTACTCCCTTGCCGCGCAGGTGATCCCACAACACCTGCCAGCCTTCGGGTGCGAAGCCGATCTCCCAGCGTTCTAGCGCCGCCGCATTCAGGCCACGTCGCGCGATGTAGTCGCGCGCCTCGGCGGCGGCAGCGGTCCTGAGTTGCAGGCGATAGAACTGCACGGCCTGCTCCATGACCTCGGCCAGTTGCGCACGGCGGTCCGATTTTTCCTGCGCTTTCGGATCTCGTGCCGGCATCGTCATGCCGGCTTCGCGCGCCAAAATCTCGACCGCCTCCATGAATCCGACGTTTTCGGTCTCGCGGACAAAGGAGATGGCGTCGCCCTTGGCATGGCAGCCAAAGCAATAATAGAACCCCTTGCGGTCATCGACATGGAACGACGCAGACTTTTCCTGATGGAACGGGCACGGTGCCCACATGTCACCCTTGGCCTGGTTCGACTTGCGCGCATCCCACATGACCTTGCGGCCGACGACCTGGCTCAGGCTCGACCGGCTGCGCAGTTCATCGAGGAATCCAGGAGGCAGGGACATGGTACCAATCTGACAGAGATCGCCCGGCGGGCCAAGCCGCCTGACCGCACCGGGACGAGAGGCCGCGGCGGCCCGGAACGCAGGCCGACTTTACTGTGACAAGCACATCTGGCGCCACTGAGCGCCCAAGTCAACCTTCCGCAGGTCACGCTTTTTCAGCTTGTAAATCTCTCCGCCCAGGATCGGGATCGCGTTGTTGTAGCGTTCCGGCCACTGCGGATTTGTGGCTGCGATCGCTTTGATCAGCTCCTGTTCGCGCACACCGTCCAGCCGTGCTTTTTGCACGGCGGCGGCCACTTCGGACTGGTACCGGCAATCAGTTTCTTTCTCGCTCTCGGCAAAGCCAGGCGCGGCGGTAAGCATCAGGCAAAGGGCAGCGATCAGACGTATCATCGAGCAGCTCCGGAATCAGTTTGCGTCAGAGGATACTAGCGCCGTGCCACCACGGCTTCCATTGCGGTTTTCAAATCGTGAACAAGGGTGGCCGCCATCGATCGGAAAACCATGATCTGGAACGCCTGATCCCCAATGCGGGAGACCGAACCTGTCATGTGCAGGACTTGGCTCTGCACCGTCTGACCCGGCCCGAACAGCGGGGCGCGCAGATCAACGGGCACCAGACGCGCCAACACCGCCTCTGACAGCGGTCCCGTCAGCCGCACCACCGCCCAAGCGTCGGATTGGTCGCTCATTGCCGCGAGGCCGGTCAACGATCTGTCCGGCTCAACTCCGACCAGCATCGCCTTGCCTCGACCGAACCAGATCGCCTTAACGTCCTCCTCGCCGCCGATCCGGCCCGGCTCGGGAAAGCCCATGCCATGCGCCGCATTCATCGCCTTGGACACCGCACTGATCTGTTCCTTAAACGGCATAATCAACGTCATCGGCGCCGGGGGCTCTTCGGTCAACGACAACTCTCCGATGATCAGCGGCAACAGCCCGCCGCAGGGGGATCTCGCAATCAACTCAGCCACGTACGCGACCTCCGTCCGGGTCGAAGAAGACCGGGTTTACCACCACACACAGGGTTTCTATCCCGCGCAAGTGGTCCACCATCCGAACGGTTTCCCCATATCTGTCGGGCCCGCCTTTCAGAAACCCAAGCCCCAGCATCTGGCCCATGGTAGGCGAGTAACAGACGGAGGTGACATAGCCCTGATCGTTTTGCCGAACCGCGTCGGCATCGGCTTCGAACAGATGCGCTCCCGAGACTATCTGCTTGACCGCTCCCACCGGGCGCAGCCCTACCAGCCGTTCACGCGAGGGATCGAGCAGTCCTGGCCGCTGTGACAGCGCCTTGCCGATAAAGTCCTTCCGGGCAGAGACCATCCGCGCCATCCCGATGTCGAACGCGGTGGTGCGGCCGTGGATCTCGGCGTGGGTGATGAATCCCTTCTCGATCCGCAGCACGTTCAGCGCTTCCATGCCGTAGGGCCCGCCGCCCAACGCCTCGGCCCGCGCGACCAACATGCGAAACAGGCTGTCGCCGTATCGCGCCGGAACAGCCAGTTCATAAGCATGTTCGCCGGAAAAGGAGATCCGGAACAACCGCCCGTTCACCCCCATGACCGAAACTGGACCGCAGGCCATAAAGGGCCAGTTCGCCGGATCC
Organism: Paracoccaceae bacterium; assembly: GCA_041594355.1. Taxonomy (GTDB): domain Bacteria; phylum Pseudomonadota; class Alphaproteobacteria; order Rhodobacterales; family Rhodobacteraceae; genus JAIUZI01. The sequence continues at coordinate 3,232 of JBFHMM010000177.1, read as the reverse complement.
AGCGGCACATCCAGAACGCTGTCCAGCAACGCGCGCGATTTTGGCCCAGCTACCGCGAATTGCGCCCATTGCTCAGTAACCGACGCAAAGGCGACATCCAGTTCCGGGCGCAACACCTGGTGCGCATGCTCCAGATGCCGCATGACCTCGCCCGCCGCCGCAGTGGTCGTGGTCGTCAGGTAGTGATGCTCTCCCAGCCGCGCGGTGGTGCCGTCGTCCATGACAAACCCGTCCTCGCGCAGCATCAGCCCATAGCGGACGCGCCCGACTTTCAGAGTTCTGAAGGTGTTGGCATAAACAAAATCCAGAAACGCGCCCGCATCCGCGCCCTGAATGTCGATCTTGCCCAAAGTCGACACATCGCAGACCCCCACCGCCTGCCGCACCGTGTCGACTTCGCGATCGCACGACTGCCGCCAGGTCGTTTCGCCAGGCGCCGGGAAATAGCTGGGCCGGTACCACAACCCTGCCTCGATCATCGGCGCGCCACGCTCGACACTGGCCATGTGGCTGGTGGTGAACCGTTCGGGTGCAAACCCCCTGTCCTGCGCTCCCGCACCGAGCGCCGCAATTGCAACCGGGCTGTAGGGTGGTCGAAATGTAGTGGTTCCCGTCTCGGGGATGCTGCGCCCCGTTACGTCGGCCAAAACCGCCAATGCGACCACGTTGGAGTTCTTGCCCTGATCGGTGGCCATCCCCTGCGTGGTATAGCGCTTCATGTGCTCGACCGAGCGGAAGTTCTCTGCCGCTGCCTGTTTCACATCCTTGACCGTTACATCGTTCTGAAAATCCAGCCAGGCCCGCCCTTTTCCCGGAACCGCCCAAAGAGGTTGCAAGCCGGTCTCTGCATCGTTGGCCACAGGCAGTTCGACGTCCGGCGCCGTCAGACCAATCTGGGACAGAACCTCTCGCCCCGCGCGGACGCCATCCTGCATGCAGGCCGCCGTCGAAAATGCCCCGTTGCAAGCGCCAGCGGCAACCATGCCGGGCACAGCGCCCTCGACAGGAACAAACGCCGCGATATCAGAATTCCACCTGGGCCACGCGCCCATGTGACAGGTCAGATGCAGGGTCGGGTTCCAGCCGCCCGACACAGCCAGGCAATCGCTTTGCAGCCGTTGCTCACCGCTCTGGGTTCTGATGGTGATGCTTTCCAAACCGCGCCGACCGCTGCTGCCGCAAACCTGAGCGCCGCGATAGACCGCGAAATCAGCGGCCTTCGGCGCATCTGGGCGGCTGTCGATGACCCCAGCAACATGTACGCCGGCCTCAAGCAGATCGCGCGCCGTGCGATGCCCGTCGTCACTGTTGGCAAAGACCGTCATCGCCTTGCCCGGGCTCACACCCCAACGGTTCAGATAGGCCCGTACAGCCCCGGCCATCATTATGCCGGGTCGGTCATTGTCCCGAAACGCAACCGGACGCTCCAACGCCCCCGCCGCCAGCACCGTCCGTCTCGCCACAATCCGCCAGAAGCATTCCAGTGGCAGCCCGTTGGGCTGATGTGTCCGATGATGGCCGACCCGTTCCAGCGCGCCATAGGTCCCTTGATCATAGGCACCGACCACGGTTGTCCGCGTCATCAGACGTACGTTGTCCATCCCCGCCAACTCGCTCACCACATCCTGCACCCAGGCCGCTCCGCCCTTCCCGTCAATGGTGTCGTTTTCGGCCAGAAGACGACCGCCCGGCCGGAAATCCTCGTCCGCGACAATGACGTCGGCACCGGTCCTCCCGGCGACCAAGGCCGCCATCAACCCGGCCGGCCCCGCCCCCACAACCAGCACATCGCAGAAGGCGTTGGCGCGTTCGTACCTGTCCGTGTTGGCAACGTCCGACAACGCCCCCAACCCAGCGGCGCGCCGGATGACCGGCTCATACAGTTTCTCCCAGAAAGACCGGGGCCACATGAAGGTTTTGTAGTAAAACCCGGCCCCCAGAAACGGCGCGGCCAGGTCGTTGATGGCCATGGCATCGAACCTCAGCGACGGCCACCGATTCTGACTGCTGGCCTCCAATCCCTCGTACAGCTCCTGTACGGTTGCCCTTACATTCGGATCCCGGCCGGCGTCCCGCCTCAGCGTGACCAGCGCGTTTGGCTCTTCGCTCCCGGCCGTCAGGACCCCGCGCGGACGGTGATATTTAAACGACCGCCCTACCAGCCGCACATCGTTGGCCAGCAGGGCCGAGGCCAGCGAGTCGCCCTCCAACCCGGCGTACCGAACCCCATCAAAGGTGAACGGCACCGACCGCGACGGGTCCAGCAGCCCATTGCCTGCGACCCTCATCAATCCGCGCCCGCCGCCGGGGCCACGTCCAGAACCGCGTGACTCACCGTGTCCCGCTCCACCACCAGCCAGCTGCCGCACCCGGCGTCGTGATACCATAGGTCCCGCGTCACCCCTGCCGGGTTATCCCGCAGATAGACATAATCGTCCCATGCCTCCGGCCCGCCCCCGGGGTTCGGCCGGTCGAGCGCCGCGCCGCGATAGTAAAACTCACGCCGGTCCCGCTCGCCGCAAATCGGACAGGTGATCCTCATCGCGCAACCCCCTGTTTCATCTCGTCCCAAATACTCGAATCCGACGCCACGCCACGCCGCTCAATGAAGATTGTGCTGCGCACCGGTGCCCTCCTCGTCGAGGATGCCATAGCCGGTCCGGAACCGGTCCAGACGGAATCCTGTCGCCGCCGGATGCGGGCGTCCCGTCGCCATCAAATGCGCAAAGCAATCTCCGGATGCCGGAACCGCCTTGAACCCGCCGTAGTTCCAGCCGCAATTCAGGAAAAGCCCTTCGATCCCGGTCTGATCGATGACCGGTGACCCGTCGGGCGTCATATCCATGATCCCGCCCCAGCTGCGCAGAACTTTTGCCTTGCCGATCATCGGCATCAGCGCCATTCCGGCCTCCATCACATGTTCGACCGCCGGCAGGTTGCCGCGCGCCGCATAGGAGGCGTACATGTCGATGTCTCCACCAAAGACCAGCCCGCCCTTGTCTGACTGGCTGATATAGAAATGGCCCATGCCAAAGGTGATGACCTGGTCGATCGCCGGCTTGAGCCCCTCGGTGACAAAGGCCTGCAACACGTGGCTTTCAAACGGCAGGCGCATTCCGGCCATCGCCGCCACCTGGCTGGACCGTCCGGCCACCACGATGCCGACCTTGCCGGCGCGGATCGTCCCGCGCGTGGTCTTCACGCCCCGCACGGCACCACCCTCGATGTCGAT
>JBFHMM010000176.1:0-8458 GCA_041594355.1 Paracoccaceae bacterium | reverse complement strand
GCAAAGTCGTTCCAATTCATCATGATGCTCCCGTTTCCGGCCAAACGGTGAGGTGAAACCCCACCCTACGCAAGTGCGTTATGGCGCGATGATCGGCTGCGCCTTCAAGCTGCTGTCCCTGATCTCCGCGCCTTCGAAAAAGACCCGTGTTCGAACCAGCTGCGCGGCGCGGGAGCGCCCCACAGGGTTTGCCGCTGCGGGTCGTCCTCGGTATATTCAGTGACCTGATCCCATTTCGCAGTAGAATACGACGCTGGCATACACCTCTGCGCTGAACATGTTGAAATGGTCTATCCGCAGCGGTTTGACCCCGTTGTAGAGCTTGCGTTGCGGGTGAATCGTCGGCTCGCGGGTGGTCACGTTCATCTGCGTAGGCGATTGCAGGTGCTGGCTGTCGCGGGCGGCGGTCACCTTGTCCGCGAACAAGCGACAGTTCTCAGCTTCGCGCTGCGCAGCCTTGGACATGAACCGCAGGGCCTGCCCGGTACCCCAGCACTCGCAGAATGCGACCTATTCGGCGCTCTTGTGCAGGATTTTCTTGCGTTCCAGCGTCGATATGTCGCGTCATGCGGGAAGGGCATCGCGCGCGGCTTGTGTTGCGGCATCGATGTCGTCGGTGCCACCGCGCGCCACGGTGCAGATCAGGCTTTCGTAAACGGGCGAGGTGGTGTCGAGTGTTGCGCCCGACAGGGCGGGCCTGTCGACCCAGTGTTCCACATTTGCCGAACAATCGACGATGACATGCGGCATCGCGTTCCCCTCCTCCCTTTAATTCATAAATATGCGCCGCAATTTACCCTACGTCTGTCAGGTCGCCTGTTTTTCGATCACTGTTGCGCATTGAGCGGAAGCCGGTCAAAACTGTGGTATGACAAAACCACCTCTCTCCACTTGTTGTTCGATGCCGATTGCACTGCTGCGCGCGCGAGAGCGTGTGATGGGGCCGATCCGAAAAATGCTGGCGGATGTCGGGATCACCGAACAGCAATGGCGCGTTCTGCGCATGCTGCAGGAAGGCGGCCCGATGAAGCCGACGCGCATCGCTGATGCGGCATGCTTGCTTTTGCCCAGCCTGACCCGCATTCTGCAAAAGCTCGAGGAAAAGGAGCTGATCGCCCGCAGTCCCGATGCCGCCGACCGGCGCAAGCAGATCGTGTCGATCACGGAACAGGGACGAGCGGTGATAGACGCCAACCTGGCCACCAGCGTCGCGCTGATGAATCAGGTGCGCGACCGGATGGGTGCAGACCGATACGACGAATTGCTGGACCTGTTGGGCGACCTGTGCGCCACCGAAGTGGAGGGCGAAGCCGATTGACCGCCGAACGACCCGGGGTGTTGCCCAAACTTTGGGCGATGGAAGCCGGGGGGTGGCGACAAATGTCGCGGAACAGCACGAGGGCTCTCACATCTGATCCGTAGACTTGTAACCATGGCGGTACAAAACAAGGTGACTGAATGACAAAGCCGCGGCCGATTTTTGATGAGATGACCGGTTTTTCCGGTCAGCCCCGCAAGCCATACGAGAAATACTGCGATTGGTTTTCGAAGGAAGAAGTGGCACATCTCAGGCGTAAATCGGCCCGCGCTGAAAGTCTGTTCCGTCTGACCGGCATCACGTTCAACGTCTACGGCGTCGAAGAGGCGACCGAACGGCTGATCCCCTTTGATCTGGTGCCCCGCATCATTACCGCACGGGAATGGCAGACCCTGTCGCGCGGTATCGAACAGCGGGTGCGGGCGATCAACGCCTTTCTGCATGATATATACCACCGACAGGAGATTATTCGCGCCGGCCGCGTTCCGGTCGAGATGATCGCGAACAACGACGCCTTCTTGCCCGAGATGATCGGTGTATCGCCGCCGGGCAATATCTATACTCACATCGTCGGCACCGACCTCGTGCGGACTGGTGAAAACGAATTCTACGTACTGGAGGACAACGCCCGGACCCCGTCCGGCGTGTCCTACATGCTGGAAAATCGCGAAACCATGCTGCACATGTTCCCCGAACTGTTCAGCCAGAACCGCGTCCGCGGTGTCAGCCACTACCCACGTGCGCTGCGCAGATCTCTCAGCGCATGCCGGCCGGACATGACCCAGGAGCACCCGGTGGTGGCGGTGCTGACGCCGGGCATTCACAACTCTGCCTATTACGAGCATGCGTTCCTGGCCGATCAGATGGGCGCGGAGCTAGTGGAGGGTCATGACCTGCGCGTCGTGGACGGACGGGTCGCGATGCGCACGACACGGGGGTACCAACCCATCGACGTGCTGTATCGCCGCGTCGATGATGAATATCTCGACCCGCTGACATTCAATCCCGAGAGTATGCTGGGGGTGCCGGGCATCATGGACGTCTACCGGGCGGGGGGGATCACCATCGCCAACGCGCCGGGCACCGGTATCGCGGACGACAAGGCGATCTATTCCTACATGCCCGAAATCGTCGAGTTCTATACCGGCGAACGTCCGATCCTGAACAACGTACCGACATGGCGCTGTTCCGACCCCGAGGCGCTGTCTTATGTGCTGGATCACCTTGACGAACTGGTGGTCAAGGAAGTGCACGGATCCGGTGGCTACGGCATGCTGGTGGGGCCGGCCGCCAGCAAAAAGGAACTTTCCGAGTTTCGCGCCAAGCTGGAGGCCAAGGCGTCGAACTACATTGCCCAGCCGACGCTGTCGCTATCGACGGTCCCGATCCTGGCGTCCAAGGGCCTGTCCCCCCGCCACGTGGACCTGCGGCCCTTTGCGCTGGCCTCGCCAAACGGGGTTGAGATCATTCCCGGCGGGCTGACTCGAGTCGCGCTGAAAAAGGGATCTCTGGTGGTGAACTCAAGCCAGGGCGGAGGCACCAAGGACACTTGGGTGCTGGAGGACGATTAACGATGCTGGGCAAGACGGCAGGGGGCATGTTCTGGATGCTGCGCTATATGGAGCGCAGCGAAAACACCGCACGGATGATCGACGCGGGTATGCGGATGTCGCTGACCCGCTCCAGCGCGGCGGAAAGCGAATGGACCTCCATTCTGACGGCGCTGGGCCTGCTGGCCGAATACCAGCAAAGGTACGATGGCGTGGATTCGGCGCGGGTGGTCAATTTCCTGCTGCGGGACAAATCCAACCCCGGCAGCGTCATGTCATCAGTTGAATCCGCGCGCACCAACGCGCGGATGGTGCGCACCGCACTGACCCGCGAGGTATGGGAAGCGGTCAACGAATGCTGGATGGACCTGAAAGAGCTTCTTGCGCGGCAGGTTGGCCAGCAGGATCTGCCCGACATCCTGCAGATCGTCCGCCAGCGGAGCGCATATGTGCGCGGCGCGCTGGCCGGGACCATGGTGCGCAACGATATCTACAACTTCGCCCGGCTGGGCACTTTCTTTGAACGCGCCGACAACACAGCGCGTGTCCTGGATGTGAAATACTATATCCTGCTGCCGTCGGTCATGCATGTCGGCAGCGCCACGGACAATGTGCAGTGGGAAACCATCCTGCGATCGACCTCTGCCACACGTGCCTATCAGACGCTGCACGAAAATGAATACAATCCACGCGACATCGCGCGGTTCCTGATCCTAGACCATCGCCTGCCGCGTTCGCTGGCGTTCTGTTATCGCAAGATTTCCGACAACCTCGACTATCTGGCGCAGGACTACGGGGAACGGATGCCCTGCCACCAGAAGGTGGCAGAGATCTGCGACAGATTCGAGAACACGACCATTGACGATATCTTCGATGGCGGCTTGCATGAGTTCATCATGGAGTTTCTGTCGGACAGCCATATGCTGGGGAAACAGATCGAGACAGATTACAGGTTCATCGAGTAGCCGGACATGCGACTGAAGATTTCCCACACGACGTCGTATCACTATGACACCCCGGTGGCTTACGCGCTGCAGCAACTGCGGCTGCGTCCGAAATCGCGCGCCAATCAGGTGGTCGAAAACTGGGACATCACGATCGAGGGCGGCAAGAAGCAGCTGACGTTCGAGGACGAACACAGCAACACGGTGGACCTGATCAGCTTTGACCCCGGTGCCAGCGAAATCACCGTCCATTGCCAGGGCGAGGTCGAGGTCACCGACACCCACGGCATCGTGGGCCGCCAGACCGGATTTGTTCCGCTGTGGCTGTACCAGAGGTCGACCAGCCTGACACGGCCGGGTACCCAGGTACGGGTGATGGCCGCGGCGCTGGAACAGACCGGCAATGCGCTGAACGACCTGCACCGGCTGTCGTCCAACATCCTTGAGAAAGTGCCTTACTCCACCGATCAGGCGGACCCCGAGCTGAGCGCGGAACAGGTCCTGACCGAGGGTCACGGTGTCTGTCAGGACCATGCGCATGTGTTCATCGCCGTCGCCCGCCACCTTGGCTATCCCGCGCGCTATGTCAGCGGCTATCTCAGCATGGATGGGCAGATCGACCAGAACGCCGGCCATGCTTGGGCAGAGGCGCATCTGCCCGACCTCGGCTGGGTCGGCTTCGACGTGTCGAACGGCATTTCCCCCGATGACAGGTATGTCCGGGTGGCCACCGGGCTGGACTATTCCGGGGCCGCTCCTGTGTCGGGGCTAAGGCTTGGCGCGGCGGGGGAAAGGCTGCATGTGAAATTGCAGGTGGAACAGCAATAGCGTAAAGAATGCGCAACGCTTCGCCGGTAGGCTGCGAAGCAATCAACAGCAAAGGCGAGCGGCGGGCACCATGACGTATTGTGTTGGGATGCTTCTGAACAAGGGGCTGGTGTTCATGTCCGATACGCGGACGAATGCCGGGCTCGACAATATTGCAACCGCGCGGAAAATGCACACGTGGGAGGTGCCGGGCGACCGGGTCATCACCCTGATGACCGCGGGTAATCTGGCCACGACACAGGCCGTTGTTGGGCTGATTGACGAACGCACCAAGGCGCCGGGCGACCGGTCGCCGTCGATTCTTGACGCGCCGTCGATGTTTCAGATCGCGCGCGAGGTCGGGCAGATCCTCAAGGAAGTTATCGCGCACAACGTCGAAGGCGGCGCCCAGCCCAACGCCAGCACCTTTGGCGCGACGATGATCATGGGTGGACAGATCAAGGGAAGCGCGCCGCGGCTTTTCCTGATTTATCCCGAAGGCAATTTCATCGAAGCTTCGGATGACAACCCGTTTTTCCAAATCGGTGAAACCAAGTACGGCAAGCCGATTCTGGTGCGTGCCTATGATCCGGAAATGAGCTTTGAGCAGGCGATCAAACTGTTGCTGGTCAGCTTTGACAGCACGATCAAATCCAACCTGTCCGTGGGCTTGCCGCTGGATTACGTAACCTATGGGCGGGACAGCCTGAAGTTTGGCCGGCAGGGCAGGATTGCCGAATCGGATCCCTATTACCAGACGGTGTCGAACGGTTGGGGCGAGGCGCTGAAATCCGCTTTTGGCCAGTTGCCGGAATACAGTTTCGATCACCAGCCGGGCTGACCTGGAAATTGTAGCCCAAGCATTTTTCGAAAATTCTTGCCAAAACCTTTCAAAGAGTATCCCGCCGCTACATGCGGCGGGGGTGGTTTTCATGTCGACGTTCAGTACAGCGCCACCGGGTTGATGATCATCTGCACCGTCCCGCGAATCCGGGCCTGCCCCAGGACGAACATGAATTCGTTCACGCCGTCACGCAGTACCGGGCCGGTGTTCATGGTTTCCAGGATGTAGATGCCGTTTTCCTTCAGCAGCACCACGTGGCCGTAAAACACCCCGTCGCCTTTTGCCGGCGGAACCGGCTCGATACCCCAGGTGTCGGCACCCACGGCCATCACGTCCAGCGATGCCAAGTAGCGCGAGCCGCTCACGTTGATGCCCGGTTCACCCGACACCCAGGCCGTCGGGTCGCTGTCCAGCATGTTCTCGGTCCAGCCTGTGTGAAACAGGACGATGTCGCCCTTGCCGATGCTGACGCCCTGTGCCTCGGCGGCGGCCTTGATCTCGGCCTCGCCAAAGTGGTCGCCTGCAGTAAGGAAATCCTTGCCGGCATGTTTAGCCATGTCCAGGATCACGGCACGGCCGACCAACGGCGGAATGGCGTGTACGCCCAGTTTGGTCAGGCCGGTGATCGCACTGATCTCTTTCTCGTCAAGACAGTTGTAGTAATAGCCCTTCTCTCCGAGGTGACCGAGCCCGTCGATCTGGCTGCCGATGCCCACCCAGGTTTGCAGGATGTCATCGTTATAGTTGCTGGGGTAGCCGAACTGAGTCAGCTTCCGACCGCCCTGCTGGTTCGGCTGAACCACCTGCAGGTTCAGGCTGCGCGGTGCAAAGGCCGGGGTTTTAGAATCGATGACGATGCCCAGGGGCGTGGATTTACCCTGCTTGATCAGCTTGGCCGCCATGAGGGTGTTTTCCGGGGTCACCAGGTTGGCGGAACCGATCTCGTCGTCGGCGCCCCACTTCGATTCACGGCAGTCCTGCGCGAATGCAGTTGTCGCGGCCATGGTAATAGCGCAGGCAAAGCCTGCGAGTGCCTTGGTTTTCAATGTATTTCCTCCCATAGAACGGGGGCCGAAACAGTTATTTCTGCCCCGAACCTACTTAGCGTAACACCAAGATTACCGTGTTGGTTAGAAAAATTTTCCGCAGAGTAGAATGCGGGCAGTCAAGCCGGTTTTGCTTGATCGGGGTGCGCTGTGGCGAAGGCGGGATGCGCGGCACAGGCGGTTTCAACGGCCAGGCAGCGGGGCAAGTCGGTGATGTCCACCTCCCACCTGTGCGCATTGTAAAAATGTGGCATCAGGCAGATGTCGGCCAGACCCGGCGTATCACCACAGCAATAGGGGGTCTGGTCGAACCCGGCCAGCAGCACCTCGAAGGCGATCAGGCCGGGACGGATGAACCGCTGCATCCATGCCTGCCGTGCGCCGTCGCGATCGCCGGACATCTTGTCGGCTTCGGCGGCCACGGAGAGGTTGCAGACCGGGTGAATGTCCACGGCAATGGCATGGGCCAATGCCATTGCCCGGGCCCGGTTGCCGGGGTTTGCGGGCAATAGCTTCAGACCGCGTGTATTGTCGAGGTAATCGAGGATCGCCAGCGATTGGGTCAACCGTAACCCGTCAATATCTATAACCGGGACAAAGCCCTGCGGGTTTCGGGCAAGGTGATCGGCCCCCTTGTGATCTCCCCTGACCAGATCGACCGGCGCCGAACGATAGGGGATCCCGGCCAGGTTCAGCGCAATGCGCACACGGTAACTGGCGGACGAGCGCCAGTAATCAAACAAAACCGTGTCCATCATGCCCTCCCAAGCAATAAAGACAGGACAATCTGCGCCAGGGCCGGTTGTCCATTCGTATCATGGCCGGGGATCAGGCGTCGCTGAGTTCCTTGGCGTGCATCCACTCCGCGTGCTTGGGGGCCGTCTTGGTCCGCGACCACTCTTCCAGCATGTCCCATTTCACATCGTTCAACCGTGCCAGCATGGCCTCTTCTTCGGGGTCCGGACAGGCCAGCTCGACACGGTGGCCGTTGGGATCGAAGAAATAAATCGAGTGAAAGATCGAATGGTCGGTCACGCCTAGAACATCGACGCCCTTGGCCTCCAGATGCGCCTTGAACTCCAGCAGTTCGGCCCGGTCCTTGACCTTGAAGGCGATATGCTGGACCCACGCGGGCGTGTTGGGGTCGCGGCCCATCTCGGGTTTGGTGGGCAGTTCGAAGAATGCCAGCACGTTGCCGTCACCCGCGTCCAAGAACAGGTGCATGTAGGGGTCGGGTTCATGGGTGGACGGGACATGGTCCTCGGCGATGGCCAGGATAAAATCCATGTTCAGCATCTCGCCGTACCATTCCACCGTCTCCTTGGCATCCTTGCAGCGATAGGCGACGTGGTGAATTTTCTCGATTTTCATTTTCTTAATCCTCCGTCTTGAACGCAGCCGCGTTCAGCGCCTGGTTCAGCACGTGGCGGTCGCCAATATGGTTGGCCAAGATCAGGATCAGCCGGGCATTCAGCGCCTCGCTGTCGGATTTTTCCAGCCCTTCGTGGGCTTCCAGCAGATCGGCGTAGAAATCGTCGGCGTTATCAATGTTCGGGGTCAGGGTCAGATCGGACATGGGTGTTACTCCTTGCCGGTGGCGCGGCGGATCGCGGCGCGGAACAGGTTGTCGTCATATGTGGCACGCCGGGCGGCGACGTGCTGGTCGGGGCGGATCAGATAGACGCCCGATTCCGCGTCGCCCAGATACCGCTCCTTGAGCGCCAGTGTCGGATCGTCCTTGACCGACAGCGCCAGCCTGGTGACCGTCACGCCGTCTTCCTCGATCTCGTCCGGGGCCTCGGCATCAATCGTCAGCAGGGTGAACCGGGCGCCCAGTTTCTGCAGCAGGTAACCGTCGCCCAGCGGTACGTCGAGGCAGGGCGACCCGGGCCGCGTGCGGGCCGGGCCGGCCAATGCATCGGCCGAATTCAGCGGCGAGCCGTCATAGG
>JBFHMM010000175.1:0-8467 GCA_041594355.1 Paracoccaceae bacterium | reverse complement strand
CGACAGGCGCTTTTGCTCGCAAAAGCACCGAAAGCCCACCGCAACACAGAGGGGCCGCTCCACACCGGAGCGGCCTTTTGCACTCTACGCGCTGTCTTGCAAACGGCGCGCCCCAAGCCATAAGTGATCCAAAGAACCTCTGCCGCGTCAGGACCCGAGATATTGGTCGCAGGCATTGGCGATCTGCGGCATGGTTTCGGCCGGGACGACATCAAAGGTCACCTGGTAGAGAAGGCGACCGAAATAGGTTGCCCGCAAGGTCCATTGCCCGGTCACCAGTTCCTCGGGTACATCGAAACTGTAGGCGTTTATCGAGGGGCCGTCCCCGCCCAGCCGGGTCAGATAGCTTTGCCGGTCCGGCCCCGTACCGCCCAGCGGCGGGTGGCTGACCTCGATCACCACCGGGTCATAGGTGGCGCCATCGGGTGTTTCGCTGCGTACGCCGAAAGAGATTCCGGGAGCAGCGGGTATGCGGGTGCCGGGCCAGCGGATATCGGGCGTGGATGGCAGCAGATCGACCTTGTTCGCCAGGGTGTCCGGCGCGGCGACTTCGCCAACGGAAAGCTGCTGACAAAACGCGCCGTATGTGATGCGCAGCCTGCCGTCATCGACCCTAACCGTGTCCTGGGCGCCAGCGAGAGCCGGTATAAGCAGAGCCAGACAGGCCATGAGGGTACGCATAATCGGCATGCGTTCACTGGGGCTGTTGCAGCGCGGCATGTCAAGCACGGCACGCCCCCCCTTCCCGCACAAAAATGCCCCCCGGCGAGCCGGAGGGCATCTAACGAAGACTTGCGCGCTATCAGCCGATGGCGACGGCTTTGACGTCATCGTCGATATAGGGCACGTACTGTTCGAAGTTGTCGGCAAACATCTGCACCAGCTTGGCAGCCTGCTTGTCGTAACCCTCTGGATCGCCCCAGGTCCGGCGCGGATCCAGCAGCACTTCGGCCACGCCCGGGACATCGACCGGCACGTCAAAGCCAAAGTTTGCATCCCGGCGGAATTCTGCATCCGCCAGCGTGCCGTCCAGCGCCGCGGTCAGCAGCGCGCGGGTGGCCTTGATCGGCATCCGCTGGCCGGTGCCGTAGGCGCCGCCGGTCCAGCCGGTGTTCACCAGCCAGCAGGTCGCGCCGTGTTGGGCGATCTTGTCGCGCAGCAGGTTGCCATAGATCTCGGGTCGGCGCGGCATGAAGGGCGCGCCGAAGCAGGTCGAGAAGGTCGGCTCGGGCTCGACCACGCCGCGTTCGGTTCCGGGCGTCTTGGAGGTGAAGCCGGACAGGAAGTGGTACATCGCCTGCGCCGGGGTCAACCGCGAGATCGGCGGCAGAACGCCATAGGCGTCGCAGGTCAGCAGGATGATGTTCTTGGGGTGGCCGCCCAATGCGGTGCTGGACGCGTTGGAGATATACTCAAGCGGATAGGCACAGCGCATGTTCTCGGTCAGCGAGCTGTTCTCGAAGTCCAGTTCGAGGGTCTCTTCGTCATAGACCATGTTCTCGATCACGGTGCCGAACTTGGAGGTCGTCGCGTAGATTTCCGGCTCGGCCTCGGGCGAAAGGTTGATGGTCTTGGCATAGCAGCCGCCTTCGAAGTTGAAGGTGCCGCGGTCGGACCAGCCGTGTTCGTCGTCACCGATCAGCACGCGCGCCGGATCGGCGGACAGCGTGGTCTTGCCGGTGCCGCTGAGGCCAAAGAAGATCGCGGTGTCGACCGGGTTGCCAACGGCATGGTTGGCCGAGCAATGCATCGCCATGATGCCCTTGCCGGGCAGCAAGTAGTTCAGCAGGGTGAACACGGACTTCTTGTTTTCGCCGGCATATTCGGTGCCGCCGATCAGGATCAGCTTCTTGTCGAAGTTCATCGCGATCACGGTTTCGCTGCGGCAGTTGTGCCGCTCTGGATCGGCATTGAAGCTGGGGCAGTTGATGACCGTGAAGTCAGCGATGAAATCGTTCAGATCCTCGCGGTCGGGACGGCGCAGCATGTGGCGGATGAACAGGTTGTGCCAGGCCAGTTCGGTCACCATGCGCACATTGATCGCATGGGTCGGATCGGATCCGCCGACCAGATCCTGAACAAAGTAATCCTTGCCCTTCATGTGGGCCAGCATGTCCTCGTAGAGCGCGTCAAAGCCTTCGGGCGACATGGCGCGGTTGTTTTCCCACCAGATGGTGTCGGCTACGCTGTCTGTCTTGACGACATGCTTGTCCTTGGGTGAACGGCCGGTGAACTTGCCCGTGGAGACGAGGAAAGCGCCGCCGTTGCCCAGTTTGCCCTCTTCGCGTTTCAGCGCGGCCTCGACCAGCGCCGGCTCCATGAGGTTGTAATAGACATTGCCCAGGCCCTCGATGCCCTGATCTTCGAGGCGGAATTGCGGGTTCACCCGTCCAGATGTCATGTTGTCGTCTCTCCTGTAGCGGCGCTTGGCGTCGCGTGAAATTCGTCCGAGCCAAGCGGCGGTAAGCCGGAAAATAGCCCGGTGAGGCGGGTCTTAACATGACGTTTTGGGGCATGAACAGGACGCTTTGGTTCAGTTAGCGCAACCACGGCAATGTTTAGCGCAACCATCTTTTCCGGCGGCGACCAGAGTGCGGCATTTCAATCATGCTTAACGTTTTTTTGACCCAATACGGGTGAATTGAACGTGCGATTCGCAGTTAAGGATTGATTCGAAACGCCAAAAGAGCGATGACTATTCAAAAAACAAAGCGTAACCGAGGAGGGTAGAGGCACTTCAGATGTCAAAGATTGCATTGGTGGACGACGACAGGAACATTCTGACGTCGGTTTCCATGACCCTCGAAGCCGAAGGCTTTGAGGTCGAAACGTTTAACGATGGTCAGGCCGCACTCGACGCCTTCAACAAGAAACTGCCTGACATGGCGGTTCTGGATATAAAGATGCCGCGCATGGATGGCATGGATCTGCTGCAGCGGTTGCGGCAGAAGACCCAGATGCCGGTTATCTTTCTGACCTCCAAGGACGACGAGATCGACGAGGTCCTCGGCCTGCGCATGGGGGCCGACGACTACGTGAAAAAGCCGTTTTCACAGCGGCTGCTGGTCGAACGCATTCGTGCGCTGCTGCGGCGGCAGGACGCGGTGGCCGGCGATGTCGTGGGTACGACCGCGGAAACCAAGGTGATGGAACGCGGCCACCTGCGGATGGATCCGCTGCGCCATGCGGTGTCGTGGAAGGGTCAGGACGTTTCGCTGACGGTCACCGAATTCCTGTTGCTGCAGGCGCTGGCGCAACGTCCCGGATTCGTCAAAAGCCGAGACCAGCTGATGGACGTGGCCTATGACGATCAGGTCTATGTCGACGACCGCACCATCGACAGCCACATCAAGCGGTTGCGCAAGAAGATGCGCAGCGCGGACGATGATTTCGCTGCGATTGAGACGCTCTATGGCATCGGCTACAGGTATAACGAAGAATAACCGGTCCGGGGCGATCTCCGGGTAGCTCCGGGGGCTCGGACAATGCTCAGGGGCGAAAGGACTGTCGTGCGCGACACTGGCACAATCGAAAACCACTCTAGCGGCGACGTGGTGCTGGGCGATGACTGGATCGCCCCGCGCAGCACCGTCGCGCAAGAGATGCGGGCCAAGCGCGCCCGGCGCGGTTTCTTCTCGCTGAGGGGCTCGCCCCTGACCAGAAAGATCATCGTTTTCAACCTGATCGCCCTTGTGATGCTGGTGGCCGGCATTCTCTATCTGAATGCCGCGCGCGACGGTCTGGTATCACAACGCGCGGCCGCTCTGGTGGGCGAGGCGAGGTTGATCGCCAATGTGTTCGAAGCCAGCCTTCCGGCGCGCGGACCTGTCAGCATGGCTGCGGGAGACGGCGTCGATGTGGGGGCCACGCTGGACCGTCTCAGCCTGAGGCAGGGCGTCGAGGTCTTTGTCTTCGACCCGTCCGAGACTCTGATCGGCCAGACCAAGGGCGCGGGAACCAATCCGGACACATTGCCGGGGACCGACGCCGGTGAAACCGGCAACAGAACATTGATCAGCGACGGGCTTTCCGCGGTCTGGAACGCGGCGGCAAAGCTGTTCTCGGCCCCTGCCCCGACCGACGTCGCAACGGTCGAGGAACAGCTGGGGTCCATGGTGCCAGAGGCGCTGGCACGCGGCACCGTTGTCAACCGGATCACCGGGGCCGGCGGAGAAAGTGCCTTTGTCGCGGCAACCCCGATCCTGCTGGCCGGCGATCCTGTCGGCGTCGTCTCGGTGGTCAGCCCGGCCGGCGAAATCGACACCCTGGTCCGAGGCGAACGCGAGCGGGTCCTGCAGATGTTCGTGGTGGCCCTGCTTGTCTCGGTCGGCCTCAGCCTGGTGCTTGCCTCGACCATCGCCAACCCGTTGGCCGATCTGGCCGAGGCGGTGGAACTGGGCCGCGACCGCAACGTGCGGCGCATGAACCCCGGTCGCATCCGCATCCCCGATCTCAGCGCGCGCCCCGACGAAATCGGCCGTCTCAGCCGCGCTTTGCGCGGCATGGTCTCGGCGCTCTATAACCGTATCGACGGCAACGAACAGTTTGCCGCCGACGTGGCGCATGAAATCAAGAACCCGCTGGCCAGCCTGCAATCGGCGGTGGGCACCCTTCGCATGGTCAAACGCGAGGATCAGCGCGAAAAGCTGCTGGACGTGATCGAACATGACGTGCGCCGTCTGGACCGGCTGGTCAGCGACATTTCCAACGCCTCGCGGCTGGACGCGGAACTGGTCAAGGAAGACGAGGAACAGTTCGACCTGCTGACCATGCTGGGCAACCTGAACCAGTATCTGGGCGAAGACGCCCGCGCCAAGGGCATCGACTATATCACCGATATGCCGCCCGACCCCATCTATATCCAGGGGCTCGAGGCACGGCTGGCGCAGGTCTTTGTCAACCTGATCACCAATGCGGTATCCTTCTGCGAAGAAGGAGACGCGATCCGGGTCTGGGCGCGGCGGCGGTCGAATCGGGTCCTGGTGGTGGTCGAGGACACCGGTCCGGGCATCCCCGAAGAGGCGCTGAGCAAAATCTTTAAACGCTTTTATTCGCAGCGCCCCGAAGAGCATTTCGGCAACAACTCGGGCCTCGGCCTGGCGATTTCCAAACAGATCGTCGAGGCGCATGGCGGCGTCATCTGGGCCGAGAACATCCGCCCGACCGAAGCCGACGTGACCTCGGAACCGCTCGGCGCGCGGTTTGTTGTCGGTCTCCCGGTCTGAACCATGACCGGGGGCAACCCCATAACCGAACAGACGATCCTGCATGCCAGCTGTGTCGCGCTGGGGCGGCGCGCCCTGCTCATCACCGGCGCCTCCGGCAGCGGAAAATCCTCAATGGCGCTGGCGCTGATGGCCTACGGCGCGCAGCTGGTGGCGGATGACCGGACGCTGGTGACGCGACAGGGCGACGATCTGATCGCGGCGGCCCCGCCCACGATCGCCGGGCTGATCGAAGCGCGCGGTATCGGCATCCTGCACGCGGCCACAGTTGGAGCGACCCCGCTCTTTGCCGTGCTGGACCTCGACCGGACGGAAACCGAACGGCTGCCGCATCACCATGAAACTGACCTGCTGGGGCAATCTGTACCGTTGCTTCTGCGTGTCGCCACCCCACATTTTACGGCAGCATTGCTGCAATACCTCAAAGCCGGACGGCAAGATCAGTGACCACGGAGAAAACTCTGGCGATGGCCCAGCTGGTGCTGGTGACCGGCCCCTCGGGTGCCGGTCGCTCGACGGCGATCCATGTGCTCGAGGATCTGGGGTTCGAGGCGATCGACAACCTGCCTCTTCATTTGGTGCCGCGACTGCTGGACGGCCCGATCCCGGAGCGCCCGATGGCATTGGGCATCGACACCCGCAACCGGGATTTTTCCACCAGCGCATTGCTTGACCTGATCGACGGGCTGATCGGGCGCGCCGACATCGACCTGACGACATTGTATCTGGACTGTCAGCCCGAGGTTCTGCTGCGGCGGTTTTCGGAAACCCGGCGGCGTCACCCGTTGGCCCCTGCCGAAAGCCCCGAAGCCGGAGTGATGCGGGATCTCGACCTGCTGGCCCCGGTGCGACACCGGGCCGATACACTGATCGACACCTCGGAGTTGAACGTGCACCAGCTGCGCGACGAGATCGAACGCTGGTTCGCGCCGGCCGACGGGCGGCAGCTGGCGCTGACGGTACATTCCTTTTCCTACAAGCGCGGGCTACCGCGCGGCATCGACATGGTCTTTGACTGCCGGTTCCTGACCAACCCCTACTGGGTGCCCCGCCTGCGCGCGCTCGACGGGCGCGACCCGCGCGTCGCGGCGCATGTTTCCGGCGACCCGCGATTCGAGCCTTTTTTTGACCGGGTGCTCGATTTGACGCAATTGCTGCTGCCCGCCTATGTCGACGAAGGGAAATCCCATCTTTCCATCGCCTTTGGTTGTACCGGCGGGCAACACCGTTCGGTCACTTTGGCGGAATCGCTGGCCAAAGCCCTTGCGGAGGGTGGGCAGCAGGTGTCAATTAGACACCGCGAGCTGGGCGACCAGCAAACGGGGTAAGAGGCCGATTTGATCGGAGTAGTGATCGTGGCGCATGGTGGGTTGGCCAGAGAGTATCTGGCCGCGATGGAGCATGTCGTCGGCAAGCAACCCGGCTTGCGTGCGATCTCGATCGAGCCAGACCATGATCGTGACGAAAAGCAGCGCGAGATCTGCGCGGCGGCCGACGCGGTGGACACCGGTGACGGTGTGGTCGTGGTCACAGACCTGTTTGGAGGCTCTCCTTCCAATCTCAGCCTGCGGGCCTGCGCGCCGGTGAACCGGCGCATTTTGTACGGTGCGAACCTTCCCATGTTGATCAAACTGGCGAAAAGCCGCCACTTACCGGTGGCCGATGCAGTTCGCGGCGCCATGGAAGCCGGGAAAAAGTATATCAACACCCGTAACATAAGCCCGGAATAGACCTGACAGATGCAAATGACACAGCGCACTTTGAAAATCGAAAACGAAAAGGGCCTGCACGCCCGGGCTTCGGCCAAGCTGGTCGAGGTGGTCGAAGGGTTCGATGCCAGTGCAGAAGTGTCCCGCGACGGTCTGTGCGCATCCGGCGACAGCATCATGGGGCTTTTGATGTTGGCAGCCTCAAAAGGAACGACTATTGACGTCGAGACGTCTGGGCCGGATGCTGAGGCGTTGGCCGATGCGCTGGAGGCGCTGGTCGCGGACAAGTTCGGCGAGGGCTACTGAGGCTCTCACCAGAGACGGGAACGACGGGAACGACGACGTGGTGGATACCGCTCAGGACAGCAACCCGCGCCTTCGGCGCGATGCAGGCGGACAGCCGCAGGGCGAGGTCTATGACCGTCGTACCCTGACATATGCAAACTCCTTTGATGATCCATGGACCGCCTTCGCGATCAAGGCCATTGAATGGTGCACCGGCAAGCTGACCATCCTGCGCATGGTCAACAAGTTCGAAAAGATGAATGCCGACTATCGCGGACAGAAATTCTGGCGCGGTGCGCTCAACGTGATGGGCATCGACCTGCAGACCCCCGAAGAGCAGCTGGCCAACATCCCGTCAGAGGGGCCGGTGGTCGTGGTGGCCAACCACCCGCATGGCATGGTCGACGGGATGATCTTTGCCGATCTGATCGGCCGCGTGCGGCTGGACTACCGTATCCTGACCCGTTCGGTGCTGACCGGGCTGGACGAGGCCGCGACGTCGTTCATGATCCCGGTGCCGTTTCCACATGATCCGGACGCGCAGAAGAAAATGGTCGAAATGCGCGCCATGGCGATGGCGCACCTGGCCGATGGCGGCGTTGTCGCCCTGTTCCCCTCGGGTGTGGTGATGTCCTCGGACAGCTTGTTCGGCGATCCGGTCGAGCGGGAATGGAACGTGTTTACCGCCAAGATGATCCGCCGGTCAGGTGCCAAGGTGGTGCCGATCTTCTTCCCCGGGCACAATTCGCGCTGGTACCAGATCGCCAATCGCCTGTCGCCAATTCTGCGGCAGGGGTTGCTGCTGCATGAAATCGTGCGGTCCTGCCACAAACCGCAGGCGCCGGTTATCGGGGCCCCGCTGAGCGAAGAGCAGATGAAACCGCTGGAAAGCGATCCGCGCGGCTTCATGGCATGGCTACGACAGCACACGCTGTCGCTCGGGAAACCTGAGGCTTAGCCAAGCAATCCGCGTCGCACCAGGTTCAACCCGGCCACAAGCAAAACCGCGAGCGTCGCCCGGCGAAACGTGACCTGATCAACGCGGTCATGCAGCTTTTGCCCCAACCACATACCACAGATGGCAGGCGCCAGCATGGCCACCGAGAATGGCAAGGTTTCGGTCCGGAGAACGCCGGAGCCGACATGCGCGGCAAACAGCGCCACAGCTCCGAGGCCATAGATGACGCCCTGCACCCGCATCTGGTCAGCCTTGGGCGTGTCCAGCGCGGTCAGATAGGCCACCGTCGG
>JBFHMM010000174.1:0-8534 GCA_041594355.1 Paracoccaceae bacterium | reverse complement strand
GAAACGCTCCATGATGCCTTCCTCGACCATCAACTGGCCGCCGCCGATGATCTCCTCGGCGGGCTGAAAGATCAGAGCCACGCGACCGGCGAAGCGGCGGGTTTCGGCCAGGTAGCGCGCCGCGCCCAGCAACATGGTGGTATGGCCATCGTGACCGCAGGCATGCATTTGCCCGTCATGGCCCGAGGCGTAGTCCAGACCAGTGGTCTCCAGCATCGGCAGCGCGTCCATGTCGGCGCGCAACCCGATGGTCGGGCCCTCGCCCTGCCCTTCGATGATCGCCACCAGCCCGGTCCGCGCGATCCCCTCGTGCATCTCATCGACACCGAACTCGCGCAGCCGCTCGGCGACGAAAGCCGCTGTCTGCAGGCAGTCTAGCCCTAGTTCAGGGATCGTGTGCAGATGCCGCCGCCAGCTGGTCATGTCCTCGGCATAGTCGGCGATGCGGTTGATGATCGGCATGGGGTGGACTCCTTTGCCCGCGTCGGGAATTGATGCATCTGACACGAGGACGCGAGGTGCTGCAATGGCCGATACCCCCCTGATCAACGACCGCGACGCCGGAATCGAACGGTTGCTGGAAATCATGCGCCGCCTGCGCGATCCGGAGACCGGCTGCCCCTGGGACATCGAGCAGGATTTCGCCACCATCGCGCCCTATACGATCGAGGAAGCCTATGAGGTGGCCGATGCCATCGAACGCCAGGCCTGGGACGAGCTCAAGGGCGAGCTGGGCGATCTGCTGTTTCAATCGGTATTTCATGCACAGATGGCCGAGGAAGCCGGGCATTTCACGTTTAAGGACGTGGTGCGGGGGATGTCGGACAAGATGGTGGCGCGCCACCCGCATGTCTTCGGCGACGAATCGCGGGACAAATCCGCAGATCAGCAGACCCGCGACTGGGAGGCGATCAAGGCCGCCGAGCGCAGCCAGAAGGCGCAGCAGGGTGCGTTGGACGGGGTTGCGGCGAACCTGCCGGCGCTGCTGCGCGCCTACAAACTGCAAAAACGCGCCGCGCGGGTCGGATTCGACTGGGCCGACACGGGCGACGTACTGGCCAAGATCACCGAAGAGGCCAGCGAGCTGGTCGAGGCCCGCGATAATATGTCCACGGACGAAGTCGAGGCGGAATTCGGCGATCTGCTGTTCGTGCTCGCGAACCTCGGGAGGCACCTGGGCGTGGAGCCAGAAGCCGCGCTGCGGCGTACAAACGCCAAGTTCATCCGCCGTTTCGAGGCCGTCGAAGCCAAACTTGCCGAACGAGGAAAGACCGCAACCGACAGCGACCTTGCGGAAATGGATGCTCTGTGGGACGCGGTCAAGGCCGAGGAACGCGGCGCGTGACAGGGCATGTACCTGCCCCGTCAACCTTTTCGTCGCTTTGAAAATACTTCGGGGAGCGCGAGGGGAATCCGCCCGTGATTTTTTTGATTTAGGGGTGGCTCCACCCCCCCGCCTGCGGCCTTCCCCCGGAGTATTTGGCAAAAGAAGAAATACGGACGGGCCGCTGGACATTCCCCGTCCTGCTTGCAAGGGTCCGGCTTTGATGAAAGGACGAGGGCATGGCACGCAAGATCATCATTGATACCGATCCTGGGCAGGACGATGCGGTCGCGATCCTGTTGGCGCTGGCGAGTCCCGAGGAGATCGAGGTGCTGGGTATCACCGCAGTGGCGGGCAACGTGCCCTTGGCGTTGACGGCAAAAAACGCGCGCATTGTCTGTGAGCTGGCCGGGCGGCCGGACGTGCCGGTCTATGCAGGCTGTGACAGGCCGCTGGGGCGCAAGCTGGTCACCGCTGAACATGTGCATGGCAAGACCGGGCTGAACGGGCCGGTCTTGCCCGATCCGATGATGCCCTTGCAGGACGGCCACGCGGTGGATTTTATCATCGAGACCCTGCGCCGCGAGGATGCCGGCGCGGTGACGCTTTGCCCCCTCGGGCCGCTGACCAATATCGCTATGGCGTTCGAAAAAGCGCCCGACATCATGGACCGGGTGGCGGAGATCGTGCTGATGGGGGGAGCCTACTTCGAGGTGGGAAATATCACCCCGGCGGCTGAGTTCAACATATACGTCGACCCGCAGGCCGCTGATATCGTATTTAAATCCGGCGTCGAGATCACGGTGATGCCACTGGATGTCACGCACAAGGCGCTGGTGACACGGACGCGCAACGACGCCTTTCGCGGACTAGGCAACCGGGTCGGCGTGGCTGTGGCCGAGATGACCGATTTCTTTGAACGGTTCGACATGGAGAAATACGGCTCTGAGGGCGCGCCGCTGCATGATCCCTGCGTCACTGCCTATCTGATCCGGCCGGAGCTGTTCTCGGGCCGCCACATCAACGTGGAGGTCGAGACGCGCTCGGAGCTGACGCTGGGGATGACCGTGGCCGACTGGTGGCGGGTAACCGACCGGGTGCCGAACGCGATGTTCATGGGCGAGGTGGATGCCGATGGGTACTTTGCCCTGCTGACCGAACGATTGGCGCGGCTATGAGCACGGCGCTGCATCTTGCCAAACCCGAGGATCTGGACCGGTTGTTGGCGCTGGTCGCGGCCTTTCACGCCGAACAGGGGCTTGAGGGGAGCGACGAGCGGCGCGCCATGGCGCTGGCGCCGCTGCTGGAGGGCATTCCGCACGGCGCGGTTTACCTGATCGGGCCGGTCCGGGCACCGATCGGCTACATAGTCGTGACATTTGGCTGGTCGGTGGAACTGGGCGGTCTGGATGCCTTTATCGACGAGATCTATGTGCGGCCGGCTGTGCGCGGGCGCGGAATCGCCACGGATGTTCTGATCGCCCTGCCCCGCGCGCTGGCCGGCGCCGGCGTGCAGGCGATCCATCTGGAGGTGGAGCGCAGCAACGAGGTCGCCCAGCGGCTCTATACCCGCGCCGGGTTTCAGGGGCGCGGCAAGTATCTTTTGATGTCAAAGCTCTTGTAGGTCGGCGAGAGGTGCTATGTCTGGGTCATTTGCAGGTGACACACATATGCCAAAGGGATACCTGATCGCCCATATTCGCGCCCATGACGAGGAAAAGTTGTCAGAAATCCGGTCCCTTGCCTGTCCGGCGATCAAGAAGTTCGGCGGTAGAGTGCTGGTGACGACCCCCCGACGCCCGGGATCAAGGAAGGCACGGCCAGCGGCATTGCCGTGGTCATCGAGTTCGAAGATCTCGACACCGCGCGGGCGTTTTACCATTCCGACGACTACGGCGCGGCGCGCGCGATCCGCGAACAGGCGGCGGAAACCGACCTGTTGCTGACCGAGGGCTTTTAAAACGCAAAACGGCCCGGCTTTTTGGTGGCCGGGTCGTATGCGTTGTCGTGGCGAAGGTTACTTGAGGATCGAACGGCCCGCGTAGATCGCGGTTTCGCCCAGCGATTCCTCGATCCGGATCAGCTGATTGTATTTCGCCAACCGGTCGGAGCGCGCCAGCGAGCCGGTCTTGATCTGGCCGCAGTTGGTCGCAACGGCGAGGTCGGCGATGGTGGCATCCTCGGTTTCGCCGGAACGGTGCGACATCACGTTGGTGTAACGGGCGCGGTGGGCCATGTCGACGGCGCGCAGGGTTTCCGACAGCGAACCGATCTGGTTGACCTTGACCAGCATCGAGTTGGCGCAGCCCCGTTCGATGCCCATCGCCAGCCGTTCCGGGTTGGTCACGAAGAGGTCGTCGCCGACCAGCTGCACCTTGCCGCCCAGACTGTCGGTCAGCGCCTTCCAGCCGTCCCAGTCATCCTCGGACATGCCGTCCTCGATCGAAATGATCGGGTAGTCGGCGACCAGCGCCGCGAGGTAGGCGGCGTTTTCCTCGCTGCTCAGCGTCTTGCCTTCGCCGGCCAGCACGTATTTGCCGTCCTTGTAGTACTCGGTGGCGGCGCAATCGAGCGCGAGGAAGATGTCCTCGCCCGGTTTGTAGCCGGCCTTTTCAACGGATTTCAGGATGAGATCCAGCGCCTCGCGCGATGACGCGATGTTGGGGGCAAAGCCGCCCTCATCGCCGATGCCGGTGCTGAGACCGGCGGCAGAAAGCTCTTTCTTCAGCGTGTGGAACACTTCGGCGCCCATGCGCACCGCGTCACGGATGCTGGTCGCGGAGACCGGCATGATCATGAATTCCTGAATGTCGATCGGGTTGTCAGCGTGTTCGCCGCCGTTAATGATGTTCATCATCGGCACCGGCAGCACGCGGGCCGAGGTGCCGCCGACATAGCGATACAAAGGCTGGGTGGTGAAGTCGGCGGCGGCCTTGGCCACGGCCAGCGACACGCCGAGGATGGCGTTGGCGCCCAGCCGACCCTTGTTGTCGGTGCCGTCCAGTTCGATCATCGCGGTGTCGATTGCTTCTTGTTCAGTGGCGTCGAAACCCACCAGTTCCTCCGCGATCTCGCCGTTTACGGCCGCGACCGCCTCCAGCACGCCCTTGCCCATGTAGCGGGATTTGTCGCCGTCACGCTTTTCCACCGCCTCGTAGGCGCCTGTCGAGGCGCCCGAGGGCACGGCGGCGCGGCCCATGGTGCCGTCTTCGAGGATCACGTCGACCTCGACGGTGGGGTTGCCCCGGCTGTCGAGGATTTCGCGGGCGTGGATGTCGATAATGGTGCTCATGTGCAATGTCCCGTTAAGTACGTCCGAGTAAGTTTGCCTGCCTCATACCCCCGTCGCGGGCCAAGGAAAAGGGGCGCTCAGGTCACAGTGCGATGTTTGCGCTCGCGCCAGACCGTGTAGATGCCGGAGGCGACGATGATTGCCGCGCCAATCACCATCGGTGCATCGGGCTGTTCGTCAAAGACGATCACGCCGATCGCCAGTGCGAAGACCAACCGCGAATAGCGGAACGGGGTGACATAGGACACCTCGCCCACACGCATGGCGGCGACGATGGCATAGTAGGAGGTCACCCCCAGTACCACCGCGCCGACGATCAGCAGCCACAGATCCGCGTCCGGTATCACCGGCGTGCGCGGGCTGAAAACAGACAGCAGCAACGCCGCCGGGATCAGGGTGAGGAACCCCAGAAAGCTGAGCTGAACCGAGGAGACATCGGCATGGATACGGCGGGTGGCCAGATCGCGGGTGCCCAGCCCGACCACAGCCAGCAGAGCAAAGAGCGAATTGGCGTCAAAGGCATCCAGACCGGGCCGGATCACCAGCAGCACACCGCTCAGACCGATCAGGATCGCGCTCCAGCGACGCCAGCCCACCGGTTCGCCGAGAAACAGCGCAGCGCCCAGCGTCACCGCCAGCGGCGTCGCCTGCAGCACGGCAGAGGCCGAGGAGATAGGGGTCAGCGCGATGGCGGTGACAAACCCGGTGGTCCCGATCAACTCGCCGAGGTTGCGCAGGAGGATCGAACCACAGAGAAAATCGCGGTTCCACAGGCTCTGTCCCTTGAGCCGGGCCAGAATGCCATAGGCAACCGCTCCGCCCGCCCCCAGCGCGGCGATGATCTGCCAGGTCGGCAGGGCGCCCGCCATCAGCTTGATGAACATGTCCTCGACAGCAAAGCCGAACATGGCCAGTGTCATCAGTACCGCGCCGCGCAGATTGTCCATGGGATACCTCCGGAAACAGAAGTGTACCGGATCGCCAATGGCGCATTCCCCCGGTCGCCGCAAGCCCGCCCGGATGCAATTGTAGCCGGCGGGATGCGGTGATACCCACAGCGCATGACTGCATCCCCCGTTCCCCTTTGGCTGACCCTGCGCAGCGTCTGCATCGGCGTCTGTGGTGGCGCGGTGGCTTATGCGCTATCGCTGCCGGCGGCGGTGTTGATCGGACCGGCGCTGGCGGTGTCTTGCGCCGGGTTGGCGGGGATCGAGGTGCGGATCTCGGATCGGCTGCGCGACCTGTGCTTCGTGTTCCTGGGAACCGGAATCGGGTCGGGCTTCACCGCGGATGCGGGCAACGCGATCCTGCGCTGGCCGCTGGCATTCGTGGCCCTTTTTTTGATGCTGATCGGGATCATCGGGGCAGGACGCGCGGTGCTCGTGCGGGGCTTTGGCTTTGACCGGCGCAGCGCGGCGCTGTCGGTGGCGCCGGGGCATTTGAGTTTCGTGATGTCGCTGGCCGCGGACACCCACAGCAACGTCGGCCGGGTCGCAGTGGTGCAATCGATTCGCCTGCTGGCGCTGACCGTAAGCGTGCCATTCGTGGCCATGGCCATGGGCTACAAGATGGGGGTCACCGCCCTGCCCGCCGGTACGCCGATGATCGCCGCGCATTGGATCGCGTTGGCCGTTCTGGGGGCACTGGCGGGTCTGGGGCTGAAACGGTTGCGCCTGCCCGCGCCGATGCTGCTGGGGCCGATGGCGGTTTCGGCCTTGGGACATGTGACCGACGTCACCCCCGGAACAGTGCCGTTGTGGCTGACGCTGCCGGCGTTCCTGGGGCTGGGCACGCTGATCGGCACACGGTTTTCCGGCATGAGCCTGGCGCAGTTTCACGCCGCGCTGCTGGCGGGGTTATCCGTGACTGCGATTTCCGTCGCCATGGCGGCGGTGACAGCGGTGCCGGTGGCCTATGGGCTGCAGATGCCGCTGGCGCATGTGCTGACCGCCTTTTCGCCGGGCGGGCTGGAAACCATGGTCGCACTGGGGGCGACGATGGGCGCCAGCCCCGGCTTTATCGCGGCCTGCCACATCATGCGACTGCTGATGCTGAGCGTATTGATCCCGCTGTCGCTGGGCCAGTCGCCCGCGTCTTCCTGAACTTCAGCCCTTCTTGCGGATCGGGACGCCGTAGAGTTCCAGCTTGTGACCGCGCAGCTCGAAACCGAGCTTGGCGGCGATCTTTTCCTGCAGCGCCTCGATCTCGGGATCGACGAATTCGATCACTTCGCCCGAGTTCAGGTCGATCAGGTGGTCGTGATGATCGCGTTCGGCATCCTCGTAGCGGGCGCGGCCGTCGCCGAATTCCAGCCGTTCCAGAATGCCCGCCTCTTCGAACAGCTTGACTGTGCGATAGACCGTGGCGATGGAAATACCGGCGTCGATGGTGCTGGCGCGGGCATAGAGTTCTTCAACGTCGGGGTGATCGTCGCTGTCCTGCAGCACCTGCGCGATAGTGCGGCGCTGGCCGGTCATGCGCAGGCCCTTGGCCTCGCAGCGGGACATGATCGTATCGGTCATCATGGTCGTCCATCCTGATCTGGACTTCGGGTTTACCGTTTGATCGGACCGAGGGCTACCAGGTTTTGTGTCGTTGGCCAATCGAGCGCGGCGTCACCGGTCGAGCGCAAGGTCCGCCCAAACAGGCAGGTGATCGGAGGCAATATGAGCGGGGCGAGCAGCATGCACCCCGTGTTGCAGCGCCCTGAGGCCCGGCCCAAGCACGATCCTGTCCAGCGCGCCAAGCGGGCTGGGCGAGGGAAAACTCGGGCGTTGCGGCAGGAACCGCATGCGCGGCAGCAACCGATCCAACACCGGCTGGCGCGACCAGTCGTTGAAATCGCCGGCCAAGACGGTGGGCATTGGCGGCATGTCGGCGGTTTCACGGTCGATATGCTGCAACTGCCGGTGCCGGTAGGAAGCGACCAGCCCCAGGTGCGCGCCGATCACACGTAACGGGCCCATCGGCGTGGAAAAATCCACCCGCACCGCGCCGCGCGGTTCAAGGCCGGGCAGCGCGATGTGGCTCTTGGCGGTTTCGCTGATCTCCGCGCCGCGCCAGATCACCGCATTGCCGTGCCAGCCCAGCGAACCGGCGCCGCCCAGATCGACAATCGTCCAGCCCGCCTCGTTCAGTACGAAATGCGGCAACGCGGCGGGACGCGGAGGCAGACGGCGGTCGGCCTCCTGCAACAGAACGATGTCGGCGCCCAGATCGTTCAGCACATTCAGGGTTCGGCGCGGCTGTCGGCGGAAATCCAGCCCGATGCATTTGCAGATGTTGTAGCTGGCCAGGCGCAGGGCGCGGGGTTCAGGCAAAGTGTCACGAGTCATGGCAATCCATTTGGACCAGCCGCCACGGCGCGCGCAAGACTGCAATGCATTGCGGTATTGACAGCGCCGTGTTCTGCCCATCCTTTGGGCGCATGGAGGAGAAGCGCGATATCGACGGGATCGGTGCGGCGACCCTGATCGGTTTCGCCACGCTGCTGGCATTCAACCAGGTGGTCATCAAGATCACCGGCGGCGGCTTTGGCCCGGTCTTTCAGGCAGGCGCCCGATCGGCGCTGGGGTTACTTGTACTGCTGGTCTGGATCCGCTGGCGCCGAGTCGAGCTCAAGGTAACGCGGGCGGCTTTTGGCTGGGGCGTGGCGCTGGGGTTGATCTTTGCATTTGAATTCATCTGCCTCTACCTGGCGCTGGACCGGACCACGGTCAGCCGGGCCTCGGTGATCTTCTACTCGATGCCCGTTTGGCTGGGTCTGGCGGCGCATCATTGGCTGCCGGGCGAACGGCTGAGCGGGCTGCGGGCCCTGGGTCTGATGATGGCCATGGCAGGGGTGGCGCTGGCGCTGATCGTGCGCGGCAGCGGGCCAGGCAGCCTGGGCGGAGACTTTCTGGCGCTGGTGGCGGCGGT
>JBFHMM010000173.1:0-8549 GCA_041594355.1 Paracoccaceae bacterium | reverse complement strand
TTCGAGCGCCTCCATGCCCCCCTGCGGCATCGAGAAAGGGTTGTGCTCAAAATCGATCTCGCCGGTTTCCTCGTCCTGTTCGTAAATCGGGAAATCGACGATCCAGGCAAAGGCGAAGCGGTCCTTGTCGGTCAGGCCCAGCTCATCGCCGATTGCCGCGCGGGCGCGGCCCGCGACCGCTTCGAAGGCCTTTGGTTTGCCGCCGAGAAAAAACGCGGCATCGCCGATACCAAGGCCCAGCTGCTGACGAATCGCCTCGGTGCGCTCGGGGCCGATGTTCTTGGCCAGCGGGCCGGCCGCTTCCATACCGCCCTCGACCTCGCCGGATTTCAGCATGGCCTGGGCTTCCTTGACCTTGATGCCCAGTTCCTGCGCCACGCTGTCGGCGGTTTTCTCGCGCCAGAAGATATAGCCCATGCCGGGCAGCCCTTCCTTTTGCGCAAAGGCGTTCATCCGGTCGCAGAATTTGCGGCTGCCGCCAGTGGGTGCGGGAATGGCCCGGATCTCGGTGCCCTCTTGCTCCAACAGCTTGGCAAAGATGGCGAAACCAGAGTCGCGGAAGTGTTCTGACACCACCTGCATCTTGATCGGGTTGCGCAGGTCGGGCTTGTCGGTGCCGTACCACAGCGCAGCATCCTTGTAGCTGATCTGCGCCCAGGTCTGATCGACCTTGCGACCGCCACCGAACTCCTCGAACACGCCCGCAATCACCGGCTGAATGGCGTCGAACACATCCTGCTGGGTGACAAAGGACATTTCCATATCGAGCTGGTAGAAATCGGTCGGCGAGCGGTCGGCACGCGGGTCCTCGTCGCGGAAGCAGGGCGCGATCTGGAAATACTTGTCAAAGCCCGAAACCATGATCAGCTGTTTGAACTGCTGCGGCGCCTGCGGCAGCGCATAGAATTTGCCCGGATGCAGCCGCGACGGCACCAGGAAGTCGCGCGCGCCTTCGGGGCTGGAAGCGGTGATGATCGGGGTCTGGAATTCACGGAAGCCCTGCGCCCACATCCGCTTGCGGATGGAGGCGACCACGTCCGAGCGCAGTTTCATGTTGTCCTGCATCGCCTCGCGACGCAGGTCGAGGTAGCGATACCGCAGGCGGGTTTCCTCGGGGTATTCCTGATCGCCGAAGACGATCAGCGGCAACTCATCAGAGGCGCCCAACACTTCGATGTCGCGGACATAAACCTCAATCTCGCCGGTCGGCAGCTTGGGGTTGATCAGGCTTTCGTCGCGCGCCTTGACCTCACCGTCGATGCGAATGCACCATTCGCTGCGAACCTTGTCAACCTCTGCGAACACCGGGCTGTCCGGGTCGCACAGGACCTGGGTGATGCCGTAATGATCCCGCAGGTCGATGAACAACACGCCGCCATGATCGCGCACCCGGTGCACCCAGCCCGACAGGCGGACGGTCTGGCCGGCGTTTTCGGCTGTCAGTTCGGCGCAGGTATGGCTGCGGTAGGCGTGCATCGGCTTGATCCCTTTGGGCGGTCAGAAAACATCGCGCCGATACAGCCCGTGAGACCGGGGAAGTCAAGGGGACATTGCCGAAACAGCCCGGTCACACCGGCATTGTCCCCGGTTTCGTTGCATCCGGGCCGGACGCGGGCCAATCCGGCCTGCAAAACCCGCCGGACGGGTCTTGCACCTTTTCCGCCCATCCCTATAACGCAGGACAATTTGGGTACTGGGGCAGTGCCCCGACTCGTAACGCTTCGCTCGCTGCAAATCAAAGGAACAGGCCATGCCAAAGAGAACCGACATCCAGTCGATCATGATCATTGGTGCGGGACCCATCGTCATCGGTCAGGCCTGCGAATTCGACTACTCCGGGGCTCAGGCCTGCAAGGCGCTGCGCGAGGAGGGCTACCGGGTGATCCTGGTGAACTCGAACCCCGCGACCATCATGACCGACCCCGGGCTGGCCGATGCGACATATATCGAGCCGATCACCCCCGAGGTCGTCGCCAAGATCATCGAGAAAGAACGCCCCGACGCCCTGCTCCCTACGATGGGTGGCCAGACCGGGCTGAACACCTCGCTGGCGCTGGAAGAAATGGGCGTTCTGGAGAAATTCGGAGTCGAGATGATCGGCGCCAAGCGTGAAGCCATCGAGATGGCCGAGGATCGCAAGCTGTTCCGCGAGGCGATGGACCGGCTGGGGCTGGAAAACCCCAAGGCCACCATCGTCACCGCCCCGAAGAAAGACGACGGCAAGGCGGATCTGGAAGCGGGCGTGCAGATCGCGCTGGACGAACTCGAGAATATCGGCTTGCCGGCGATCATCCGCCCCGCCTTTACCCTGGGCGGCACCGGTGGTGGCGTGGCTTATAATCGCGAGGATTACATCCATTTCTGCCGCTCGGGCATGGATGCCAGCCCGGTTAACCAGATCCTGGTCGATGAATCGCTGCTGGGTTGGAAGGAATACGAGATGGAAGTGGTGCGCGACACCGCCGACAATGCCATCATCGTCTGTTCCATTGAAAACGTTGACCCGATGGGCGTGCACACGGGCGATTCCATCACCGTGGCACCGGCCCTGACGTTGACCGACAAGGAATATCAGATCATGCGCAACGGCTCCATCGCCGTTCTGCGCGAGATTGGTGTCGAAACCGGCGGGTCGAACGTGCAGTGGGCCGTCAACCCGGCGGACGGCCGCATGGTGGTGATCGAGATGAACCCGCGGGTGTCGCGGTCTTCGGCGCTGGCGTCCAAGGCAACCGGGTTCCCGATTGCCAAGATCGCTGCGAAACTGGCGGTAGGATACACGCTCGACGAGCTCGACAACGATATCACCAAAGTGACCCCGGCCTCGTTTGAACCGACCATCGATTACGTCGTGACCAAGATCCCGAAATTCGCCTTTGAAAAGTTCCCCGGCTCGCAACCTTACCTGACAACCGCGATGAAATCGGTGGGCGAGGCCATGGCCATCGGGCGCACCATCCACGAGTCGCTGCAAAAGGCTCTGGCGTCAATGGAATCGGGCCTGACCGGGTTCGATGAGGTCGAGATCCCCGGTGCGCCCGACAAGGCGGCCGTGTTCAAGGCGATCAGCCAGCAGACCCCGGACCGCATGCGCACCATTGCACAGGCCATGCGTCACGGGCTGAGCGATGACGAAATCCACGGCGTCACCATGTTCGATCCGTGGTTCCTGGCCCGGATTCGCGAAATCGTCGAGGCCGAGGAAGACATCCGCAAGAACGGGTTGCCCATCACCGAAGACGGGCTGCGCGCGCTCAAGATGATGGGCTTTACCGACGCGCGCCTGGGCAAGCTGACCGGCCGGGACGAGGACAACGTGCGCCGGGCGCGGCGGAACCTCGGTGTCAACGCCGTTTTCAAGCGGATCGACACCTGCGCCGCCGAATTCGAGGCGCAGACGCCCTATATGTACTCCACCTACGAGGCCCCGATGATGGGCGAGGTCGAATGCGAGGCGCGGCCGAGCGACCGTAAGAAGGTGGTCATTCTGGGTGGCGGGCCGAACCGGATCGGTCAGGGGATCGAATTCGACTACTGCTGCTGTCACGCCTGTTTCGCGCTGACGGACGCCGGGTATGAGACCATCATGGTCAACTGCAACCCCGAAACCGTGTCGACCGACTATGATACTTCGGACCGGCTATATTTCGAGCCGTTGACCTTTGAACACGTGATGGAAATCCTTCGGGTCGAGCAGGAAAACGGCACCCTGCACGGGGTCATTGTTCAGTTTGGCGGGCAGACGCCGCTGAAACTTGCCAACGCCCTGGAGGCAGAGGGTATTCCGATACTCGGCACCACACCCGACGCGATCGACCTGGCCGAAGACCGCGAGCGGTTCCAGAAACTGGTGCAGGACCTGGGGCTGAAGCAGCCCAAGAACGGCATCGCCTCGACCGACGCGCAGGCGCTCAAAATTGCCAGCAGCATCGGCTTTCCGCTGGTGATCCGCCCGTCCTACGTGCTGGGCGGCCGGGCGATGGAAATCGTCCGCGACATGTCGCAGCTGGAACGCTACATCGCCGAGGCGGTCGTTGTGTCGGGCGACAGCCCGGTTCTGCTGGACAGCTATCTGGCCGGTGCGGTCGAACTGGATGTTGACGCGTTGTGCGACGGCACGAACGTTCATGTCGCCGGCATCATGCAGCACATCGAGGAAGCAGGGGTGCATTCGGGCGACAGCGCCTGCTCTCTGCCGCCCTACTCGCTCTCCAAAGACGTGATCGGCCGGATCAAGGACCAGACATTCGCACTGGCCAAGGCGTTGAACGTTGTCGGCCTGATGAACGTTCAGTTTGCGATCAAGGACAACGAGATATACCTGATCGAGGTCAACCCGCGCGCATCGCGCACGGTGCCTTTCGTGGCTAAGGCGACAGACAGCGCCATCGCCTCGATCGCGGCGCGCGTCATGGCCGGTGAACCGCTGTCAAACTTCCCGCTGCGCGCGCCCTACAAGGACGTCGGCTATGGCGAAAGCCTGCCGATCGCCGACCCTATGACGCTGGCCGACCCGGACATGCCGTGGTTCTCGGTCAAGGAGGCCGTGCTCCCCTTTGCCCGTTTCCCCGGCGTCGATACCATCCTGGGACCGGAAATGCGCTCAACCGGCGAGGTCATGGGTTGGGACCGCGATTTCCCGCGCGCCTTCCTCAAGGCTCAGATGGGGGCTGGCATGGTCCTGCCCGGCACCGGCTGCGCCTTTATCTCGATCAAGGACGCGGACAAAACCAACGAGATGCTGGAGGCCGCGCAGGTGCTGGTCGGCCAGGGGTTCAGTATCGTCGCCACGCGCGGTACGCAGAGCTGGCTGGCCGACAACGGTGTGCCCTGCGACATGGTGAACAAAGTTTACGAAGGGCGCCCGGACATCACTGACATGATGAAAAACGGCGGCGTCCAACTAGTGATGAACACCACCGAAGGTGCGCAAGCGGTGGATGACAGCAAGTCGATCCGCGCCATCGCTCTCTATGACAAGATCCCCTATTTCACCACCGCCGCCGGCTCTCATGCTGCGGCCCTGGCGATAAAGGCGCAGGCTGAAGGTGATCTGGTGGTAAAATCTCTGCAGGGCTAAAGCGCCCCGGCTTAAACTTGAGACACGAACACCCTGCCACGCCTTTGGCGTTCTCGGGATATTCGTGTCACGATATGATTCAGGTAAAAGGCTGGACGCTGTAGGTCCACACGGATCTGCACCAACGGGAAACCGGAGTACCGCCAAGGGCGGGCAGATAACGTCCCTGCCTGACTTTGTGTTCGCGGGCGGACAGGTGAGCATCCTGTTCCGCCGGGGTCCTGGTAGCGTGTCCGGGATGCGCGGTGGCCATTCCTTCGCAGCTGCCGCCCCAAGGGCCGGTCTATTTGATAGGCGGGTGCTTGGTCTCAGCCTCCGTGGCTGGCTCTGGACACCTAGCGCATCATCACATAGGTACCCGGTGCGTCGCACAGGGTCGGCCCCATCGGCGGCGGTGGCCCCTGCTCGCCCGAGTGCGCGGCCAGCCATGCGACCCACTCCGGCCACCACGACCCCTCGCGCCGCTCGGCTGTGGCCTCCCATTCCTCAGGGGGCAATTCGTGCGCGTTCGCCAGGTTGTCGCGCACGCGGTAGTGGCGATGCTTGTGCCCAGGCTCGGAAACCACGCCAGCGTTATGACCGCCATTGGTCAGCACAAAGGTCACATCGGAACGGGTCAACGCAGTGGTCTTGTAGGCTGATTTCCAGGGCGCCACGTGATCGGTCTCGGTGCCGACAGCAAAGATCGGGGCGGTGATGTCATGGGGCGTCACCTTGCGCCCTTCGACCTTGAACTTGCCGACGGCAAAGGCGTTGTCCAGAAACATCTGGCGCAGGTATTCCGAATGCATCCGATAAGGCATCCGCGTGGTGTCAGCGTTCCAGGCCATCATGTCATTAATGTGAGGGCGCTCGCCCATCAGGTACTGGCGCTGGACCCGAGACCAGATCAGATCGTTCGACCGCAGCATCTGAAAGGCACCTGCCATCTGATCGGCGTCCAGATAGCCGGTCTTCCACATCATGTCTTCGAGAAAGGCGACCTGCCCGTCATTGATGAAAAGCGTCAGCTCGCCAGCTTCGGTAAAGTCCATCTGGGCGGCCAGCAGCGTAATGCTGGCAAGACGGTTGTCATCGTCCCGCGCCATAGCCGCCGCCGCGATGCTCAGCATGGTACCGCCGAGGCAATAGCCAACAGCATGGATGCGCTCTGCCCCGGTCAACTGACCAATTTGATCAAGCGCCGCCATCGGCCCAAGCACGCGGTAATCATCCATCCCCATATCGGCGTCATTTTCGTCCGGGTTACGCCATGATATGGCAAATACGGTGAACCCCTGTTCGGTGAGATATTTGATCATCGAATTCTCGGGGCTGAGGTCGAGAATATAGTATTTCATGATCCAGGCGGGCACGATCAGCACCGGTTCGGGGTGCACCGCCCCAGTCGCCGGTTCATATTGAATCAGCTCGATCAGCCGGTTGCGAAACACCACTTTTCCCGGTGTCACCGCTATCGTTTCACCGACTCGGTACGTTTCCGAAACGGGCGCTTTCACTTTCAGAATGGCATAGCGAAGATCTTCGAGATAGTTCTGAAAGCCCAGCCGCAGGTTTTGGCCACAGCTCTCGATGGTGCGCGCCAATATCTCGGGATTGGAGGGCAGGTAGTTTGCCGGCGACATAGCATCGAGCAACTGCCGAGCCGCGAAATTAACTGCTTTCTCACTGGAGGCGGACACGCCACGCACTCCCGTGGTTGCCTCATCCCACCAGTTTTGCCCCAGCAGAAACGCTTGCTGCATCGCGTGAAACGGCTGAGCCTGCCACGTCTCGTGACTGAATCTTCTATCATTGGGATCAATGGTGGCCGGGGCTTTGTCTGCATCCCCGCCCTGAACCAGATAAGCGCCGAACCGGATCCAATTGTCTGCCGCAAGCTGCATCAGCTGGGCTTGTTTCCCCGGCGCATGAGCCAGATGTGCTGCCCAGTCCAGCAACGGTTGTACCGCCGCCGCAGGCGACAGCCCTCCGGTGAATTCGCTGAGCCATGCACGATAAGCTGTGTCCAGCATGTCACCGGGATCATGGTCCGGGTCGCGCCCGTTTACGCCCGTTGCATCAAAGGCTTCGTTGGCTGTGGCATTGGTCATGTCAACTCGGTCCTAGGCTATACTTTGAAGATTCGGTATGCAAATTGCGTTGCATTGATCTAAAAGCAAATACGCGGGCAACTGGCTTTGACATAGAACAAACCCAAGGCTTTGCCTCGCCGAGTTCAAGGCGTCGGCGCAAAGTTAGTGGCCCCACGTGACGACTGCGTGACCGATGCACGATCTTGCGCCGCTTTGCCCGGTTTTGCCCCGTTCGCGCCCCTATTGCGAGCTTAATCGCCGCTTTTTTCTCTGGGTGCCTTCGACGATCCCGGCGATTACAGCGTCCGGCCTTTTACCTGAATCATATCGTGACACGAATATCCTGAGAACGCCGAAGGCGTGGCAGTGTGTTCGTATTTCATTTTCAAGGCCGGGCGCTTTAGACCCGCCTGGTGGTGCAGCCCCCCCTTGAATGCCTATTTTTTCGGCGACAACGCTTGACCTTCTTGGCTCATCTGGGCCAACTCCCTCCACTGCGCAGGAGGCTCACATGCACCAGCCCGCCATCACAGGCACGGGGGTATTCACGCCCGAGAACGTCGTCACCAACGCCGAACTGGTCCAAGCGTTCAATGCCTATGCGGACAAGCAAAACGCTCTGAATGCGGCTGCAATTGCCGCAGGCAACGTGGAAGCAATCCCACACTCGTCCGAAGAATTCATCGAAAAAGCCTCCGGTATCGAACAACGCTTTGTGCTGGACAAGACAGGTGTGCTGAATCCCGACATCATGTACCCGCAACTGCGCCAGCGCAGCGACGATGAACCCGGTGTGATGGCCGAAATGGCGGTGAACGCCGCGCAAAAAGCGCTGACGCAGGCGGGT
The DNA here is from genome assembly GCA_041594355.1 of Paracoccaceae bacterium. Taxonomy (GTDB): domain Bacteria; phylum Pseudomonadota; class Alphaproteobacteria; order Rhodobacterales; family Rhodobacteraceae; genus JAIUZI01. The sequence continues at coordinate 547 of JBFHMM010000173.1, read as the reverse complement.
AAAACTACCGCCGACGTAGATGCCGTAATCTGTGCGGCCTCCAACATGGAACGCGCCTATCCCGCTGTGGCCATCGAGATCCAGAAACTGCTGGGCATCGACGGATTTGCATTTGACATGAATGTGGCCTGCTCGTCTGCGACCTTTGGCATTCAGGCCGCCGCCGACATGGTGCGGGCGGGAACCATCCGCTCGGCGCTGGTGGTCAACCCCGAGATCTGCTCGGGCCACTTGGAATGGCGCGACCGCGATTGCCACTTCATCTTTGGCGATGTGGCGACCGCCACACTGATCGAACGCGCCGAAGATGCAGCCGGCCCCTATTTCGAGATCATCTCGACCCGCTGCGCGACCGAATTTTCCAACAACATTCGCAACAACAACGGCTTTTTGCGTCGGTCGCGGCCCGACGGGCTAAAGGACCGCCGCGACATGCAGTTCATGCAGAACGGCCGCAAGGTGTTCAAGGAAGTGTGTCCCCTGGTCGCGCAGCACATCACCGAGCACCTGCAGTCGGAGGGCTTGAAAGCTCTCGACCTGCGCCGCA
>JBFHMM010000172.1:0-8557 GCA_041594355.1 Paracoccaceae bacterium | reverse complement strand
TGAGCGGTAAGCGGGTCGACCGCGTCAGAGGGATAGCCGTACAGACCGACACCAACAGAAGAAAAACTCTCTGTTTCGACCAACGGCAGATCGATTTCACCTGCAACGACAACCTCGATGCCGAAATCGGATCGCGTTTCGTTTCGAATTCCGCCCGACAACTCGCCGGTAATTCGGGCACCCTCAGCCAGAAGCACACGGTCGCCCGCCCGCAACACGACGGTCTTTTCAATGAGACCCGTCAAAATTTCCACTGTCATCTGCACAGACCCGCTCTGTCTGACCTGACGCCAATTGGCGAAAGATCACCACAGAATTACGGCAGCAGCAAGGCGCGGCAGGACCGAACGACGGATCAGCCCTCGCCCTGGGCCTCGGCCCGGCTCTTGCCCGACACGTCCATCGCCAGCGTGGCGGCCATGAAGCCGTCCAGATCGCCATCCAGCACGCCCTTGGTGTCCGAGGTCTCGAAATTGGTGCGCAGGTCCTTCACCATCTGGTAGGGCTGCAGCACATAAGACCGGATCTGGTTGCCCCAGCCGGCATCGCCCTTGGCCTCATGCGCGGCGTTGATGTCGGCGTTGCGGCGGTCAAGCTCCAGCTGATACAGCCGCGATTTCAGCGCCTTCATGGCAATATCGCGGTTCTGGTGCTGCGATTTCTCGGAGGACGTCACCACGATACCGGTGGGATGGTGGGTGATCCGCACAGCCGAATCCGTGGTGTTCACGTGCTGCCCGCCCGCACCCGAGGACCGGTAAGTGTCGATGCGGATATCGGCCGGGTTGACCTCGATCTCGATGTTGTCATCGACCACCGGATAGACCCAGACCGAGCTGAACGAGGTGTGCCGCTTGGCCGCGCTGTCGTAAGGCGAGATACGGACGAGACGGTGCACGCCGCTTTCGGATTTCAGCCAGCCATAGGCGTTGGGACCGCTAATCTTGTAGGTGGCAGATTTGATCCCCGCCTCTTCGCCCGCGCTTTCTGACTGCAGCTCGACCTTATAGCCCTTCTTCTCGGCCCAGCGGACATACATCCGCGCCAGCATCGAGGCCCAGTCACACGACTCGGTCCCGCCCGCACCCGAGTTGATCTCAAGGAATGTGTCGTTGCCATCGGCCTCGCCGTCCAGCAGCGCTTCCAGCTCCTTCTCGGCTGCTTTTTCCGCCAGCGCCTTCAGCGCTGCCTCGGCCTCCGTTATGACCTCCTGGTCGTCTTCCATCTCGCCCAGTTCGATCAGTTCGACATGGTCTGACATGTCCCGGCTGATTGTGTCATAGGTCTCCATTGCGTCGACCAACATCTGCCGTTCACGCATAAGCTTCTGTGCCGCATCCGGGTCATTCCAGAGGTTCGGGTCCTCGACCCGCGCGTTGAACTCCTCCAGCCGGTGCGGTGCAGTTTCCCGGTTCATCCGTTGGGCCAACAGTTCCAGCGATTTCTCGATTTCGGCCACAATGTTCTGCGTCTCGGCGCGCATGTCATTTCCTGCAATCAGAGTGTTGAGCGCAGGTGATAGACCAGCGCCGCCGGGCGGGCAAGCGCTGGGTCGATGTTCGCCAAAAATGGGTTAGTACAACCCGCCCGAACTCACGGTTCCGAAGTTCGCCTTGGGCCCCACGGTCGTCGTTTCGCCCGTAGACGTGGTGATCTGGCGACCGCTGGAATTGACTTCCTCGAACAGCGGCAAGTCGGAGCCCATTGCAAAGCCACCGTCATAAGCCAGGCCAAAAATCGGCTCGGCGCCATCGCGGAAATACTCGGCAACGACATGGGCGCCGCTCGCTTCGTCGGGCAGCCTTGCACCGGTGTAGCGGTCGATCTTGATGAAATGCCCGCCCTCGGGGACGGTGAAAGGACCACCACCATATTTTTCAACGGCCTTTTCCATGAACTCCTGGAACACAGGTCCACACATCGAGGCACCATAGGCCGCCCGGCCCAGCGGGCGCGGACGGTCGTACCCGATATAGCATCCCGCGACGATGTTGCTGGTAAAGCCGACGAACCAGACGTCGCGCGCTTCATTGGTGGTTCCGGTCTTGCCTGCCGTCGGCACCGGCAGCTTGATCACGCCACTGGCCGTGCCGCGATCGACGACGCCTTTCATCATCGAGGTCAACTGATAGGCGGTGATCGGGTCCATCACCCGGCTGCGGTTCGACACGATGCGCGGCGCTGTTCCGGGCACCAGCGCGGCCGATGAACAATCGACACAATCGCGTTCATCGTGGCGATAGATGGTTTTGCCGAACCGGTCCTGGATCCGGTCAACCAATGTCGGCTGCAGCCGTTCGCCACCATTGGCGAACATCGCGTAGGCGGTCACCATCTTGTAGAGCGTGGTCTCCTCGGCCCCCAGCGAATTGGCCAGGAACGGCCCCATGTCGTCATAGACGCCGAACCGCTCGGCATATCCGGCAACAACCGGCATGGAGACCTCCTGCGCGAGGCGGATAGTCATCAGGTTCCGGCTCATCTCGATGCCGGTACGCAGCGGCGTCGGACCGTAGAACTTGTTCGACGAATTGCGTGGCCGCCAAAGGCCCTGCGGCGTGTTGATCTCGATCGGCGCGTCGACCACGATGGTCGCCGGGCTGTAGCCGCTGTCGAGCGCGGCGGCATAGACAAAGGGTTTGAAACTTGAGCCCGGCTGGCGCTGCGCCTGGGTGGCGCGGTTAAAGACCGAATGCTGGTAGGAAAACCCGCCCTGCATCGAAATCACCCGGCCGGTGTTGACGTCCATTGCCACGAACCCGCCCTGCACCTCTGGGATCTGGCGCAGCGACCAATGGGTGATGGCTCCGTCCTTCTTGACAGGCATCACCAGCACGACGTCGCCACGATTCATATTGTCGGCGAAACTGCCCTTCATCCATTTGATGTCGGAACGCGGCACGCTGCCGGTTCCCTCAACGCCCTCAATCCCGACCGAAAGCGACTGGTCGCCAACCGACAACACCACGGCGGCGGACCAATCCGCAACGTCCCGCGGCACTTCCGCCACGGCCAGCGCCTCGCGCCAGGTGGCCTCGCTCGCCAGGGCATCCTCGCCGAGCGAAACACCAGTCCCGCGCCATCTGCCGCGATCGCGGTCATAAGCCTCAAGTTGCCGGCGCAGCGCCCTGGCGGCATGGACCTGCATTTCCTGGTCAATCGTGGCCCGCACGGTGAACCCGCCGGTAAAGAACTCGCCCTCGCCGAAATCCTCGGTCAACTGGCGGCGAATCTCGTCGGTGAAATAATCACGCGGCGGCAGCGCCGTGCGGAAACTGTCAAAGTCGCCATTCTGGACAGAGCGCAGAGGCTGGGCCACCTCCGCCTCGTAGGTTGCCTGATCGAGATAGCCGTTCTGGTTCATTTCGCGCAGAACGTAGTTGCGCCGCTGCAGCAGCCGGTCTTTGCGCCGCACCGGGTGGTAATCGCTGGGCGCCTTGGGCAGGGATGCCAGAAATGCCGCCTCATGCGGAGCAAGCTCGCTCAGTGTCTTGTTAAAGTAAGTCTGCGCGGCGGCGGTGACGCCATAGGAGTTTTGCCCAAGAAAGATCTCGTTCATGTAGAGTTCGAGGATCTGTTCCTTGTCCAGCGTCTCCTCCAGACGCGCCGCCAGGATGATCTCCTTGATCTTGCGCTCTGCCCGCCGGTCCCCCGAGAGAAGAAAGTTCTTCATCACCTGCTGGGTGATGGTTGAGGCACCGCGCACGTTCTGGCCGCGCGACTGCACCGCCTCGATGGCGGCGGCGGCGATGCCACGGGTGTCATAGCCCTTGTGGTGATAGAAATTCTTGTCCTCGGCTGAAATGAACGCCTGCTTCACCAGATCCGGAATTTCCTCGGCCGGGGTGAACAGACGCCGCTCCTTGGCGAACTCGTCGATCAACTGGCCTTCACCGTTGTAGATCCGGCTGATTGTCGGCGGCTTGTACTGAGCCAGCGATTCGTGGCTGGGCAGATCGCGGCCATACATCCAGAAGATACCGCCGACCGTCAGCGCGGCCATGACAATGCCCAGCGTAACAAGGCTGAAGATCGCCCCGAAGAAGGAAAAAATGAACCGAACCACAGTGCTGCCTTTTCTCGTGCGGTGATGCCTATATAGGGAGGTTGGCAAAGGGCGTCAAAACGCAACCGGCAAAGTCATGCGCAAAGCCGCGGGGCGTCACGTCAGGTCATCCCGGCTTCGCTGCCTGCGCTCCGTTACTCCGTTCGGACCAGTTGCACCCCGTCCATGCGCGCGATCCGGTCGAGATCCCTGCCATGGCGGGCGCGCAGTTCCGTTCTTTCGGCATCGCTGAAGCGGGCAAACCCCAGGTCGTTGTCATCCCCGGCACGGGCGGCAATTACCGCCCGTATCTGATCGCTGTCGGGCTTCTGCCCGGCCTGAAACTTCGCCTGGATCTCTGTCAGTGCGCGATCGGTCGGCCCATGCAACACGGGGCCCTCACTGGGCAGATCATCGGCGGTCATGTCTGGCAGCATCCACGCCAGTAGATCCCGCCCGGACCGCAGCGCATCGTAGTCGATCACTGTCATGGCGCGCGGCCGCAAAGCGGTCTGCAGCGCCGCGACAACCTCCGCCCAGCCGCGCTCCATCGCCATCACCAGGGGGCGAAACTCGGCAAATTCGGGAACCTGTCGCTGCGCAGCCCGATTACGGTGCACCGTTTCGAAAAAGGTGTCATAGCTGCGCACGACAAAGACCAGATGCTCGGGCGGCATACCCAGCGCGATTGACAGGGCCCGCGCCCGCTGCTCCGCTCCGGGAAAAAACAAACCGGAGTAGAAATGCATCGCCCGTCCCGGCACGTTGCTTTCCGACAGGATCAACCGGGGCGACCGGGTGAACTGCGCGGCGATCTCCTGCGCCGCCCGAGCAATCACTTGTTCTTGTTCCCGCCCTTTGTGCCGAGGTTCCGGCAGCTTCAGCCTGAGCCGGCCATCAGGCGCCCCGTCCCGTCCCGAATATGCCAGATCATAGCCCTGCTCAGCCAGTCGGTCGCGATTGGCTGACAGACACAGTTGCAGCTCTTCCGTTCCCGTACAGGGCGCACCGGCATGCAAGATCACCGAACGTGTCGGATCGGCGCCGACCCCCGCAGACACCGCCTCAGTCCCACCGCCCGTGGCTTCCTCGGAACTGCGATCCTTGGCATTGGCTCGGCCCCACCACGGCAGATCTATGCCCAGAAAGCCCGACAGGCGTCGCGGGGCATCGGGGTCCAGAATGTCATACTCCAGAAAATCCGGATCATCGCGGAACGCATGGCGGCAAAACGTATAGTGTCCGCCGATCCAGCGCTGCAATTGCTCCGCATTTCCGCCATATCCAGAGGGCATGCCGGGAACATTCTGGCTCGGCAACCGCGACCGTCCGAGATTGGACCAGCCCATCATGCTCCCCGCCAGATCCGCCGGATCACGATGGCTCAGTACGAACTTGATGCCCGGATGGTGTCGGCGCAGGGCGTCGATCAGGGCCCAGTCCGTCTGGGGCCACAGCGACAACCCCTTGGACGCGACGCTGGCCTCGGTGACCGCATCGAATTCCGTCATCAGGTGCAACGGATCGCCGGTTTCGTAATACCCCTCGTACAGCTTGTCGCCGACAAACCCGTACAACAGGCGCGGATCCGTCGTCTGCCCCTTGCGGAACCGCCAGTCCGCAACCTTGAGCCCGGCCGCCGTCAGCGCCTTGCCCAAGGTCGTGGTGCCCGACTTCGGCAGTCCCAGATTGAAGATGCGCAAACGGTTCATGATCTCGCCAATCGGTCCCGTGCTCCGGCACCTGGCTGAGATCCGGATACCAGCCCGGACCTTGCCATTGTCTCAACGCCGCTCACTGCCGCACCAATGGGCGCGTTGCCAGGTCCGAGGCCCGCCAGTGCTCCAGCCCCGTGCGAATGCCCCGCGCCATCCCCGCACGCCATTCCGCATCCTGCAGGTTCTTCAGATCGCGCGGGCTGGACAGGAAGCCGATCTCGATCAGTACCGAAGGGATATCCGCCGCCTTGAGCACTGAAAACGCCGCCGACCGGACCGGCCTGCGATTCATCGGACCGCCCGCATTCTGCATTCCCGCCACCAGCGCCCGCGCCAGCGCTTCGGTCCGCGGCTGGGTTTCCTGCCGCGCCAGATCCAGCAGGATGTCAGTGACCTCGTCGTCGGTTCCACTCAGATCCACCCCGGCCAGCAGATCGTCGCGGTCGTGGCGTTCCGCCAGCTTGGCGCTGGCCACATCCGAGGCCTCCCGCGACAGGATATGCACCGTGGCCCCATGGGCCAGACCCTCAGACAGTGAATCCGCGTGCAGCGAGATAAACACGTCCGCTTCCGCCTGATGCGCCAGCGCCACGCGCCGCTCCAAAGAGACAAAGTGATCGCCGTCGCGCGTCAGCACCACTTCGAAACCGCCCGCCCGCAACAAAGCTTCGCGCAATTCGCGGGCGAAGGTCATCATCACGTCCTTTTCCACCAGACCGCCGGTTTCCGCGCCCGGATCAATGCCGCCATGACCGGGGTCAATGACAACAACCAATGGCGCCGCTTCATCTGGTTCCGGCCGGGCCCCGATGCGGGCAGGTTCCGGCAAGTCCCAACGCGGATCGCGTGGTGCCCCGGCCGATTTCGCAAACTCCTCCGCAGATACCGGATCCAAGGATACCTGCAGGCGGGCCCGGCTGGTGACCTCGTCCACCGTCAACCCGGCACGGCGCACCGCCATCGGTCCGGACAACTCCAGCACCATGCGCGACCACCCCGGAACATAGGTGCCGAACTGCAGCTCGCGTACCCGGCTGCTGTGTTGCAGATCCTCGGCCCGCACCCCGCTCCAGTCGATTTCCTGAAAATCGGCGACCAGCCGCGGCGGCTCGTTTAGTGTGAACAAACGGTAGGGTACCCCCTGGCTCAACACCAGCTCAAGCGTCACGCCACCCCGGCCCGCATCCGCGATCCGGCTGCTCACGCCATCCACCCGCGCGAGCCCCGAGAATTCCTGGGCCGCAGCCATCACGGTCCACATCCAGGCGCCCAGAAAAATCGAAAACAGCCTGCTCATGCCTAACCCATGTCAATTGCCTGCCGGTTCACCGCGGCTTGTGCCGCAGAATAGGGGCGGACAGCCCGGAAATCCAGCACCCCGCGCCCGCTTCTTCTGTTCGCAAATATCCCGGGGTGAATGCGCCGCAGGCGCAGAGGGGCTGGCCCCTCACGCTCCCCGCGCCGCCATAAAGGCCGCCAATCGCTTTAGTCCCTCCACGATATCCCCGGTCGATCGCGCATACGAAAACCGCAGCGTCCCGCCACCGCGCACCGAATCGAAATCCAGTCCCGGCGTCACCGCGACCCCGGCCTTGTCCAGGATCTCGGCGGCAAACGCGCGGCTGTCCCCGGTCAGATCGGACACATCCGCATAAACGTAAAACGCCCCGTCCGGCGGCGCGATCCGGGTGAAACCGGCCTTTGGCAACCCTTCCAGCATCAGCGCACGGTTGGTCCGGTACACCTCGAGATTGGCCTGCGTTTCCGCCTCGCACTCCATCGCCGCGAGCGCGGCGAGCTGGCTGGCATGAGGCGGGCAGATGAACATGTTCTGGGCAATGCGCTCGATCACCCTGACATGGTCCTCCGGCACCACCATCCAGCCGACGCGCCATCCGGTCATGCTGAAGTACTTGGAAAAGGAGTTGATGACATAGACCTCGTCGCTCAGTTCCAACGCGGTCACCGCCTTGGCCTCGTATTCCAGGCCATGGTAGATCTCGTCGCTGATAAAACTGGCGCCCTGCTCCCGCGCGGCGCCGATCAGCGCCGACATCGCCGCGTGATCCAGCATGGTGCCGGTCGGATTTGCCGGCGAGGCAACCATCAGCCCGGCCAGATCCATAGTCGTAAAATCGGCCGGCACCGGCTGATAGCGGTTTTCGGCCGCCGTCGCCAAATCGACGGGAACCAAACCCAGCGATTTCAGAATCTGCCGGTACGAAGGGTAACCCGGTGCACCGATGCCGACCCGGTCGCCGCTGTCGAACAGCGCGGTAAAGGCAAGCAGGAAAGCGCCCGAGGAACCCGATGTCACAATCACCCGTTCGGGGTTCAGATCCACATCGTACCAGTCGCCATAAAGCCGCGCGATCCGCGCCCGCAGCGCTGGCAGCCCCAGCGCGACGGTATACCCCAGCGGATCCTCGCGCAGACGTCCCTCCAGCGCATCAATGGCGCCCTTGGGCGCGCCGGTCCCGGGCTGGCCAACCTCCATGTGGATGATCCGGCGGCCTTTTGCCTCGGCCCGACGGGCCGCCTCCATCACGTCCATCACAATAAAGGGATCGACCTGTGACCGGCTTGAGTTTCGCATGTGTATCTCCCATGGTGCGCCCATGGTGTTTGATCGTTTTCCCCGCCCTGCGTCAATACCAGCGGCGGCGTTGTGTTTGCTGGGCTGGATGGCGACCGCGCTGCCTGCGCAGGCAATCACCTTGCTGCGAGACCCCGATATCGAACACGGGCTGACCCAGCTGGCCTTTCCAGTGCTTCGGGCCGCGGGACTCAATCC
>JBFHMM010000171.1:0-8624 GCA_041594355.1 Paracoccaceae bacterium | reverse complement strand
GGCAATCCAGCTGGCCAATGTCTGCCTCAAGGCGCGCATGGGACGGCTGCGCGCGGTCTTCCGGCTCTGCAACATCGTGCAGGGTCTGCTAGAGGGCGGCGGCTGGCAGGGGTGCGCGGCGATGGGTGTGCGTTCCGATCGCCTGAGGATGATTCTCGACCGGCTGCGGGACGGCGAATCCGTGCAGCAAATCGAGATATGGAGAGTGCAAAATAATGCACAAATCGGAAGAGGGCGTTAACGTTTCGTGAGCTTAAATGCTCAAATATTTGAAAAAAAACAAAACTTAGCTAGCACTATTTTGCACACCTCTGTTTACCTGACCCGGATCCTGCATTAAGATGCATCAAAACCATCCTTTATGGAGTGCGCGACAATGACCAAGGTCATCGACTTTCAAACCGACCCCAGCAAATACCGGCACTGGCGTGTCGACTACGAAGGGGAGGTCGCCAATCTTTACATGGATGTCGACGAGGATGGCGGCCTGTTCGATGGTTACCAGCTCAAGCTGAACTCCTACGATCTGGGCGTCGACATCGAACTGGCGGACGTGGTCCAGCGCATGCGTTTCGAACACCCCGAGGTCAAGGTCGTGGTGATGCGTTCGGGCAAGGACAACGTGTTCTGCGCGGGGGCCAACATTCGCATGCTGGGCGGTGCGAGCCACGCGCACAAGGTGAACTTCTGCAAATTCACCAACGAAACCCGCAACACCTTTGAGGCGGCCGAAGTAGACAGCGGCCAGAAATACATCGCTGCGGTCAAGGGCGCCTGCGCCGGCGGCGGCTACGAACTCGCGCTGGCCTGCAACTACATCATGCTGACCAACGACAGCACCTCCTCCGTCGCGCTGCCCGAAGTGCCGCTGCTGGCGGTTCTGCCCGGCACCGGCGGCCTGACCCGCGTTACCGACAAACGCAAGGTGCGCCGCGATCTGGCCGATGTATTCTGCTCGGTCGAAGAGGGCGTGAAAGGCCAGCGCGCCGTTGACTGGGATCTGGTCGATGAAATCGCCCCGAACTCAAAGTTCGATGAAACAGTCAAGACCCGCGCCGCCGAATTCGCCGCCAAATCGTCCAAACCTTCGGGCCTGACCGGCATCGAACTGACACCGTTGGACCGGACCTTTGCCGACAACGGGTCCGTTTCCTATTCGCTGGTCGAGGTCGAAATCGACCGCGAGGGCGGCAAGGCGACCATCACCCTGGCCGGCCCCGATGGCAACGCGCCGGCCTCCACCGACGAGTTGCAGGCGCTGGGCGCCGGCGGCTACATGCTGAAGCTGGCGCGGGAGCTGGACGATGCGATTCTGCACCTGCGCTTGAACGAACGCCAGATCGGCCTCGTGGCCTTCCGCACCCAGGGCGACCCGGAACTGGTGGCCGCGCACGAAAAGCTGCTCTTGGACAACGCCGATCACTGGCTGGCCAACGAAATCCTGAAATACTGGAAACGTGTGTTGAAGCGGGTCGACATGACCTCGCGCAGCCTGGTGGCCATGGTCGAACACGGCTCCTGCTATGCCGGTGTTCTATCGGAACTGCTCTGGGCCTGTGACCGCAGCTACATGATGCTCGAAGAATTCGACGGCGATAACCGGCCGCTGGCCACCGTCACCCTGACCGACAGCAACTTTGGCACCTATCCGATGGGCAATGACCTGACCCGGTTGCAAACCCGCTTCCTCGGCGCGCCCGAAGCGGTCGAGGCGTTGAAGGACAAGATCGGCGAACCGCTCGAAGCGGACGACGCCGAAAAGCTGGGCCTTGTCACCTATGCCTTCGATGACATCGACTGGGAAGACGAGGTGCGCATCTTCCTCGAGGAACGCGCCAGCTTTTCGCCCGACGCGATGACGGGAATGGAGGCCAACCTGCGGTTCGCTGGTCCCGAAACCATGGAGACCCGGATCTTTGGCCGCCTCACCGCCTGGCAGAACTGGATTTTCCAGCGGCCCAACGCCGTGGGTGAAGCCGGGGCGCTGCAACGCTACGGCAGCGGCCAGCGCGGCGAGTACAATATGGAACGTGTGTAGTCTGAAGCTTGTACAAAACGGAACAAACCCGCGGAAAACAGGCGCGGAACCATCTTAGGGAGTAGAAGATGCTCGATCTCATTAACGTCAGCTATGACACCCAGATCCCCAACAATGTGGGTCTGTCCTCGGACAAGAAAGTGCTCAAGGCGCTGGAAAAATGGCACCCCGGTTACATCAACTGGTGGAACGACCTGATCCCGAAAAACTTCCAAGAATCAATGGTTTACCTGCGCACCGCCGTCAGCGTCGACCCCAAGGGCTGGGCCAAGTTCGACTACGTCAAGATGCCCGAGTACCGCTGGGGCGTGCTGCTGGCGCCGCAGGTCGAAGACCGCCGCATCCCGATGGGCGAACACTATGGCGAACCGGCCTGGCAAGAGGTTCCGGGTGAATACCGTAACCTGTTGAAAAGGCTCATTGTTATCCAGGGTGATACCGAGCCGGGCTCGGTCGAACAGCAGCGGTTCCTGGGCCTGACCGCGCCGTCGCTCTATGACATGCGCAACCTCTTCCAGGTCAACGTCGAAGAGGGCCGCCACCTCTGGGCGATGGTCTACCTGCTGCAGAAATACTTTGGCCGCGATGGCCGCGAAGAGGCCAACGATCTGCTGATCCGCTCGTCCGGCTCCGAAGAAGCGCCGCGCATGCTGGGCGCCTTCAACGAGGAAACTCCGGACTGGCTGTCGTTCTTCATGTTCACCTACTTCACCGACCGCGACGGCAAGATGCAGTTGGAATCATTGGCACAATCGGGTTTCGATCCGCTCAGCCGCACCTGCCGTTTCATGCTCACCGAGGAAGCGCACCACATGTTCGTGGGCGAAACCGGCGTCGGCCGGACCATCCAGGCGACCTGCGAGGCGATGAAGAAGGCGGGCATTTCCGACCCCTACGACATCAACAAGATTCGCGATCTGGGCGTCATCGACCTGCCGACGATCCAGAAAAAGCTGAACCTGCATTACACCCTGTCGCTCGATCTCTTCGGCCAGGAAATCTCAACCAACGCTGCCAATGCATTCAACCAGGGCATCAAGGGCCGTTACATGGAGATGCGCCTGAAAGACGATCACAAGCTGACCCACGACACCTACAAGGTTCTCGACCTGGACGGCGACAAGATCATCGAGAAAGAGGTGCCCGCGCTGACCGCGATCAACATGCGCCTGCGCGATGATTACGTAAAGGATGCCGCCGGCGGTGTCGGCCGCTGGAACAAGATCATCGAGAAATACGGCATCGAATACGAAATGAAGCTGCCGCATCAAGCGTTTAATCGCAAGATCGGCGTCTTTGCCGGCAAGAACTTCGACCCCGAAGGCAAGCTGGTTTCCGGCGCGGAATACGACAAGGGTCTGACCGAATGGCTACCGACCCATGCCGACGGCGACTTCATCCAGTCGCTGATGAAACCGGTCTACGAGCCCGGCAAATACGCCAGCTGGATTTCGCCGCCCAAGGTGGGCATCGACAACAAACCGGGTGATTTCGAATACGTCAAACTGCATATGGCGTGATCGGATTGACCGGACCGTGCCCCCCCTCGTCCCGTTGCGGCCTCATACGTGTCGGGACCTTTTCCCAACGTGAAGTTTTGGAAAAACGGGGGGTTGCGTGTTAGACTGGGATTCGGGAAACGTTTTTCTCGCGTTCCCAGTTTCACGGTCCGGTTTAACAAGTCACATTTTTTGAACGGAGCTATCGCCATGGAAATCGACAGATCCAAAGCTGACACTCCCCGTTTGCGCGCCCTCTCGGTCGAGATTTCGGGTCTGCAGGGTCCCTGTGTCGGCTGCGAGAGCTGTGATGGTCTGTGCATGGCGCTGATCGACGCTCTGATCCTGCCGGACATGATCCTGACCAAGAAACGCGAGAGTCAATGAACAAGCCGCTGAAACAGCACCTTATCGACCCCGAAATCTGTATCCGCTGCTACACCTGCGAAATGACCTGCCCGCTGGAGGCGATTGTCCACGATGACAACAATGTCGTCGTCGATGCTTCCAAGTGCAACTTTTGCATGGATTGCATCCCGGTCTGCCCGACAGGGTCGATCGACGAATGGCGGGTCGTGAACGATCCCTATTCTGTCGAGGAGCAGTTCGAGTGGATGGAACTGCCCGAACAAGAAGACATCGCCACCGACGACGGCAAGGATACCGACCTGGAAGCGCTGGACGACGCCATCTCCGCCCTGCTGGCCGAGGCGCACAAGGGCGCTGGCGGCAAGGCGCGCGCACCGGCCTCGGCCTCAAAGCCGACGATCAACATGTACAACCTGGCCAAGCCGGCACAGGCCCGTGTGCAGGGCAACTACCGCCTGACGGACGCCGACAGCGACAGCGACGTGCGTCACATCATTCTGGATTTCGGCGGTCTGCCGTTCCCGGTGCTGGAAGGGCAAAGCATCGGCATCATCCCTCCGGGAACCGACGCCGAAGGCAAGCCGCATCTGCCACGCCTCTATTCGGTGTCCAGCCCGCGTGACGGCGAACGCCCGAACTTCAACAATGTCTCGCTGACCGTCAAACGCGAGGATCAGGGCCTGTGCTCCAACTACGTCTGCGACCTGAACACCGGTGACACTGTGCAGGTGACCGGGCCGTTCGGATCCACCTTTCTGCTGCCGTCCGACCCCAATGCGCATCTAATGATGATCTGCACCGGCACGGGGTCCGCCCCGTTCCGTGGCTTTACCATGCGCCGCCAGCGCGAGGCACCGTCGGTCAAGGACAGTCTGACGCTGGTCTTTGGCGCCCGCCGGCCGGGCGACCTGCCGTACTTCGGCCCGCTCAAGAAGGTGCCTGAAACTTTTCTGCGGAAGCTCTTCGCCTTCAGCCGGCAAGAGGCCGCGCCCAAGCAATATGTGCAGGACAAGCTGCGCGAGGACGCGGAGCGCGTCGCCGAACTGTTGCAGGACCCGAACGGTTACATCTATATCTGCGGCCTGAAAGCGATGGAGAGCGGCGTCGAAGAGGCGCTGTCGGACATCGCGCGCGGGATCGGAATGGACTGGTCCGCGATCAGGGACAGGATGCGCGAAGATGGCCGTTACCACGTGGAAACCTACTGAATGACCGCCCCGCAGGCCGGGGCGGATACTCCGTATACCCACGAAATCCGTGTCATGTGGGGGGATTGCGACCCGGCCCAGATCGTCTTTACCGCCCGCATCCCGTGGTTCGCGCTCGAGGCGATCAATAGTTGGTGGGAACATCACCTGGACGGCGACGGGTGGTACCAGATGGAACTGGACCGCAACATGGGCACGCCTTTCGTGCACATGAGCCTGGATTTCAAATCGCCGATCACCCCGCGCCACCGGTTGATGTGCCAGGTCTGGCCGTCGCGGCTGGGCGGTTCGTCCATCGAATTCCGGGTCGATGGCTATCAGGATGGCGTCTTGTGTTTCGAGGGGTGTTTCGTCAATGTCTTTACCATCGCGGACCAGTTCAAATCGCAAGCCGCGCCGCCCGACATCCGCGCCGTGGTCGAACCGCTGATCCGGACCTGATCGCATGATAATGCAGGGATTCGCGGCTATACCCCGATTGCGTTTGAAAACTGACGCGGGCCAGCTTAGGTTTATGCAATATTTCACATAAAGTCCGGCGGCATGACTGAAATCACAAACTTTCGCGGCGAAGTCACGCCGCAATCGACCGCAACCCGCAGCGAGCAGGAAGTCACGGCCCTGATCCAGCGGGTTGGCGGACGCGTGCGCCGGGCGCGCGAACGCAAGGGTATCCCGCGCCGGGTGTTGTCGGAAATGTCGGGCGTCTCGCCGCGTTACCTAGCGCAACTCGAGGCGGGCGAGGGCAATATTTCGATCGGCTTGCTGCAGCGCGTCGCCTTTGCGCTCGATCACCGCATCGAATGGCTGGTCGGAGAGGAGGATCCCTGGACCTCGGAGGCGCTGCGCGTCGCCGACCTGTTCCGCGCCTCCAGCGCGGATGTCCAGCAGGCGATCCTGCGCACGCTGCACCCGGAACCGGCCGAGACGATGCGGGCACGGCGGTTGTGCCTTGTCGGTCTGCGCGGGGCGGGGAAATCGACGCTGGGCGCGATGCTGGGCGAACGGATGAACATTCCCTTTGTCGAACTGAATTCCGAGATCGAGGAACAAAGCGGCATGCCCGTCAGCGAGGTCATGGCGCTCTATGGCCAGGAAGGCTATCGCAAGCTGGAAGCGCAGGCGATCAGCCGGATCATCGCCACCCACGATTCCATGGTGCTAGCGGTGGCCGGCGGCATCGTCGCCGAGCCAGACACCTACAACATGCTGCTCAGCCACTTTCACACGATCTGGCTCAAGGCCTCGCCCGAGGATCACATGACCCGCGTCCGGGCGCAGGGCGACGAAAGACCAATGGCAGGCAACCCCGAGGCGATGGAACAGCTCAAGTCGATTCTGACCAGCCGCGAGACACTTTATGCCAAAGCGCTGGCGCAGCTCGACACCACGGGGATGACCGTCGAAACTTCGCTCGAAAAGCTGGTGGGGCTAATCCGCGATCACAAGTTTCTCGGCTGACCGCCCGCACTCCGCGCCGCTCAGACCGGATCGCGCAGCCACCCGCCAGCGAAAGCGACCCACTCCAGCCCGGCAAACCGCGCCACCCGGTCCAGCTCGGCCTCCAGCCGGGCAATCCGCGCCGGGCTCCAGCGCACCCCGCGTTCCGGCCACAACGCCGTTACCGCCAGCGTGCCACTGTCCCGCTGCGCCTTCATGTCGATCCGTCCCACCATCCGGTCGCCTTCCAGCAGCGGAAATACGTAATAGCCATAGACCCGCTTGGGTGCCGGGACAAAAACCTCAATCCGGTAATGGAACCCGAACAGCCGTTCGGCGCGCGCCCGGTCCCGCAGTGCGGGATCGAACGGGCTCAGCACCCGTATCCGCGGCGGGGGTACACCGGCCTCGCCCGCGACATCCGCCAAATCCGGCCGCGCGAAACACCGTCGCACCTGCCCGCCCACACAGGCCACCTCGACCTCGACGATCGCGCCCTCGGCCATTTGCCGGGCGCACCACACCTTGGCCTCGGCGGGCCGCACAGTATCCCAGAACGCCGCGATCTCCCCCGATGTGGCGAACCCCAGCCGGTCCAGCGCCGCGTTGCACAGCCAGTCCAGCGAATGCTCGGGGTCGGGGCAGGTATGATCCGCTCGCAGAGCCTCTTCGATCACCCGTTCGGTCAGGTCGTATTTTTTCTGGAACCCGTCGCGCCCGACCACCGTTAGCGCGCCCGTGCGCCACAGGAACTCCAACGCCGTCTTGGACGGGTGCCAGTCCCACCAGCCACCGCTTCCCTTCTTCTCGTCGGTGCCCACATCCGACGATCCAACCGGCCCGTGATCGCGGATATGGCGCAAAACGGTGTCGAACTGCGCTTCGAAGTCGTGCTTGTGCCAGTTCTTCCACTGCCCCTTCAACCGGTCCGCATCCCGCGCGAATCGAAGCCGCCAGTGAGGGTAGAACTCCATCGGGATCACGGCGGCGTCATGGGTCCAGTGTTCGAACAGCGCCCGGTCGGTTTCGTACAACCGTTTGAGGTTCTTTGACCGGTAGGCCGGGCGCCGGGAATAGAGGATCATGTCATGGGCGCGGGCCACGGTGTTGATGCTGTCAAGCTGTACGAACCCCAGACGCCGGATCAGGTCCAGCAGATCCTTGCCCTTGCCCGGACCCACAGGGCGTTCCGCCAGCCCGTGGCGGTCCAGAAACAGCCTGCGCGCAGCGCGGTTGTCCAGCTGCGGGCGTGTCGTCATGGGTCAGCGCCGCTTCAGCGTATCGCCATAGCTGATCTTGGGGGTCAGCGTGATCTTGTCCTCGATCTCGCCGCCGGGATTGTCCAGACGCGCCGCGATGATCTCGGCTGCCTTGCGTCCGATCTCCAGCCGACAGGCATCCATCGTCGCCAACTGCCGGGGCAACCCCTGCAGCAGTTCGACGCCGTTAAAGCCGGCCAACCCGATCTGACCCGGTACATCGATCTTTTGATCCAGCAGGTACAACAACCCACCGGCGCCGATCATGTCGTTGGAATAATACAGGAAATCCAGATCCGGCGAACGCTCCAGCATCGCCGCAGTCATCTCGCGCCCCTTGGCCAGCGCCGATCCGCCCGAATAGAATTCGCGGTCTTCGATCTCGACCCCGTTCTTGGCCAGCACCTCGGTGAACCCTTCGAACCGCTTCCGCGCCCGGTGATCCAGCGGCATTTTGGTGCCCATGAAGCCGATGTGCTCGTACCCCGCCTTCAGGATCGCCTGCGCCATCTCGCGCCCGGCGCGGCGGTGTGAAATGCCCACCATCGCGTCCACCGGCTTGCCGTCCGCATCCATGATCTCGACCACCGGGATCCCGGCGGCCTTCAGCATCGCTTTGGATGCCTCCGAATGCTCCAGCCCGGCGATGATCACGCCCGACGGCCGCCAAGACAGCATTTCGTAGAGCACCCGCTCTTCTTTTTCGGGCATGTAGTCGGTGACCCCGACAACCGGCTGTAACTCGGTATCTTCCAGCACCTGGTTGATGCCGGTCATCACCTCGGGAAACACCATGTTGCTCAGCGAGGGG
>JBFHMM010000170.1:0-8702 GCA_041594355.1 Paracoccaceae bacterium | reverse complement strand
GTCGGCAGACGGCGCCAAAAAAACCGGGAAACTGCCATTGATCATTGGCCTTGTCTTAGCTGTTTCCGGAGGAGCAGGGGGATTCCTGGCGGTTCAGAAGGGTTATTTACCATTCGGAACCGGCGATTCGCATGAAGAGGTCCATTCTTTGCATTCTGAAGACGGGGGCGGGATGGGCGCTGGAACGACGGGTGAAAAACATGCCTTGAATACTGACGCGCTGCCAGACATCTCTTACGTATCAGTTGACCCAATTACTGTCTCGCTGACCGGCGACCATGGCCTGATGCACCTCAGGTTTCGCGCCGAGCTTGAGGTCGAAAAAGACCATGCACAAGATGTCGAACTGATCCGTCCGCGTATTGTCGACGTGCTGAATGGGTACTTACGTGCGCTGGAGATGGAGGACCTGCGCAATACGCACTCTCTGACCCGCCTGCGGTCCCAGATGCTGAGACGAGTTCAGATTGTGGCCGGACGAGGTCGGGTGCGCGATCTGTTGATCATGGATTTTGTGTTGAACTAGGAGGCACGGGTGGAACTGATTGCGGATATTCTTTTGGTCGCGGGCGCTTTGGGAGCCGGGTTTTACTGTTTTGTTCTGGCGCGACGGCTGAATCGTTTCAATGACTTGGAAAAGGGGGTCGGCGGTGCAGTCGCCGTGCTTTCTGCCCAAGTAGATGAACTGGGAAAAACGTTGACGTCGGCACGGTCCGCTTCGAATGAGTCGACATCGAGTCTGGAGGATCTGACCGCGCGGGCTGAGGCCGTGGCGCAGCGGCTCGAACTATTGATGGCGTCGCTACATGACCTCCCTGATGAGGCTCCGGCGACAAAACCGCCATCCGCGTCCCGCGCGCCTCAGAAAGCGGCCACCGATCGCCCCGCTTCGGGGCCAATGTTTGTGCGTCACAGTCGGGCTCAGGACGAGGCCGTGCAATGAATACCCCTGCAACGGCCACCGCCACAGCCAGCCACGGTGCGAATACGACCTCGCGAAAGAGGCGAAGGTCACGACGTGTTCGGGGTGGAACACTCCTGCTTTTGTCCATCTTGCTGACAGGCTCGGCCGTGGTCCGCATAGGCGTGGAGGCTGCTCCCGGGATCGGTCGCGAATTGGCGAACACCGACACATCGGGAACGGACCCGGAAACCGGACCAACACAGGAACACGACCACACGGCATCGACAACACATGTAATCTTCGATTCGGCTGAGGACCTGCAGCCGATGCTTGCGGCATTTCAACAGCGGGAAAGCGCATTGATCCGGCGAGAACAACAAATCGAAGACCGAATGGCCGCTCTGACGATCGCCGAAGAAGCCGTCGACCGCAAACTGAAGGCATTGGTCGAGGCTGAGGCCCGTTTGAAGGAGACCCTTTCACTGGCCGATGGTGCCGCCGAAGGCGATCTGACCCGCCTCACAGAAATGTACGAAAAGATGAAGCCGAAGGAATCGGCGGCATTGTTCGAAGAGATGGACCCCCAATTTGCCGCAGGATTTCTATCACGCATGCGGCCTGAATTGGCGGCGGGCATTCTGGCGGGAATGGCCCCACAATCCGCTTATACAATAAGCGTCGTACTCGCCGGGCGGAATGCCACCGTTCCGCGAAACTGAAACCCAGCATCCGCTTAGCCTTTATTAATCCCGAGTTGCGAGACTGGGCAGAGACGCATGCATACCCGGAGGCATCCATGATTGGCATAATCGGTATCGTTGTCATTTTTGTCATGGTTTTTGGCGGATACTTGGCGGCCGGTGGCAAGATGACAATCATCCTGAAGTCTCTGCCATTTGAATTGATGATGATAGGGGGCGCCGCAACCGGTGCCTTCCTGATCAGTAACGACATGGGCGCGATCAAGCATACGGCAAAGGACATTGCGAAGGTCTTTAAGGGGCCCAAATGGAAGCCCGAAGACTATCGGGATCTGCTGTGTCTTCTGTTCAGTCTGATCCGAATCATGCGTCAAAACCCGGTGGAAGTCGAACAGCATATCGAGGATCCCAAGAATTCATCCTTGTTTGGCAAATATCCAAAAATACAGGCAGACAAGGAAGCTGTAAATCTGATCTGCGACACCATGCGGTCCGCCGCGATGAACTACGACGACCCGCACCAGGTAGAGGAAGTCCTTGAAAAGCGTATCGAAGCAAATCTGCACCACGCGATGCATTCGAGCCACGCCTTGCAAACCGTCGCGGACGGGTTACCGGCTTTGGGTATCGTTGCCGCCGTTCTTGGCGTGATCAAGACCATGGGGTCGATCGACCAGCCACCGGAGATTTTGGGTAAATTGATCGGCGGCGCGCTGGTCGGGACGTTTCTGGGTGTTTTCCTGGCCTACGGACTCGTTGGTCCTTTCGCATCAAAGGTAAGCGCCGTGGTCGAGGAAGACGGCCATTTTTACCAATTAATCCGTGAGGTCCTGGTGGCCAACCTTCACAATCACGCAGCCGCGATTTGCATCGAGGTAGGACGCCAGAACACCCCTTCGCACATCAGACCGGACTACTCAGATCTCGAAGAAGCTCTCAAATCGGTGAAACAGGACGCTGCATGATTCGTGTTTGGGCGACATTACTGATTTCCGTGATGAGTTTCCTGGCTGCTTCGCAGGTCATGTCACAGGCTCTGATTGCGCGATCTGGTGAACATGATGATTTTTCCAGGCTCGTGTTTGAAATCCCGGCCGGCACACAATGGAGCCTAATCCAGCAAGACCGTCTGGCTCGAGTGAAAACCGACCTGCCGGATGTCCGCTACGACACAAGCCAGGTGTTTCAAAGGATCCCCCGCTCGCGGCTCAGCAATCTAGCACAGGCGAGTGCGGGTGAACCGCTTGAGATGGAACTGTCCTGCGACTGCCCGGTCATCGGTTTTGTCCAGTCCGAGCGCTACCTGGTGATCGACATCAAGGACCCGGCACCCTCATCGGTAGCGACGGAGCGTATGTCAGTCGTTTTACCTATTCTCTCAACGGGGGTTCCCTATCGGTTTCATGATTTTGAGTTGCGCAAAGCCGATAAGCCGGCATCGAAGGCAGACAACCAAACCACCATTGAGAGCATCCCGCAACATGAAGTGCCTCTGACGTCCCGGTTACCGTTGATCCCCGAACATGAGCACTCTGTCTCGGTTTCCGCCGCGGAAACCGGTTCTGACTTCAGCAATTCCATTTCCATCACGCAGCAGCGACTATTGGAACAGATAGGGCGCGCTTCATCTCAGGGGCTGCTCGTTCTTCGGGGGGGGAACACTGACGAACAGGTTGTTGTCCCTGGATCTGATGCAGCGAATTTTCGAACCGCCCCAATGAATCTGTCAGTGACTACGGCTGCGGATCGGGATCTAGCCAGCGTGGCCAGGCAGTTTGCCGAAGCAGATAGTGCAAGACCCTGCACAGCGAACGAACGTTTGAACCTGTCGGGTTGGGCCGCTGACATTCCTATGAGTTTGCAGATTGGCGACTTGAGATCCCAGCTTTTTGGAGAGTTTGACAGGGTTAGGGGACAAGCGGTCTTGGACTTGGCCCGGCTGTACCTGCATTTCGGATTTGGGCTGGAGGCACTTACAACGCTTTCCCTGCTTAATGCCTCTACGCCTGAAACCGAACGATTGTCTGCAATTGCGCATATTATGGACGAAACGGCTGTCCCGGCCAAAAATCCTCTTAGGGGACAACAGCACTGTCCCGGCGAAGCTGCATTGTGGTCTCTGCTCGCGGCGGGAAAGCCTGAACCGGCGGTGAATACTGATGCTGTGCAACAGGCATTCTTTCGATTGCCGGACCACTTGCGGAGTTACCTTGGCCCCAGAATCGCGGAATATTTTGCGGGTGCCGGAGACGAAGGTACGGCAGCTGCCGTTCTGAGAGCTGTGGAGAGATTGGCTGGCGGCGACATGGTTGCGATGGACATGGCCCATGCTTCGCTTGCACACGCTACAGGTGACACGCAGGCCGAGCTGCAGCACTTGGAAACCGTGATTGAATCCGATTCGGATCATTCTCCACTTGCGATTGTTGCGTTAATTGAGACGTATTTTAAAGAGAGAGGCGCCGTGCCGTCGGATCTGCCCGACCTGGCGGAAGCCATGGCCCTTGAGCACCGCAAAGATGCTGAGGGAGTCGCTCTGCGCCGGGCCGCCACCGTGGCGTTGGCACTGGCCGGTCGTTTCGAGGAAGCAAACGCAGCACTGGAAGACGTCGGTCGGCGCGACGGAGGTGCTGCCCGACTTGGCGTTCGAGCTTCTTTTTTGAGTTTGCTTGATGACCGCGCTGGCGATCTCGTTTTTCTGAAACACGTACTTAAAGAGGTTTCCCGGGACGCAGAAGGATTACCGCATGATCTTGGTGATTCCTTAGCGGATCGGCTTCTCGTGCTGGGATTTGCGAATGAAGCTATGACGATCTTGGAGGCCAAGACCGATGCGCCCGCCACCGAGAAACGAAGACTATTGCGCGCCCAGGCGGCGTTAAGCCTCGCCAAACCTCACCGAGCCTTGGTTGAACTTCTCGGTTTGGACTCCCCGAAAGCCAACCGTCTCCGGGCCTCCGCGATGTGGATGAATGGGGATTTCGCGGCAGCAGGCGACCTGTTGCTTGCCACCAACAACTCGCAGGCCGCAGCGCGTAGTTTCTGGATTTCACAGGACTTTGCGTCGATACCGGTACAGGACGATGCCGGATACGCAATAGCTGCGGAGCGGGCGCGAATATTGGCAGGCGCCGGCGCGGAGGTTGCCCAAAATACGTCGTTGGCGCAGGCCCGTGCCTTGATTGCGGACAGTGAAGGTACCAGAAACCGAGTGGCAGCACTTCTGGAGGGGCTGGCCAGCAACGACTTCGACCCCGGTGCTTTGTTGCAACCCGATCAATAAAACTGACCTCCGATAACGATTAAGAACTGTCCTGATCCAGCCCCCGTTTCACCGGACACCTATGTGTTCAGTCCCAGCATCTGGTCTATCGGATCTACGATGAATCAATCTGGCTCTGAAGTCCATATCTTGCAAGTGTATTCGTACGACGTGAGACCGCTGAGCGTCTTGAGACGGCGGGCGAAGTTGTAGGCATCGAGGAAGTCGGCGAGGTGAGTGCGCAGCTGGTCGTGGCTGTCGTAGTGGTATCGTTTCACCGTGGCATCCTTGATGGTTCGGTTCATCCGCTCCACCTGCCCATTGGTCCACGGATGGTTTGGCTTTGTCAAGCGGTGCGCAACAAAGCCAGTCCAATGCCTTAACCATTTCTAAACGCAGAGTACGTAGGCTCCGAGTCAACAGAACCGGAAACGGAAGCGGCAGAATGCTATTTGGTTGTTTTCATTTCGCTCGCCGATGGCGCTTTTCCAGAATGACCATGCGGACGTTCATTATGATCTGCATCGCAGGCTTAAGTTCGCCGCCTGTAAGCGCGGGTATGGGTGAAGGCCAGTCAGCCGATACTTGCGACCGCGCGGCACGCAAAGCCTCCGATGCGCTTTCCGTGCCATTGGATGTATTACGGGCAATTACTCGTATTGAAACCGGGCTTACGCCCTGGCCATGGACGGTCAACATGGAAGGGGAAGGTCATTGGTTTGAAAGTCGAGATAAAGCCCTGGTTTTTGTGTTCAAACATTTCAAAAGAGGCGCCCGCAGTTTCGACTTGGGCTGCTTTCAGCTCAATTTCAAATGGCACGGTCCTAAATTTAGATCCATCGAAGATATGCTTGACCCTTATGCCAATGCAACCTACGCTGCCAAGTTACTGGCGGAATTACACGCCGAATTGGGCGATTGGAGCGCTGCCGCCGGCGCTTATCACTCCCGCACCCCATCCGTCGCACGTCTATATACCTCCAGATTTACAGAAATCCGCGACAGCCTGAAAAACGATCCGTCGCAGGTCCGTGGGAATACGCCTACCGCGCTGATTGCCGATCGTCAGCCCATGTTTGGGGGCGGGATGTCACGTATGGGGTCTCTGGTCGCCCTGGATCGCCCCAGCGCTCGTCCGTTGGTGCAGATCATGACCGAATGACGAATATGCCTAAACTAAATGCACTGACATTCTTCAGCCCGACGATACTTTTGGCCTTGGCCCTCATGGCCATTATCGTCATGATGATCCTGCCGATGCCAGCCTGGGTTCTCGACGTGGGATTGGCCGGATCATTTGCGCTTGCAATTCTGATTTTCACAGTCACGCTGTTTATTGCACGTCCGCTGGATTTCTCCTCTTTTCCGACGATCTTGCTTGCGTCGCTCATGTTGCGATTGTCGTTGAATGTATCATCGACAAAACTGATTATCGGGAAGGGACATACCGGATCGAATGCCGCCGGTGACGTTATCGAAGGGTTTGCCCAATTCGTAATGGGGGGCAGCGTCTTTCTGGGCCTGGTCGTTTTTGGCGTTTTGCTGATCGTCAATTTCATGGTCATCACCAAAGGCGCGGCGCGCATGGCCGAAGTTGGCGCGCGTTTTGCCCTTGATGGCATGCCTGGGAAACAACTGGCCATCGACAGCGATATGTCGGCCGGCGCCATTGACCACGCGCAAGCAAAGCAAAGGCGCGAACTTGAACAACAGGAAACAACTTTCTTCGGGTCGCTTGATGGAGCTTCGAAATTTGTCAAAGGAGACGCGATTGCAGGGCTTCTGATCACCCTCCTGAACCTGGTGATGGGGCTGGTGATGGGCGTCGCTGTCCATGGAATGCCTCTGGGGTCGGCATTTGAAACTTATGCCATTCTGACGGTCGGTGACGGGCTGGTGACTCAGATCCCGGCCGTCATCATCTCAATCGCATCCGCTTTGTTGCTGGCCCGCGGCGGAACACAGGGCGCGACTGACCTGGCCCTGTTCGGTCAGTTGGGCAAGCACCCCGCCGCCCTAGGTACTGTTGCTGTGCTGATGGGACTCTTTGCGCTCGTCCCCGGATTGCCCTTTTTGCCGTTCATCCTGGGGGCTGGTGTTCTCGGGTTTGCAGCCTACCGAATGTTCAATCAAACCAAGAGACAGTCCGAAAAGCTAAAGGCCGATACGGACGTGGCGAAAGAGCCGGCCGTGAAACCGCTGGGCGACATTTTGGATCTCGATGACGTTCATGTTCAGTTTGCGCCCGACTTGGTCAGCATGGTTCTCGATCCAGGGACTGGGCTTGATGTCAGAATCGCCAATATGCGCACGCATATTGCGATCTTTTTTGGCTTGATCCTGCCGGATATCCGGCTCACGGACCAACCTGATCTGCCGCCGGGGACCTACGTCATTCGGGTTCAGGGCGTTGAACAGGGGCGTGGCATTCTGCACCCGGACCTGGTGCTGGCCCTGATGCCGGATCGCTCGGATGCGCTGCCGGAGGGCTCAGACGTCACCGAACCTGTTTACGGCGCGCCAGCACGGTGGATATCGCCGTCGGATCAGGAAAAGGCCGCACTGAACGGAGCAACGATCGTGGCTCCACCGGAGATTCTGGCCACGCATCTTCTCGAGACGATCAAGGAAAATTTTGCCCGATTGTTGACCCTAAAATCTCTGCGTCGGCTACTCGCCGAGATGACAAGGTTGACCGATCCGGATCGGGCAGAAGCAAATCGAAAAATGCTGGACGAACTGATCCCGGACAAAGTTCCGATCGACACCCTTCACGCAGTCCTCCGGCTTCTGCTGGAGGAGCGGGTTTCCATCCGCAACCTGCCGCTGATCCTGGAAACTGTCGCAGAAGCCCGTCTGATCTCGACCCAACCGGACGTTATCTGCGAGGTGGTCCGGCAGCGGTTGGGGTTCCAGCTTGTCGCGGAAATGAAACGTGAAGACGGAACGATCCCGCTAGTCCAACTCGCTCCCGAGTGGGAAGAGACGTTTTCTGCCTACCAGATCGAAACGCAGGCCGGCGGTCTGGATATTGCTTTGCCACCGGATATCTTCAACCGGCTGGCCGACAGCATCACGCAACGGATGGGTGAAGTTGCCGATCAAGGGCTGTCGCCGGCATTGGTCACCTCAACCCGGCGCAGGCGTTTCCTTCGGACGATCATGCGCGCCCGAGGCCTGACAAACCCCGTGTTGTCTTTTGAAGAAATTGGGCTCGAGGCGCGACCTGCTCTTGTCGGAATGGTGGCAGCATGATTGGCTTGCCACCGGAATTCGACGCGTGGCTGACGTCTGGTCTGTGGCAGTTCGGTCTGATCTTTCTCCGGGTCTCCGCGCTTGTCTCCCTATTGCCGGCTTTCGGCGAACAAACGGTGCCGGTTCGTGTGAAACTCGGGTTGGCAATAGCGTTTACACTGGTTGTCGCGCCATCTATTCTAGGACTGGTCCCACCAAAGGATTTCGCCGGGTTCAGCAGCCTGGCGGTGACTGAAATCACTGTCGGTCTGGCATTGGGATTGGGTGTTCGTTTGTTTGTTGTCGCCTTGCAGACGGCTGGCGTGATCGCGGCGCAGGCGACATCGCTGTCGCAACTGCTCGGAGTCGCCACGGCCGACCCTGCCCCTGCCATGGGCCATGTGCTTGTGATCGGCGGATTGGCCTTGGCCGTCATGAGCGGGCTACATGTGCGGGCCACCGAACTGTTGATCCAGTCTTACGAGTTGTTCCCGACAGGTGCGCTCCCGGATGCTCGTGAACTCGGTCTCTGGGGCGTAGGCCGGATTGCTCAGGCTTTTAAACTTGCCTTCATGCTGGCCGCCCCCTGCGAGATCGCATC
>JBFHMM010000169.1:0-8752 GCA_041594355.1 Paracoccaceae bacterium | reverse complement strand
GATCACCCAGGACCAGCTGGTGCGCGCGCTGCAGATGCAGGCCCGGCTGGGCGCACCGATCGGCGAGATCCTGGTTTCCGAAGGCTGGGCGACCCAGCAGGACGTGATGGCGGCGCTGGCCGGGCAGTTCGGCCTGCAGATCGCCGATTTTTCCGCCCAGCCGCCCGACCCGGTGTTGACCGGCGGGATGCCGGGTGACTTCTGGATGCGGCACCGGGTGATCCCCTGGGCCCGGCTGGGGCCCTTTGTGCTGGTGGCGACCGCCCGACCCGACCGGTTTGACGTGGTCGCCGGCCTGCTGCGCGAGAATGAGATCGAGGCCATCGCAGTGCTGGCTCCGGAAGCCCGGATCATGGCTGCGCTGGCGGAGCGCTATGCCGGGGAGCTGGCGGAGGGCGCCAGCACCCGGGTGCCCGCCGAATTCAGTTGCCGGGGCTGGACCCCGTCGAACCGGCTGCCGCTGGCGGCGCTGGGGCTGCTGGGTCTGGGGCTGCTGGCGGGCCGGCCCGATGTCGGCCTGATAGTGCTGGCCGCTGTTTCGGTGGCGACGCTGGTGCTGTTTGCCACGCTCAAGCTGGCCGGGTTCTTATCGCATATGATCAGCCCGAGCTTTCTGTTGGCGCCGCATCCGGCGGCGGCACCCGCCCCGGCACCCGCCCCGATCCGGCTGCCCAAGATTTCGATGCTGGTGCCGCTGTACCGCGAGCGCGAGATCGCCGGGGCGCTGGTACGGCGGCTGGGGCGGCTGACCTATCCCAAGGCGTTGCTGGACGTGATCCTGGTTCTGGAAGAACATGACACGGTCACCCGCGATGCGCTGGCGCGCAGCGACCTGCCGCCGTGGATGCGGGTGGTCGAGGTGCCGGCCCATGGCGGGCTGACCACCAAGCCGCGGGCGATGAACTATACGCTGGATTTCTGCTGGGGCGACATTGTCGGGGTCTGGGATGCCGAGGACGCGCCGGTGCCCGATCAGCTGGAACAGGTGGCGGCGCGCTTTGCCGCCGTGGACGAAGATGTGGTCTGCCTGCAGGGCATTCTGGATTTTTACAACCCGCGCACCAACTGGCGGGCACGCTGTTTCTCGATCGAATACGCCAGCTGGTTCCGCATCGTGCTGCCCGGCATCGCCCGGTTAGGGCTGGTGGTGCCGCTGGGCGGCACGACGCTGTTCTTTCGCCGGCCGGTGCTGGAGGAGCTGGGCGGATGGGACGCCCACAACGTTACCGAGGACGCCGATCTGGGGGTGAGATTGTGCCGCGCGGGATACCGAACCGAGATGATCGAGACCGTCACCTTTGAAGAAGCCAACTGCCGAGCCTGGCCCTGGGTCAAGCAGCGCTCACGCTGGCTGAAGGGGTTCATGGTGACCTATCTGGTGCACATGCGCCACCCGCTGCGGCTGTTGTCGGATCTGGGCGCCTGGCGGTTCTTTGGCGTGCACGCGTTCTTCCTCGGCACGCTGGGGCAATTCCTGCTGGCGCCACTGATCTGGTCACTGTGGATATCGGTCTTTGGCCTCTACCATCCGATCGAGGCGGTGCTCTCGGGCGGGATGCTGGCCGCGATGATCAAGCTGTTCCTGGCCGCCGAGGCGCTGAATTTCGCCATCGGCGCGGTGGCGGTTTCGGCGGCGCAGCGGCGGTTCCTGCTGCCCTGGGTACCGACGATGATACTGTATCTGCCGCTGGGGGTGCTGGCGGCCTACAAAGCACTTTACGAGCTGGTGGTGCGACCGTTCTACTGGGACAAGACCCAGCACGGCCACGCGCCGGCGGAGAAACCCGACACCTGAGCCGTCCCGGCCGTGGCACCGGATCCAGCGCGGCTTTTGGGCCCTGACGCGCCCTAGCTGTTGCGTTCGCGCTGGCGGGCGTCCTGTTTCAGTCGGGTCATGAAGGCAATCGAGATGTGATCCTTGAGCGCCGCCTCGGCGGCTTCGCCGTCGCGCGCCTGAATGGCGGCGACGATGCCGGCATGTTCGCCCTGGGCGATTTCGCCCCGCCCCTGCGCGGCCAGCGAGGTGGTCGCCATCAGCGCCATGGTCCGGTGCACAAGGTCCAGCTGCTGCACGAGGTAGCGGTTATGCGAGGCCAGGTGGATCTGCTTGTGGAACCGCCGGTTGGCGCGGCTGAGCGCCACCGGGTCGCCCACCAGCGCATCGTCGGCGGTGACCATCTCTTGCAGCACGCGGACTTCTTCGTCGGTAGCGTGACGCGCGGCCAGCCGGGCCGCCAGCCCTTCCAGTTCGCGCCGGACGACATAGAGTTCGGCCATCTGGTTGTGATCCAGCGTGGCCACGATCAGCGAGCGGCCGTCGCGTTCCAGCAGCGACTGGGTCTCGAGCCGTTGCAAGGCCTCGCGGATCGGCGTGCGGGACATGCCGAACCGTTCGGCCAGTTCGCTCTCGACCAGCCGGTCGCCGGGTTTGTAGATACCCAAGTCGATCGCTTCGAGGATCAGGTGATAGGCGTCTTTTTGCGGATGTTTGTTCTGGTTCATTGTGCGGCGTGCGGCCTCCCTGTGGTCACCTGTCTACCGCCGCCCGTGGTTTTTGATCAACCCCGGCATTGAATCGGCGGCGGGGCTGGCCTAGACCGGAGCCATGGTAAAAGACGCCTTTGCCCATGTGAAACACTGGGTGTTCGACCTCGACAACACCCTATATCCGCCCCAGGCCCGCCTGTTCGACCAGATCGAAGTGCGGATGACCGCCTATGTCATGGCGTCGCTGGGCGTGGATCATGCCGAGGCCGACCGGCTGCGCCGGCAGTACTGGGCGGCCTATGGCACCACGCTGGCCGGGCTGATGCGCGAACACGGCGTGGATCCGGCACCTTACCTGACCGACGTGCATGACATATCGCTGGACCATCTGGAGCGCGATCCGGACCTCGCGGCCTTCATCGCCCGGCTGCCGGGGCAGCGAATCGTCTATACCAATGGCACCGCGCCCTATGCCGAGCGGGTGCTGGAAGCGCGCGGGCTGGCGGGGCTGTTCGACGCAGTCTATGGTGTGGAACATGCCGAATTCCGGCCCAAGCCCGAGCGCGCCGCTTTTGAAACAATTTTCGAGCAGGCCGGGGTCGACACTGCCGCCGCCGCGATGTTCGAGGACGACCCGCGCAATCTGGCCGCGCCGCACGAGATGGGGATGCGCACCGTGCACGTGGCGCCGGAGCCGCATGACGCCGACCACATCCACCACCATACCGACGACCTGACCGCCTTTCTCTCGCAGTTGTGAGAGGCGGGCCGGGCCCGGAACAGACCCGAAGCGGACCTGCGTCAACCTGCACCTGAACGGTCGCGGCCGCCGCCCTATATGTCTGGCAGATCGCGACAGAGAGGAACCGCACCATGAGTTCTGCCTATACCCTGCCCGCCCGCCTGCCCCTGTGGCAGGGGCTGGTGTTCTCCGTTCCGGTCCTTGGCCGGATCGGCAAGGAAGTCGCCTATGGCGCGGAGGGCAATCTGCTGCACGCGGCCCTGGCTTTCGTCAGCCTGTGGGGTTGCTGTATCCTGCTGTTCGGAATCCCGGGACTGTACCTGCCGGCGGTGGGTTTGGCGCCGCTGATGCTGTTGTTGCTGGCGGTGATGGCGGCCGGGTGATGCGGTGCCAAAGCCGCTTGTCATTCGGGGGGCGCAGGGCATAACTGCGGGGGCTGAACGAAAGGCGGAAACATGTCCGAGACCTGTGATATCCTGATTTCCGGCGGTGGCATTGCCGGGTTGTGCGCCGCTGCGGCCTTTGGTCATGCCGGGTTTCGGGTGATCTGCGTCGACCCCGCCCCGCCGGTCACCGAACGCGACGTGGACGGGTCGGACCTGCGTACCACCGCCTTCCTGCAGCCGGCGCAAGAGTTGCTGGAGACCTGCGGGCTGTGGGCGCGGCTGGAAGACAATGCCGCGCCGCTGCAGGTGATGCGCATCGTGGACGCGGGCGGCGATGTGGCCGAGCCCCGCATTGTCAAGGATTTCGATGCCGCCGATATCTCGGGCCAGCCGTTTGGCTGGAACCTGCCGAACTGGCTGTTGCGGCGCGAGATGGTGGCGCGGCTGGCCGAGCTGGACAGCGTGGATTTCCGCCCCGGCACCGGCACCGACAGCCTGTTCACCCGGCAATCGGAGGCCCGCGTCGGGCTGAGCGACGGGACCCGCGTGCGGGCCCGGCTGGTGGTGGCCGCCGACGGGCGCAATTCACCGATGCGGCAGGCCGCAGGCATCGGCGTGCACACAATGCGCTATGGGCAAAAGGCCCTGGCCTTTGCCGTGACCCACCCGATTGCCCATGACAACGTATCGACCGAGATCCACCGTTCGGGCGGGCCATTCACGCTGGTGCCGCTGCCGGACTGGCAGGGCCAGCCGTCCTCGGCCGTGGTCTGGATGGAACGCGGGCCGCGCGCGATGGAGCTGCTGGCGCTGGAGCCCAAGGCGTTCGAGGCGGCGATGACGGAGCGGTCCTGCGGGCTGTTCGGCCCGCTGACTCTGGCCTCTCGCCGGACGGTCTGGCCGATCATCAGCCAGTCGGCGGAGCGGTTGTCGGGCGAGCGGATGGCGCTGATCGCCGAGGCCGCCCACGTGGTGCCGCCGATCGGGGCGCAGGGCCTGAACATGTCGCTGCGCGACCTGCTCTGCCTGCTGGACCTGGCCGTGGCGCGCCCCGCAGGGCTGGGGGACCGGCAGATGCTGGACGCCTACCACGCGGCCCGAATCCGCGACGTCAAGCTGCGGGTCAAGGGCATCGACCTGCTGAACCGGGCGTCGATGGCCGAGGCGCGCCCGCTGAGAGACGCGCGGGCAACAGGGCTGACCGCGCTCTATTCGCTGGCGCCGGTGCGGCGGACGCTGATGCAGATGGGTCTTGGGGTGCGCTGAGCGCCGGCCGCATCACCCGGGCATAGCCCCACTGCCCCGGCCCCCGGAGTATTTGCCGAAGAGATGAAAGCGAGCGCGGACGCAGCGCGTGGGTTTTACCCGCGCGCTGCCGGGCCCAACGGGCCACAGGCATCTGTGATGCCGGCAGGCCGGCGGGAGCCCAAGGTCGGGGGTCAGAGAACCTGGTCGAGGACCCGCTGCAACCGGACCAGGGTGGCGTCTATATCGTAGAGCTTGTCGAGGCCAAAGAGACCGAGGCGGAAAGTGCGGAAATCGGCCGGCTCGTTACATTGCAGCGGGACGCCGGCGGCGATCTGAGTGCCGAGGGCTGCGAATTTCCGGCCCGACTGGATGTCGGGGTCGTCGGTATAGCTCACCACGACGCCGGGCGCGCCGAAGCCTTCGGCGGCCACCGACTGGATGCCCTTTTCCGCCAGCAACGCGCGGGTGCGGGCGCCGAGATCCCACTGTGCCGCCTTGAGCCGGTCGAAGCCGTAGTCGCGGGTCTCCACCATCGTGTCCCGAAACACCCTCAGCGCGTCGGTCGGCATAGTGGCATGGTAGGCATGGCCACCGCCGGTATAGGCCGCCATGATGTCGCGCCATTTCTTGAGATCGAGGGCGAAGCTGTCCGAGGTGGTTTCCTCCAGCCGCGCCAGCGCGCGCGCCGACAGCATCAATAGCCCGGCCGAGGGCGAGGCCGACCAGCCCTTTTGCGGTGCGGAGATCAGCACATCGACACCGGTCACTGCCATATCGACCCAGATCGCGCCGCTGGCGATACAGTCGAGCACCATCAGCGCGCCGACCTCGTGGGCGGCCTCGGCCATCTGTGTCACGTAGTCGTCGGGCAGGATCACCCCGGCGGCGGTTTCCACGTGGGGAGCGAAGACGACGCCAGGTTTCTCGGCGCGAATGGCGACCACCACATCCTCGATCGGTGCAGGCGCGAAGGGGGCGGGCGTGGTGTTGCCGGTCTGGCGCGCCTTCATCACGGTGACGCGGGCGGCGATGCCGCCGGTCTCGACGATCTGGCTCCAGCGATAGGAGAACCAGCCGTTGCGCACCACCAGCACGTCCTGCCCCTTGGCGAACTGGCGGGCGACCGCCTCCATCGCGCAGGTGCCGCCGCCGGGGACCAGCGCGGTGGCCTCCGCGCCATAGACCTCGCGCAGCAGGGCGTCGATGTCGCGCATTACCTGCTGAAAACACTGCGACATATGGTTGAGAGAGCGGTCGGTGAAGACGACCGAGAATTCTTCGAGCCCGTCGGGATCGACGGTGTTCAGGAGCGCGGGCATGGGTGGATCTCCGGTATTTTGCGCCACCCTATCGCGCGCGCCCGGCCTTGGCAAAGCCTGTCGACGGCGTCAACGGGTGCCAACGGTGTCCAGCCGTTCGTCCAGCTCCAGCGCCTGCCCTATCATAGTGCCGGACAGCGTTTACGACAGGATGATGCCATAGAGCCTTTCACGCAGCGCCGGCGACTTGAGATAAGACGGCGGACGAGCCCTATTGGCCAGAACGAGGCCGGCCCAGAGCCGGTCCTGCCCCTGCCAAAGGCGCGCGACACGGGCCGCTTCGGGCAGCGCCGGGATCTGGGCCTCGAGATCGTCCAGCCGCCAGTTGGCTTGGACCAGTCGGTTTGGGCCAGGCGGTTTGGGCGAGGTACCAGCTCTGGAACCCATCGAGCAGCTGCCATTGCACCAGAGTCCACAGCCCGCCCCCCGGCACGGCTTCGCTTCTGAAACAGATCTGGTGCGATGGGATGACTGGCGCCGGTAACCAGCGCCTCGTTCAGCCGGGGCAGCAGGTGGCGGGCCGCCTCCGCCCCGGATAGGGTTCTCGGCGGCGGAGCCGAACCAGTCCTCCAGCTCGGCCCGCGTGATATTGCGAGCCGGCCTGATCCGCAGGCTGCGCCGCGCCGCCTCGGACAGGTCGCAGCAGGTGCAGACCGCCAGCGTCGCGGACGGCGGCCCGGCAAAGGCGCGGTTGGATTCGGGCACCAGCCCGGCTATCGGGTGGTCGGCGGCAACGGTCCAGTCCCGCACCGCATTGGTCATCCCTGGATCCCCTTCATCCGATCGGCCCCGGTCGGCGTTCCTCGCTCAGCAGCACGTTGGCCTCCACGTCCCCTGCCCCCGGCAGCGTCATAATCCGGCGCCGCAGGACGCGCTCGAAATCGGGCAGGTCGCGGGCCACCACGCGCAAGCGGTAGTCATAGAGCCCCAGCACGTGCTCCACCGTTTGCACCTCGGGGATGGCGCTAACCGCGCGTTCGAAATCCTCAAGGCTGACCTGCCCCTTGCGGGCCAGTTTCACCCCCAGGAAAACGGTGACGCCAAAGCCCAGCGCCCCGGCGTTGAGCCGCAACCGCCGGCCCCGGATCACGCCGGCCTCCTGCAGGCGGCGGATCCGGCGCCAGGCGGCGGGCTGCGACAAGCCCAGGTCCCGGCCCAGCGCGCCGGCGCTTTGGGTGGCATCCCTGGCCAGCGCGCGCAGCAGACGGCGGTCGATCTCGTCCAGCTCGATCATACCGGCAGCGCCTCGTCGCTCTTGACCCGCGCGATATGCATCAGCGCCTCGATATCGGCGATATGCGGCAGGGTCAGGATGCGGTCGCGATAGAGCTGTTGATAGTGGCCCAGATCGCGGGCGATCACCGACAGGCGCACGTCGACACGGCCCAGAAAGGTCTGGATCTCGATCACCTCGGGCACCTCGCGCGCCGCCGCCAGGAATTCGTCAAAGGCGCGGGGCTGGGTCTTGTCCAGCGTAAAGCGCAGCGAAACCTCGATGGAGTAGCCCAGCGCGGCCCAGTCGATCACCGCCTCCTGCCCCTCGATCACCCCGGCGCCGGTCATCTTGTCGACGCGGCGCGCGCAGGTGGCCGCCGTGATGGCGCAGCGCTCGGCCAGTTCGGCATTGGCGAGGCTCGGGTCGGCCTGCAGGTGGCGCAGGATCCGCCGGTCCACATCATCAAGCATGAAATCCTCACAATAACAAGAATTCACGAATGATCTTTCACTTTTTTCTTAAACACTCAATCCCTGGACCATCGAAACAACGCCACGCATCGACTAAAACACCTCCAATCGAAACCGAAAGGACACCGCCATGCGCGTTTATTACGACCGTGATTGCGACATCAATCTGATCAAGGACAAGAAAGTGGCCATCCTGGGCTACGGCTCTCAGGGCCACGCCCATGCGCTGAACCTGCGCGATTCGGGCGCCAAGAACCTGGTCGTCGCCCTGCGCGAAGGCTCCGCTTCGGCGGCCAAGGCCGAAGCCGAGGGGCTGCAGGTGATGGGCATTGCCGAGGCGGCGGCCTGGTGCGACCTGATCATGTTCACCATGCCCGATGAACTGCAGGCCGAAACCTACAAGAAATACGTGCACGACAACCTCAAGGAAGGCGCGGCCATCGCCTTTGCCCACGGTCTGAACGTGCATTTCGGCCTGATCGAGCCCAAGCCCGGCGTTGACGTCATCATGATGGCGCCCAAGGGCCCCGGCCACACCGTGCGCGGCGAATACACCAAGGGCGGCGGCGTGCCCTGCCTGGTGGCCGTAGACAACGATGCCTCGGGCAAAGCGCTGGAAATCGGCCTGTCCTATTGCTCGGCCATTGGCGGCGGCCGCTCGGGCATCATCGAAACCAACTTCCGCGAGGAATGCGAAACCGACCTCTTTGGGGAGCAGGCGGTTCTGTGCGGTGGTCTGGTCGAGCTGATCCGCATGGGCTTTGAAACCCTGGTCGAAGCCGGCTACGCGCCGGAGATGGCCTACTTCGAGTGCCTGCACGAGGTGAAGCTGATCGTCGACCTGATCTACGAAGGCGGCATCGCCAACATGAACTACTCGATCT
>JBFHMM010000168.1:0-8836 GCA_041594355.1 Paracoccaceae bacterium | reverse complement strand
GCGGGCGCATCCGCCGCGTGCGTGACTATCTCGACGGTCCGTTCTGCCTGACCTATGGCGATGGCGTCAGCGATGTTGACCTGCGTGGCCTGGTCGAATTCCACAGCCGCCAGGACTGCGAGGTCACGCTGACCGCGATCCAGCCCGCGGGACGCTTTGGCGCGCTGGGCATAGAGGGCGACCGGGTGACCCGGTTCGACGAAAAGCCGCAGGGTGACAATCGCTGGATCAACGGCGGGTTCATGGTCTGCAACCCGTCGGTTCTTGACCGGCTGGAGGGCGACGGCACGATCTTTGAGAAAGGGCCGCTGGAAGGGTTGGCGCGAGACCGGCAGTTGGCGCTGTGGAAGCATTCGGGCTTCTGGATGGCAATGGACACCCTGCGCGACAAGAACCAGCTGGAGGCGATGTGGGCCGAAGGGCGCGCGCCCTGGAAGGTCTGGGAGCCGATCCGGGGATGAGTTTCTGGCGGGGCAAGCGGGTTCTGGTGACCGGTCACACCGGGTTCAAGGGCAGCTGGCTGTCGCAGTGGCTGTGCGATCTGGGCGCCGAGGTCTCGGGATATGCGCTGGTGCCCGACACCGACCCGGCGCTGTTCGACCAGCTGGGGCTGGCCGCGCGGATGACGCACCGGATCGACGATATCCGGGATGCCGGGGCGCTGGCGGGCTGGATCCGCGAGGGGCAGCCGGACGTGGTGTTTCACCTTGCCGCGCAACCGCTTGTGCTGGCGTCTTATGACGATCCGCTGACCACCTGGGACACCAACGTGATGGGCACGGCGCATCTGCTTGAGGCGCTGCGGACGCTGGATCGCGCCTGTGCGGCGGTGCTGATCACCACCGACAAGGTCTATGAGAACCGCGAATGGGTGCACCCCTATCGTGAGGGCGACCGGTTGGGCGGACATGACCCTTATTCGGCCTCCAAGGCGGGTAGCGAGCTGGTGATCGCCAGCTACCGCAAGTCGTTCTTTGGCGGTCACCCGGTGCGGCTGGCCTCGGCGCGGGCCGGTAACGTGATTGGTGGCGGCGACTGGGCCGACAACCGCATTCTGCCCGATATCATCCGCGCGCTGTCGGCCGGGCGGCCGATCCCGGTGCGCAACCCGGCGGCCCGGCGCCCGTGGCAACACGTGCTGGAACCGCTGGCGGGATATATGCGGCTGGTGGAACGGTTGTACGAGGGGGCGGCGCTGGCGGAGGCCTATAACTTTGGCCCCGAGGCGCATGACGTCAGATCGGTGGACGATCTGGTGCAGGGGGCGCTGGCGCAGTGGTCCGGCGACTGGAATGACCAGTCCGACCCGAATGCCCGGCACGAGGCGGGGCTGCTGAGCCTCGGGATCGAACAGGCGCGCGCCGATCTGGGGTATGCCCCGCGCTGGGATTTCGCGCGCGGGCTGGAGCGGTCGGTGGCCTGGTATCACGCGGTGCACGGCGGGGCCGATCCGCTGGCGGTGACGCGGGCGCAGATCGAAGAGTTCGGTGCGCCATGATCTTTGACCCGCTGCCATTGCAGGGCGCCTACGAGATCCGGCTGAATCGGCGCGAGGACGAGCGCGGGTTCTTTGCGCGCACCTATTGCGACGCGGAGTTCGCCAGCCATGGACTAAACACAACCTGGGTGCAGATGAATGTCTCGATGAGCCGCGAAACGGGCACCCTGCGCGGGCTGCACTTTCAGCGCGGCCCTGCCGCCGAGGTCAAGCTGATCCGCTGCCTGCGCGGGCGCGCCTTTGATGTGATCTTGGATTTGCGCGACGGGTCAGACACTTATGGCGCGTTATTTAGCCTGGTTTTGGATCAGGGTGCGCTGAATGCGATCTATGTGCCCAAAGGTTTTGCCCATGGGTTTCAGACCCTGACGCCGGACACCGAGCTGCAGTATCTTCATTCCACCGCCTATGCCCCCGGGTATGAAGGCGGGATCAACCCGTTGGACCCGGAACTGAGTATCGACTGGCCCTTGCCGGTTGCCGTGATGTCGGACCGCGACCGGAACCTGCCAGCGCTGAGGGAGTGCGCCCCGTTATGACCCAGAGTTGCCGCCATTGCGGGACGCCATTGACGATTGAGTTCCTCGACCTTGGCCACGCGCCGCCCTCCAACGCCTATCTGCCGCCCGAGGGGCTGGTGCGGCCCGAGCTGACCTATCCGCTGCGGTTGAGGGCCTGTTCGGCATGCCGGCTGGTCCAGACCGAGGACTTCGCCGCCGCAGACGCGCTCTTCACCGAGGATTACGCCTATTTCTCATCGACCTCGCGGAGCTGGCTGGACCATGCCGCCCGCTATGCCGAGATGATCACCGCGCGGCTGGGTCTGGGCCCGGACAGCCATGTGATCGAGATCGCCTCGAACGATGGCTACCTGCTGAAAAACTTTGTCGCGGCGGGGATCCCCTGTCTGGGGGTGGAACCGACAGACAGCACGGCGCAGGCGGCCGAGGATCTGGGCATCCCGGTGCTGCGTGCGTTCTTTGGCGAGGAAATGGCGGGCGATCTGGCCAAGGCCGATCTGATCGCTGGCAATAACGTCTATGCGCATGTTCCTGATATTAATGACTTTAGTCGGGGGCTGGCTGCCGCGCTGAAGCCGCAGGGGGTGGTGACGCTGGAGTTTCCGCACCTGATGCGGCTGGTAGAATTCAACCAGTTCGACACGGTCTATCACGAACATTTCTCGTATCTGTCGCTGATGGCGGTCGAGCGGATCATGCAGGCCGCCGGGTTGCGGGTGTTCGATGTCGAAGAGTTGCCGACCCATGGCGGGTCGCTGCGGATCTACGCCTGTCTGCAGGGGGCGGACCATGCGCAGACCGGCGCCGTGGACACTCTGCGGGCCGAGGAGGATGCGCGGGGCATGGGCGCGGATGCCTATTACATGGCGTTTCAAACCAAGGCGGAGACGGTCAAGAACGATTTCCTGCGCTTTCTGCTGCAGGCCAGGGCCGAGGGCAAGAGCGTGGCCGGCTATGGCGCGGCGGCCAAGGGCAATACGTTGCTGAATTTCGGCGGGGTCAAACCGGATTTGGTGCGTTTTGTCTGCGACGCGGCGCCGTCGAAGCAAGGCAAACTGCTGC
The DNA here is from genome assembly GCA_041594355.1 of Paracoccaceae bacterium. Taxonomy (GTDB): domain Bacteria; phylum Pseudomonadota; class Alphaproteobacteria; order Rhodobacterales; family Rhodobacteraceae; genus JAIUZI01. The sequence continues at coordinate 5,755 of JBFHMM010000168.1, read as the reverse complement.
CGGGCAGCCATATTCCGGTTCTGGCGCCAGACGTCCTGCGCGCGCGGCGGCCCGACTACCTGGTGATCTTTCCCTGGAACATCGGCGAGGAGATCCGGGCGCAGAACGCGGATCTGGCGGCGCAGGGCACGCGGTTCGTCACCGCCGTGCCGGACCTGCGGATCAGCGAATGACCCGTGTCCTGATCACCGGCGCAACCGGCTTTGTCGGTCGCGCGGTGGCCGCGCGGCTGCGGGCACGCGGGCTGGATCTGCGATTTGTCCTGCGCGCGGGCAGCCAGCCGGACGCGATCGGGAGTGGCGACGAGGTTATTGAAACGGATGATGTTTTTGCCCGGTCCGCCGCATGGTGGGTGGAGCGTTGCGCGGGCGTGGACATGGTCGTTCACGTGGCCTGGTATGCCGAGCCGGGCAAATACCTGACCTCGGACCGCAACCTGGACTGTCTGTCCGGCACATTGGCCCTGGCGCGGGGGGCGGCCAGCGCCGGTGTGCGCCGCTTTGTCGGGGTGGGGACCTGTTTCGAATATGATCTGAGAGGCGGACGGCTGAGCACGCAAACCCCGCTGAACCCGCTGACGCCCTATGCGGCGGCCAAGGCGAGCACATATCTGACGCTGAACCAATGGCTGCCGTTGCAGGGGGTGGAATTCCTGTGGGCGCGACTGTTTTATCTTTATGGTGCGGGCGAAGATCCCCGGCGGCTGGTGCCCTACCTGCATCAGAAGATGCAGGCCGGGGCGCGGGCGGATCTGACCAGCGGCACCCAGGTGCGCGATTTCATGGATGTCGACGATGCGGCCGCGATGCTGGTGGGCGATGCGCTGAGCGCGCGCGTCGGCGCCAGCAATATCGCCAGCGGTACCGGCATCACCGTCCGCGCCCTTGCCGAACGCATCGCGGACCAGTATGGCCGCCGGGACCTGCTGAATTTCGGTGCGCGTCCCGACAACCTGACTGATCCGCCCTGCGTGATCGGCCTGCGCGAGGAGGAGCTCACGCCATGAGCGACCATAGGCTGCTCTATGAGGCCGCCGATTTTCCGGTGTTCCAGAATCGCATGTACGACAGTCCGGAGGCGGCGAGCGCCTGCCCGCGAGGGCAGATCGAACTGGTCGAGGATCTGTGCAGCGGGCTGATTTATAACGCCGCGTTTGATCCCGATCTGATGGTCTATGACGCAGAGTATCAGAACGAACAGGCGAATTCCGGTCCGTTCCGCGCGCATCTGGACTGGGCCGCCGATCTGGTGATCGAGAAGATGGGCACGCGGCTGATCGAGGTCGGCTGCGGCAAGGGCACGTTTCTGGAGATGCTGGCGGATCGCGGCGCGCGGATCACCGGGTTCGATCCGACCTATGAGGGGACCGACCCGCGCATCAAAAAGGTCTATTTCGGCCCCGATCTGGGGCTGAACGCCGACGGGCTGGTGTTGCGGCACGTGCTGGAACACATTGAAAACCCTGTCGGTTTCCTAAGTCAGCTGGCAGAGGCAAACAGCGGCGGGTTGATCTATATCGAGGTTCCCTGTTTCGACTGGATCTGTGACAATCGCGCGTGGTTCGACATTTTCTACGAGCATGTGAACTATTTCCGGCTGTCGGATTTCCACAAGATCTTTGGCCGCGTGGTCGCGGGGGGGCATTGTTTCGGCGGTCAGTACCTCTATGTCGTTGGCGATCTGTCAAGCCTGCGCGCCCCGGCCTATGATCCGACGAACCGGGCGCCCTTTCCGGCGGATTTCACCGATACGCTGGCCGTCGCCAACACGACGCCGCGCGACGTGGTCTGGGGCGGCGCGTCCAAGGGGCTGATCTATTCGATGCTGCGCGCACGGGCCGGGCGGCCGGTGGCGGGGATCGTCGACATCAACCCGGCGAAACAGGGCAAGTTCCTGGCCGGCACCGGGCTGCGGGTCAGCGCGCCCGACGAGATGCTGCCGGGCCTGCCGGATGACACCCGCATCCTGGTGATGAATCCAAACTATACTGATGAAATCAAATCCATGTCGGGCAACCGATTTACCTATGTCGAGGTGGGCGCATGAGCGACTTTAAATCCGAAATCCCGGGCCGCATCGCGGCGATGCAGCAGAACACGGCCCTGACCGGCGCGGCGATGGACTTCCTGCGCGCCTCTGCCGGGGCGGAGTATTCCTATAACTATCACTGGCTGGGGCGGCCGATCATCCAGTACCCGCAGGACATCGTCGCCATGCAGGAGCTGATTTGGGAGATCAAGCCCGACCTGATCGTGGAGACCGGCATCGCGCATGGCGGCTCGCTGATCTTTTCGGCTTCCATTCTGGCGATGCTGGACATGTGCGAGGCGATCGAGAAGGGCGAAACGCTGGATCCGGCGCAGTCCAGGCGCAAGGTGATCGGCGTCGACATCGATATTCGCGCCCACAACCGGGCGGCGATGGACGCGCATCCGATGCGGTCACGGATCGAGATGATCGAAGGCTCGAGCATCGCCGAAGACACCATCGCGCAGGTCAAGGCCACCGCCCAGGGATATGAGACCGTGCTGGTTTGTCTCGACAGCATGCACACCCATGATCACGTGTTGGCCGAGCTGGAATCCTATGCGCCGCTCGCGTCCAAGGGCAGCTATTGCGTGGTTTTCGATACGCTGATCGAGGATATGGCCGGGGATGAATACCCCAACCGGCCGTGGGGCAAGGGCGACAACCCCAAGACCGCCGTCTGGGAGTACCTAAAGTCACATCCCGAGTTCGAAATCGACAAGTCGATCCCAGACAAGCTGATGATCACCGTCGCCCACGACGGTTTCCTCAAGCGGGTGTCATAGCTCTGTCTTGAAGGCGCGGGCGCGGTTGCGCGCCTGCCGCCAAGCGCGGGCCGGGTTTAGGCTGCCGTCCAAAACCGCGCCATAATCCGACCCCAGCACTGTATCCACCACATGGGTTGCGGTCAGCACGGTGTTCTGGCCGTTCTCCTCGGCCGAGCGCCGAAAGCTGCGCAGTTGCCCGCGCACGCGCGCGAGCCGTTCGGCGAACTTGCGTTTGGGCAGAGGCGGCTGCGCGCGGGCCTGATCCAGCTGCGCGCGGGTGCCGCTTTGTTCGGCATAGCTGTCCAGGATCTCGCCGACGCGCGTGGCCTCTTCGGGTTTCGCGCGGGCCGCGTTCAGCGCCAGACGGTACCACGCGGTATAATCCGGTGCGGGGTCGTCAAAGCCGCCGCGCGCCCGCAGAGTTTCCAGCGTGGCAAGGAACACCAGCTGGATGGTCAGCGCGTGGTCGATGATGTCGTCATAGGGATCGGCGCGGTTCTCGGCGACAAAGGCTTTGCCGATCTTGTCGCTGGCGGTGCCGGGCTTGGGGGATTGATGCGCGCCGCCGGTGCTGGCCGGACCGTAGCCGTTGATGGTGAACGGATGGAAAGTGTGGAGAAATTTCCCACCCAGATAGGTGCTGCGGTATTGCAGGTTCACATCCGGGATCATGCTGTCGAAGTAGAGCCCCGGTTTCGGCGCGATCCGGTCGAGATAGGCGCGCGACACGCAGCCGTGGTAGATGTTCGGGGTCGGATAGAGTTGCGCCAGATCGCAGCGCATCAGCGCATCCAGATAGCTGCGCGGGTCGTATTCGACAGGCGCGCCAAAACATTCGTCGCGGTAGAACCGGATGCCGCCGGTCTTTTTCCCGTACCCTTTGATCGGCCAGCCGTAGGTCGTTTTGAACCAGCTGACGCCGTCGGGCTTTCTCTGTTCCAGCAGCTGGCGCAGAATCGGGAACTGTCCGGTCAGCACCGCGTCGTCGTCGCCGATGAATATGACGTAGTCGCCGCTGCTGGCGACGAGGGAGCGGTTGAAGTTTTCGCGCATGGACACGCGGGCGTCGGACGGCAGGTAGATCAGGCGCGGGTCGTCAAAGGCCTTTACGACCTCGCGGGTGTTGTCGGTGCTGGCATTGTCGGCGACGATCAGCTCGATTTCGGCGTCAGCGATTTCCAGAACCGTGCGGATCGAGGCATCCAGATAAAACGCCCGTTCGCGGGTGGGGATAATGATGCTGATCTTCATCTGGGCCTCTGGGATATTTGATGCAGCGATACGCCGCCCGCCGCGCTGCCGCAAGGGCCGCCGCCAGTGTCCGGCCTTTTACCTGACTCATATCGTGACACGAATATCCCGAGAACGCCGAAGGCGTGGCAGGGTGGTCGTGTCTCAAGTTTAAGGTCGGGCGCTTTAGCGGTCGGGTGCGATCAGCCCGAGGCCGCGCAGGTAGATGCCGACGCCGGATTCCAGCAGGTCTTCGGGCGGAAAGGGCGAGGCGGTGCCGGTGTTGCGGGCATAAAGCTCCACCACCCCGTGGCTGAGCGCCCAGATATGGGCCGACACCATCGAAGCGGGCGGGCGTTTTCCGGGCGGGATATGTTCCGACAGGTCGGCGGCGGCCTTCTCCAGTACCCCGCGGGCGCGCGCGGCGGCGGCGGCCAGTTCCGGTGTGCGGTTCACCGATATGCCGCTTTCGAACATGGCGATATAGTGTCCGGGATGTTTTCGCGCAAAGGCGAGGTAGGCGCGCCCTGTCGCCTCGAAGGCGGCCAGCGCCGAGGGCTGGCCCTTGTCATAGGCATATTGCATCAGGTCGGCGAACATCTCGAACCCCTGACGCGCGCCTTCGGCGATCAGGTCCTCGCGGCCCTCGAAATGTCGATAGACCGCCGCCGGGGTGACGCCGGCGGTCTTGGCGGCCTCGGACAGGGTGAAGCCGGTCGGCCCTTTCTCTTCGATCAGGGTCAGGGCGGCTTCGATCAGGGCCTGACGCAGGTTGCCGTGGTGATACCCGCGTTTAGACATCCCAGATGTCCGGTCCGGCGCAGATCAGTGGATCGGGTTTGCCGACGGCCTTTTTATCCTTGTGGTCATAGTCGAGCCCCAGCAGGACCTGGCGGATCGCCGCGAGCCGCGCCCGCCGCTTGTCGTCGGAGCGCACGATCGTCCAGCCAGCATGTTTGGAGTGGCTGCGCGTCAGCGTCTGCGAGATTGCCGCCGAATAGTCATCCCATTTGGCCAGACCGTTGACGTCGATCGGGCTGAGTTTCCATTGCTTCAGGGGGTCTTGCTCGCGGTCCAGGAACCGGCGCAATTGCTCGGCGCGTCCGACGTTCAGCCAGAACTTGAACAGGTGAATGCCGTCATCCACCAGCGCCCGTTCGAATGGCAGGACCTGACGAAAGAACTTCTCGCGCTCCTTGTCGGTGCAATAGCCAAACACCTTTTCGACGACGCCGCGATTGTACCAGCTGCGGTCGAACAAGACGATTTCACCGCCCGAGGGCAGGTGGTCGATGTAGCGCTGGAAATACCACTGGCTGCGTTCGCCGTCGGTGGGTTTGGGCAGTGCCGCGACGCGGGCGCCGCGCGGGTTGAGGTTTTCGCGGAACCGCTTGATGGTGCCGCCTTTGCCGGCGGCGTCGCGGCCTTCGAAGATCACCAGCACGCGCTTTCCGGTGGCCTTCACGTCGGCCTGAAGCTTGACGAGTTCGCGCTGCAGGGCGGCCATCCGAACGTCGTAAGCCTTGGTCGGTAGCCTCGAGCCGTATGGATAGCTATCTGACAGGATTACTTTCTTGCCGCCCTGTCGGGTCGATTCGCGCAACTGTGCCGGCGCTTCCAATTCGTAAAAGCGGCTGATCGCGCCGTCGAAGGGCAGGGACATGTTTACCTCGTTCACTTTGGCTCAGTATGGCCAAAGGCCGGGTCAGCGCAATCCGGCGCGGCTGGCG
>JBFHMM010000167.1:0-8838 GCA_041594355.1 Paracoccaceae bacterium | reverse complement strand
CGCTGCGGCCGCTCCGACCGCTCTGCCGCAGCTCACGCAGCCGTGACTGGACCGGGTGCCGCTTTGCGATCACATGTCATCGCATGGCAGACGGAACATGGACACGGGTAATACGGTGGCTGATCCCGGCGGGGCTTGCGGCGGTGGGCGCCGCCGCGCTGTGGTGGGCCTTTGAGCCCGGGCATCGCGACGTGGCCGGGCTGCTGCCCTACCGGGACGCGGCGACTGTGACCCTGGGTCAGCAGGTCTATACCGGGCATTGCGCCGCCTGTCATGGCGCCGCGCTTCAGGGTCAGCCCGACTGGCGTCAGGCGGATGCCGACGGCTACCTCCCCGCGCCGCCGCATGACGCCACCGGCCACACCTGGCACCATCCCGACCGACAGCTCGTAGCGATCACCCGGCTTGGCACCGAACAGCTGGTCGGCGGCGGTTACAAGAGCCGCATGGCCGGCTATGGTGATGTGTTGAGCGAGGCCGAGATCATCGCGGTGCTAGCCTATATCAAGAGCACCTGGCCGCCTGAGATCATTGAGCGCCACAATCAGATCAACGCAGACGCGGCCCTGAGTGGCGGCTGATCTGCCGCCCGCCCGCTCACGAAAACGCCCGTGGCGGGTTTCCCCGCACGGGCGCTCTGTGTCGGCCATTCCCGACCGGTTTTTTCGGTTGCCGTCCCGGCCTTCGGTTCGCCGCGCTGATCCCCACCTGCGCGGCAGTTCCGAAACCGGTTACTGGTCGCCTGCGTAGGCGATGTTGCGCGGCTCCGCCGACATCTCGCGCGGCGGCCGTCCGATCACGTCCTTCAACTCTTCCAGCTCGATGAAGTTGTCGGCCTGGCGGCGCAGTTCGTCCGAGATCATCGGCGGCTGGCTGCGGATCGTCGACACCACCGATACCCGAACGCCCTGGCGCTGCAGGCTGGCCACCAGCGGGCGGAAATCGCCATCGCCGGAGAACAGTACGATGTGATCGACCCGGGGGGCCAGTTCCATGGCGTCCACGGTCAGTTCGATATCCATGTTGCCCTTGACCTTACGCCGGCCCATGCTGTCGGTGTATTCCTTGGCCGGTTTGGTGACCATGGTGAACCCGTTGTAATGCAGCCAGTCGACAAGGGGGCGGATCGGCGAATATTCATCGTTCTCAAGAAGCGCTGTATAGTAGAATGCCCGCAGCATCTTGCCACGCCGCATGAATTCTTGTCGCAACAACTTGTAGTCGATATCGAACCCCAGCGCCTTTGCAGCCGCATAAAGATTCGAACCGTCGATGAACAGCGCAAGCCGTTCGTCTTTGTAAAACATAAAAATGTCCTTCCGGTGTATCCATTCGCCGGTAAGTTCCGTGAGTGCTGAAAATTGGCGAATTGGTGCAGCTAAGATAAGATAAATCAGATGTATCGCAAGTGTTATGGCTTCCCGAGTTTATGCCAATAGAATCTGAAATCCAGCCAACTGTCCTAATCGCAATCGGGGCAAATCTGCCGTCTGATGTCGGCATGCCGGAAAAGACACTGATTTCAGCGGCTTCCGCGATGCCACCATTGGGCCTCATGCCGCGTGCGTTCAGCCGGTTTTATGCCACGCCCTGTTTTCCGGCCGGTGCCGGTCCCGACTATGTGAACGCCGTGTTACGGGTCGAAACCACAATCGCGGCCGATGAGGTGCTGGCGGCGCTGCACCGGATCGAAGCCCGGTTCGGCCGCCGCCGCGAGACCCGTTGGGGCATGCGGACGCTGGATCTGGACCTGATCGCCTGGGGCGACCGCGTGCTGCCCGACCGAACAACGCAGCATCACTGGATGACCCTGCCTTCCGGCGAACAGGCGCAACAGGCCCCGCAGCAGCTGATCCTGCCGCATCCGCGCCTGCAGGATCGCGGTTTCGTGCTGGTGCCGCTGGCCGATGTCGCGCCGGGCTGGCGCCATCCGGTGCTCGGCAAAACCGCCCTTCAGATGCGCGATGCGCTGCCTGACGCGGAAATTCACGCCATTCGGGCGATTTGACCGCCTTCGCCGCCGATTCATCGTGATTCCACGCTTGTCAATCAAAAGATTCGCCCTTAAATACGACCCTTCTGATGTGCATACTGAACTGGGAGTTCCCTCATGGCCCGCGTAACGGTCGAAGACTGCGTTGACAAGGTTCCGAACCGGTTCGAACTGGTGATGCTGGCGGCCCACCGCGCCCGCGAGATTTCGGCGGGCGCGGCGATCACCGTTGATCGTGACAACGACAAGAACCCGGTCGTGTCGCTGCGCGAGATCGCCGAGGAAACCCAAAGCGCCGATGAGCTGCGCGAACGGTTGATCGAAAGCAACCAGACCCAGATCGAGGTCGATGAACCCGAAGACGATCAGATGGCTCTGCTGATGGGCGCCGAATCCGACAAGCCCGCCGAAGACGACATGTCCGAGGAAATGCTGCTGCGCCAGCTGATGGAGGCACAGGGCCAGGGGTAACCATCCCCCAGACCAGGACGCGGACCGGATGATAGCAGCTGAAGATCTGATTGCGCTGGTCCGCAACTACAACCCCAAGACCAATCTTGACCGCATTGCCGACGCCTATGAATTCGGCAAGGAGATGCACGAGGGCCAGTACCGCCACTCGGGCGAGCCCTATTTTTCGCATCCGGTCGCCGTCGCCGCCATCCTGACCGAACAGCGGCTGGATGATGCCACCATCATCACCGCCCTGCTGCATGACACCATCGAAGACACCAAGGCCAGCTATGGCGAGGTGTCCAAACGCTTTGGCGAAGAGGTGGCGATGCTGGTCGACGGTGTGACCAAGCTGACCAACCTCCAGCTTTCCTCGCGCGAGACCAAGCAGGCCGAAAACTTCCGCAAGCTGTTCATGGCGATGTCCAAGGACCTGCGGGTGATCCTCGTCAAGCTCGCCGACCGCCTGCACAACATGCGCACCATCAAGGCGATGAAGCCTGAAAAGCAGGCGCAAAAGGCGCGCGAGACGATGGATATCTACGCACCGCTGGCGGGCCGCATGGGCATGCAGTGGATGCGCGAAGAGCTCGAGGATCTGGCGTTCCGGGTGCTCAACCCCGAGGGCCGCCAGTCGATCATCCGCCGCTTCATCACCCTGCAGCGCGAAACCGGCGACGTGATCCACCGCATCACCGGAGACATGCGCCACGAGCTGGAAAAGGCCGGGATCGAGGCCGAGGTCTTTGGCCGCGCCAAGAAACCCTATTCGATCTGGCGCAAGATGCAGGAAAAGGAACAGGGCTTTTCCCGTCTCTCCGACATCTACGGTTTCCGGGTGATCACCGGCACCGAAGAAGACTGCTATCGCGCGCTGGGCGCCATCCACCAGCGCTGGAGCGCGGTGCCGGGCCGGTTCAAGGACTACATCAGCCAGCCCAAGACCAACGGCTACCGCTCGATCCACACCACCGTGTCGGGCCGCGACGGCAAACGGGTCGAGGTGCAGATCCGCACCCGCCAGATGCACGACGTGGCCGAAACCGGGGTGGCGGCGCATTGGTCCTACCGCGACGGCGTCCGCTCGGAAAACCCCTTTGCCGTGGACCCGGCCAAGTGGATTTCGAGCCTCACCGAACAATTCGACAGCGAAGAGGACCACGAGGATTTCCTCGAAGCGGTCAAGCTCGAAATGTATTCCGACCAGGTGTTCTGTTTCAGCCCCAAGGGCGATGTGGTGAAACTGCCGCGCGGCGCGACGCCGATCGACTACGCCTATGCCATCCACACCCGCATCGGCTCCGCCTGCGTCGGGGCCAAGGTCGACGGCATCCGGGTGCCGCTCTGGACCCGGCTCAAGAACGGCCAGTCGGTCGAGATCATCACCGCCGAGGGCCAGACACCACAGGTCAGCTGGCTCGAAATCGCCACCACCGGCAAGGCGCGCACCGCGATCCGCCGCGCCCTGCGCGAGGCTGACCGCGAACGCTTCATCAAGCTGGGCCATGAACTGGCCCGCTCCGCCTTTGAACATGTCGGGCGCAAGGCGACGGACAAGGCGCTGGATACCGCCGCCAAACACCTGCGGCTCAAGAACCGCAACGAACTGCTGGCCCGCCTCGGCAGCGCCGAACTCACCGGTCACGACGTGGTGCAGGCGGTCTACCCCGACCTCGCCCACGACCAGACCGACCAGATCCCGCTGCGCCGGGCGGTGATCGGCCTGCAGCCTGGGCAATCCTTCGAACGCGCCACCTGCTGCGAACCGCTGCCGGGCGAGCGCATCGTCGGCATCACCTACCGGGGCAAGGGCGTGGTGGTCCACACCATCGACTGCGACATGCTCAGCCGATACGAGGACCAGCCCGACCGCTGGGTCGACCTGCACTGGCACACCGGCACCCACCCGGCCGCCTATGCCACCACGCTGGATCTGACGATCGGAAATGACGCTGGGGTACTGGGACGTATTTGCACATTGATCGGTGAAAAAAAGGCCAATATCAGCGACCTTGTATTTGTCGATCGCAAACCGGATTTCTACCGCCTGATGATCAATGTCGAACTGCGGGATGTCGAACAATTGCATTCCCTGATGCTGATGCTCGAGGCCGAAAGCGATGTCGCCGCGGTCGAGCGATACCGCGAGAAGCCCGTGGCAGTCGCCGCGGTCAGCTAGGCGCCGCCAGAAGACAGGGACAGAGGACAGGGGTAGAGGAAGGGACGGGGGGCACAAGGTGGTATTCAGACGTCGCGACCGTCGCACCCCTCTCCAGGCGGCTTCGGATTTCCTGTACCCGAAAGGCGGCTGGACGCGGGCTTTTCTCTACGTGAAACACCGGATTCGGCGGTTGCCCGATTCCCCCGAACGAATCGCGCGCGGGATCTGGGCGGGGGTGTTCACCACCTTCACCCCGTTTTACACCATCCACTTCCTCGTGGCCTTTCTGGTCGCCCGACTCATGCGCGGCAATATCCTCGCCGCGCTCTCCGCAACCTTCTTCGGCAACCCGCTGACCTATGTGCCGATTGGGATGATCTCGCTGAAAACCGGTCACTACCTGCTGGGCACCAAGTTCGAAGAGGGCGAACACCGGTCCTTCGTCGGCAAATTCGCCGATGCCGGGCATGACCTCAAGAACAACCTGTTCGCGCTGTTTTCTGATGCCGAGGCCGACTGGCAAGGGCTCAGCGTGTTCTTCGACGAGATCTTCTACCCCTACCTTGTCGGCGGGCTGATCCCCGGCGCCATTGCCGGCACCATCGCCTATGTGCTCAGCGTGCCGCTGATCCGCGCCTACCAGCAGCGCCGCCGGGCCAAGATCAAGGCCAAGTTCGAAGCAATCCGCAAAAAAGCCGAAGCAGAGGCTGACCTCGTCGCAAAGGCAGACTAGTGTCGGCGCGGATGGCAGTGAAGGAGACGTGCGATGCCTGACAACAGCTTGCGGCTGGGGGTGAATATCGACCATGTGGCCACCGTGCGCAACGCGCGCGGCAGCGCCTATCCGGACCCGCTGCGGGCCGCTCGGCTGGCGCAGGAGGCCGGCGCCGACGGCATCACCGCTCACCTGCGCGAGGATCGCCGCCATATCTCGGATGCCGACATCGACGGGCTGATGGAGGTGCTCAGCGTGCCGCTCAACTTCGAAATGGCGGCCACCTCGGAAATGCAGGCCATCGCCCTGCGCCACAAACCACACGCGGTCTGCGTCGTACCGGAGAAACGCGAGGAACGCACAACCGAGGGCGGTCTGGAAGTCGCGCGCGAGGAAAACCGGCTCGCCCATTTCATCGCGCCGCTGCGCGAGGCCGGCTGCCGGGTGTCAATCTTCATCGCCGCCGACCCGCGCCAGGTCGAGGCCGCGCACCGGATCGGCGCGCAGGTCATCGAACTGCACACCGGAGCCTATTGCGACGCCCATGCCGAGGGCCGGTTCGACGACCGCGATGCCGAACTGGAAAGCCTGCGCGAGATGTCCGCCTTTGCCCACGCGCTGGGGCTGGAAGTCCACGCCGGCCACGGGCTGACCTACGACACGGTGCAACCCATCGCGGCCTTCCCGGAAGTGCGCGAACTCAACATCGGCCACTTCCTGATCGGCGAGGCAATCTTTCGCGGTCTGGGCCCGGCCATCGCCGAAATGCGCCGCCTGATGGACGAGGCCCGCCCATGACCAGCATATCCGTTTTCTTTCAAAGAAAACGGTCCGGAATTTTCAAAAAATTCCGGTTCCTGCCGCGATGATTCTCGGTATCGGCACCGATCTGGCGAATATCGATCGCATTCAGGGTACGCTGGACCGGTTCGGCGACCGGTTCCGCAACCGTGTCTTCACCGAGATCGAACAGACAAAGGCGGAGCGCCGCAAGGATACCGCTGGCACCTATGCCAAGCGCTGGGCCGCCAAGGAGGCCTGCTCCAAGGCGCTGGGTACCGGCCTGCGGATGGGCATCGCGTGGAAGGACATGGCCGTGACCAATCTACGGACCGGTCAACCGGTCATGCATGTCACCGGCTGGGCCGCCGAGCGGCTCAAGGAGATGACCCCGCCCGGGCACGAGGCGATCATCCATGTCACCCTGACCGACGATCACCCCTGGGCGCAGGCCTTTGTCGTGATCGAGGCGCGGCCCCTGGCCGATCCCGATGTCACCGGGTTGACTTACCCCAACCCGCCCCGCATGTAGCGCCCGAAACTTCTGAACCGGATGGGAGAGACCCGCATGGCCGCCAAAGCCAAACAAGGAAACGCCGTTTGGGAGACGATCAAGACCGTCGTCTACGCCCTGCTGATTGCCGGTGTTTTCCGCACGCTGTTCTTCCAGCCGTTCTGGATCCCCTCCGGGTCGATGAAAGAAACCCTGCTGATCGGCGATTTCCTCTTCGTGAACAAGATGGCCTATGGATATTCCTATGCCTCCTGTCCCAGCCTGATCATCCCCCGTATCGGTCTCAACGTCGATGCCGAGGACATCTGTGGTTTCCTCAAGGGCGACAACAAGCGTCTGCTCGCCTCCGACCCGGAGCGCGGCGATGTCGTGGTCTTTCGCCACCCGGTGTCGGGCCGCGACTTCATCAAACGGCTGACCGGCCTGCCCGGCGACCGAATTCAGATGAAGAACGGTGTGCTGCACATCAACGGCGAGGCCGTCAAGCTGCAGGATGATGGCGTCTTCGAGGAGGTCTTCGCGCCCCAGGGTCCGCAGGGCAACCCCCCGCGCTGCGAGAACGGGCCGGTCGGCGAGGGCGGCATCTGCCAGAAGTCGCGCCAGATCGAAACCCTGCCCAATGGCGTGTCCCATACGATCCTGAACATCGGACCCCAGGGATCGGACAACACCAACGTCTACGTGGTGCCCGAGGGGCATTATTTCTTCATGGGCGACAACCGCGACAATTCCAGCGATTCGCGCCTGCCGCAGATCGCCGGAGGTGTCGGTTACGTCCCCTTCGAGAACCTGATCGGCCGCGCCGACCGGATCATGTTCTCTTCCGCCGGCCGTTCGATGCTGTTCTTCTGGACATGGCGCGGCGACCGCTTCTTCAAGGCGGTCAACTGAGGCACCGCAGATGACCACGGCCGGCCCGATCCGAAGTCTGATCCGCGACGGGCTGGACTGGTCGGGCCGCACCTCGCGCGGCCGCTTCGTGTCGGTCGCGGTCATGACCTGGCTGTTGCAGGGTGTGTTCGTCGCCACCCGCCTGCCCGTCGATCTGCCGCGCGCGGTGGATGCCGCGATCATTCTTGCGGCGGCGGGCGCGCAGGTCCTGTTCCTTGGATACGTGATGCGCCGCCTCTCGGACGCGGGGCGCCCCGGCTGGCTGTTCTTTCTTGCCCTGCTGCCGCTGATCGGCGCACTGCTGGCGCTCTACCTGATGTTTGCCCGCTCGGCTGAGACCGCCGCGCGCCCCGGCCCGGTCACGCGCCGGATGGGCATCGGGCTGGCCTGCCTGACCGGCCTGTTCGTCGCCTCCCGGTTGCTGTGGGACGCGCATTGGATCCCCAGCGGCTCGATGAAGCCGACGCTGCTGGTGGGCGACTACATGATCGCGCGGCCCACGCGCGATGCGGCCCGTGGCGACGTGGTCACCTTCCTCAGCGACCTCGACGGGCAGCTTTATGTCAAACGGCTGATTGGCCTGCCCGGCGACCGGGTGCGGATGCAGGACGGCCTGCCGCATATCAACGGCGCCGCCGTGACCCTGTCCGACGCCGGCAGCTTTGCTGAGCCCGCCGGCCCGCAGGGCGCCCTCGGTCTCTCTCCGCGTTGCGCCAACGGCGTTCCGGGGCCGGGCGGGATCTGCGAGAAATCGCGGCAGACCGAAACCCTGCCCGGCGGCGTGACCTACGACATCCTGAACATCGGCACCCGGCGCACCGACAACACGCCCGCCATTGACGTGCCGCCGGGACATTACTTTGTGCTGGGCGACAACCGCGACAATTCCCACGACTCCCGCATCCCCCGGCAGGCTGGCGGCATGGGGCTGATCCCGGCGGAAAACATTCGCGGGCGCGCCTCGATGGTGGTGTTTTCCTCTGCCGGGCGCTATCTGCAGGACATCACATCATGGCGCCGGGACCGGTACTTCAAGAGGATCCAATGAAACTGTCAGCCGAAATGCGCGCCTTCGAGGACCGGATCGGACATCGCTTTACCCGGCCCGACCTGCTGGTGCGGGCGCTGACCCACGGCTCGATCTCCTCGGCCACCCGCCCCGACAACCAGCGGCTTGAATTCCTCGGCGACCGGGTCCTGGGGCGCGGCCTTCAGGACGCCCATCTCCCGTAGACGTGAGTCCAGGCTGCCGGACTGGATCTGCTCGATCAGCGCGCGGTGCTGACCCTCCATCAGCCCGACCACGGCCGGCTTGCCGCCCTCGGCCAGGG
>JBFHMM010000166.1:0-8915 GCA_041594355.1 Paracoccaceae bacterium | reverse complement strand
GATTCTGTTGAAAAACTCTTCCTTGATCGCGTCATATGTCATTGATTCAATTGTCCCAACGAGCGGGAGGATTTGGGATGATGGGACCGAGGCAAGAAGCGCAAGCGGCGCTCTTCTACGAGTTCTCGCTGGAGGATCATGTTCCCGAGGATGATTTGCTGCGGTCGATTGATCGCTTCGTTGATCTCAGCAGCGTCCGTGCGCATCTGGCTGATTCCTACAGCCACACGGGCCGCCCGTCCGTTGACCCTGAGTTGCTGATCCGGATGCTGCTGGTTGGGTATTGCTTCGGCATCCGGTCGGAACGACGTCTCTGCGAGGAGGTGCATCTGAACCTGGCCTATCGCTGGTTCTGCCGCCTCGATCTGACGGACCGTATTCCGGACCACTCGACCTTCTCCAAGAACCGTCATGGTCGGTTCCGCGAGAATGGTCTGTTGCGCCATGTGTTCGAAGGGACGGTCGCACGCTGCATGGAAGAGGGCTTGGTCGGTGGCCAGGGCTTTGCAGTCGACGCCAGCTTGATCAGCGCCGATGTCCAGAAGCAGAACTCCAGCAACCCGGAGGACTGGGCCGCCCGCGAGATTGATCCTGCCAATGCGCCACGTGCCGTGCGCGAATATCTCGACACGTTGGACGACGAGGCCTTCGGGGCGGCGACAACGGCCAAGCCCAAGTTCACGGCACATGCTGATCCTGCCAGCCAATGGACAGCGGCGCGTAAAGGCCCCGCGTTCTTTGCCTATTCTGGCAACTACCTGATCGACACGGACCACGGGATCATCGTTGATGTGGACGCCAGTCGGTCGAATAAGACCGCCGAGCTGGGTGCCATGCGCAAGATGCTCGACCGGACTGAAGAGCGCTTCGGTGTGACGCCGGATTGGATCGCCGCTGACACTGCCTATGGATCATCCGACAATTTGGTCTGGCTAACGCTGAAGCGCCAGATCCTGCCTTTCATTCCCGTCTTCGACAAAGGCGAACGAACCGACGGAACCTTCTCACGATCCGACTTCATATGGGATGACGAGAACGACCGGTACATCTGCCCGGGTGGCAAGGAGATGCGGCACACCTGGCGGACGTACTCTGATCCAAAACGGAATGCGCCTAGCTGGCGCTCGCGCAAATACCGGGCCCGAAGCGTAGACTGCAGAAATTGCCTCATGAAAGCGAAGTGTTGCCCCAACTCAGAAGCCCGGGCGATCCACCGCGAAAAATATGAAATAGTCCGAGACTTCGCCCGCCAATGCACCTCCTCTGAGTTCAACCCGAAGGCACAGGCGCGGCGCAAGAAGGTTGAGATGCTCTTTGCCCACCTCAAACGCATCCTCGGCCTAGGCCGGCTCCGATTACGCGGCCCATGTGGCGTTCAGGACGAGTTCACCCTCGCAGCCACCGCCCAGAACCTCAGGAAATTGGCCAAGCTCAAGCCGATGATGCCCGCAAAAGGATGAGAGGCGGACAAGACCCACACATCCAGAAAAAATCAAAGCGATAGCAAAAACTGACGCGCCGAAATCAAAGAGTTTTTCAACAGAATCGGCCCGCGAGCAGGACCCGCTGCGGCTGCGAGCCGCCTTTGAACGGCGGGCGCCGCTGATCTTTCGGGGGCCGCGTGCGGTCGCATCACGGTGGATTGACCTGCAAGGGGTGCCGACGCTGCATCACGGGCCGCCCATCGGGGCGGGGCCGGTGATGTTCTACCTGCATGGCGGTGCCTTTGTCATGGGCAGTCCGCGCACCCATGCGGCAATGGTCGCGCGGCTGGTGCAGCTGACCGGGTGCCCGGCGGTTCTGCCCGGGTACCGGCTGGCGCCGGAGCATCCATTTCCCGCCGCGATCAAAGATACGCAGGCTGCGTATTCGGGCCTCTGCGGGGGCGGGGTGCCGCCCGAGCGGATTGTTCTGGGCGGGGACAGTGCCGGCGGCGGGCTGGCATTGTCGCTGCTGGCGCAGATCTGCACCGGAGGCGAGGTCCGGCCCGCGGGGGTGTTTGCCTTCTCACCGCTGACGGATCTGACGTTTTCCGGGGAGAGCTTTCGGAGCAACGCCGCCCGCGACGCTCTGCTGCCGGCGAGCCGCGACAGGGATCTGCTGCGGTTCTATCTGCAGGGGGCTGATCCGGCCCGGCCGCTGGCCTCGCCGCTCTATGGAGATTTCCCCGCTGCGCCGCCGGTGTTCCTGACGGTCGGAGATACCGAGGTGATGCTGGATGACAGCCGCAGGATGGCCGCCCGGTTGCGGGAAAATGGTGTACCGGTCGAGATCAGGGTCGAAAGGGATCTGCCGCACGTCTGGCCGATCTTCTGGCGCTATCTGCCCGAGGCCGACGCGACCCTGAAAGGCGTCGCTGGATGGATCAGGCAGCAGTGGCATGAGATAGCCGAAAGCTGAGCGCTTCGGCGACGTGGGGGCGCAGCACCGGGTCGCTGCCGTCTAGATCGGCGATGGTCCGCGCTACCCGCAGCACCCGGTGATAGCCGCGCGCGGAGAGGCCAAAGCGGTTGGCGGCACGGGTCAGCAAGTCCCGCCCCGCGGCATCGGGGGTTGAGATCTGGTCGAGCACCGCGCCTTCGGCATCGGCGTTCTGGTGCAGATCCGGGTAGTCGGCAAATCGCTGTTCCTGCAGATCGCGCGCGGCGGCGACGCGATAGGCCACTTGTTGCGAGCTGTTGCCGGATGACGGCAAGTCGAGGTCGGAAAAGGCGACGGGGGGAACCTCGACGCGCAGGTCGAACCGGTCGAGCAGGGGGCCGGAAATCCGGCCCATGTAGTCCTCGCCGCACTGCGGGACACGGGCGCAGGCCCGGGCCGGGTCGGACAGGTAACCGCATTTGCAGGGGTTCGCGGCGGCCACCAGCATGAAGCGGCAGGGGTATTTGATATGAGCGTTGGCCCGGGCCACCATGACTTCTCCGGTTTCGATTGGCTGGCGCAGGGTTTCGAGAACGGCGCGGGGGAACTCGGGGAATTCATCCATGAAAAGCACACCATTGTGCGCAAGGCTGATTTCACCGGGTTTCGCGCCGCGCCCGCCGCCGACGATGGCGGCCATGGAGGCGGTGTGATGTGGTTCGCGGAACGGGCGGACCCGGCTGATCCCGCCTTCGTCCAGCAGACCGCAGAGCGAGTGGATCATCGAAGTGTCCAGCGCCTCGGCCGGGGTGAGCGGGGGCAGGATGCCCGGAATGCGCGCCGCCAGCATGGATTTGCCCGATCCGGGCGTGCCGACCAGCATCAGATGGTGGCGGCCGGCGGCGGCGATTTCCAGCGCCCGTTTGGCGCGCTCCTGCCCCTTGACGTCCCTCAGATCGCGGCCGGGCGGGGGCGTGTGCACCTCGCCCGGTTCCGAGGGCAGGATCGGGGACTGGCCGGTGAAATGGCGCACCACGTCACCGAGCGAGGCGGCGGCGATAACCTTGGCGGCATCCACCCAGGCCGCCTCGGCGCCGGACGCTTTGGGGCAGAGCAGGGCGCGATCCTCCTGTGCAGCGGTCATCGCGGCAGGCAGCGCGCCCAGCACGGGAACCAATGCCCCGTCCAGCGACAGCTCGCCCAGGGCGACTGTGGTCTCTGAGGCGTCCTGGGGGACGATGTCGAGCGCGGCAAGCAGCGCCAGTGCGATGGGCAGGTCGAAATGGCTGCCTTCCTTGGGTAGGTCGGCAGGCGACAGGTTGATGGTGATGCGCTTGGACGGCAGGGCGATGGCCATGGCGTTGAGCGCACTTCGGACCCGGTCGCGCGCTTCGCTGACCGCCTTGTCCGGCAGGCCGACGATGGAAAACGCGGGCAGGCCGGGGGTAACGGCGCACTGGACCTCGACGAGCCGGGCATCGACCCCCTGAAATGCGACGGTATAGGCGCGGGCGACCATGGAGTTTTGCCAATGCGGTTGTTCCTTTATTAACCGCTATCAAGGCAGGGGTTTAAGAATGGTTAACGGCGCCGCGCGCCGAGAGGGCGGTGATGGGTGTGGGGTCAGAAAAAATGCAGGGGTTGCGGTCAGATCGACCAGAGTTGGCCTGAAAGGCCGGTGGCGTAAGGCTCCGGGTCGTAGTGGATGTCGCGTGCTTTGTGGCGCCAGTCGCGGGTGGCGGGTTCCGTGAGGAGCGTTTCGCAATAGCCTCGCGCTTCGGGGCTGACGGGCAGGCCGTAGCCGAGAATCCGGGCCGCGACGGGCGTGTAAAAGATATCGGCGAGCGAATAGGCGCCGAAGAGCCAACCCGATGACGCGCCGGAGACCGTGCGGGCGTGAGACCAGAGGGTTTCGATGCGGGCCAGATCAGCGCGCACGGCCTCGGAAGGGACAAAGTCGGCGTAGATGCGTTGAAACTGCATCGGGCAATCACCGCGCAGGGCCGAGAAACCGGCGGTCATTTCCGCGCAGAACCAGCGCGCGGTTGCACGCGCTGCGGGATCGGCGGGCCATAGGCCGGCGTCGGGGTGACGCTCGGCCAGGGTTTCGGCGATGGCGAGGCTTTCGCCGATCACCGTGCCATCGGGGGTGCGGACACAGGGCACCAGCCGGGCCGGGGCCAGCGGTGCAAGGTCCTGGGCCATGGTGCCGGTGTAGAGACCGACGAAATGAGTGTTGCAGGGAATGTCGAATTTTTCGAACATCAGCCAGCCGCGCAAAGACCAGCTGGAGTACATTCTGTCGCCGAGGAAAAGTTCGTATGCCATGACGCGACGGTAGGCTGGAACCAAGAGGCCGTAAAACGAAGGTTTGTGCGCCGGGCCTTCAGGGATTGTGATTGATCCGACCGACCTGCCAGCCTTTTGAGCCGTGCGTGAGCTCGGTGACCGAAAGATTATCGATCTTGTGACCGAAGGCCTGATCGGCGTCCAGCTGCAGGGCCCGCTGCACCTGTGTTAGAATGACGCCGAAATGGGCGACAATAATCAGGTCCTCACCGGTATGGGCCGCGATCAGCGCATCGACGGCGGAATCGACGCGCGCGCAGACTTCGTGCCAGCTTTCACCGCCCGGGGGGCGGACGTCGCCGGGGGTGGTCCAGTAGGCGCGGATGCGGTCGGGGTCCTCGACTTCGATATCCTTAGAGCGGCGCAACTCCCAGGCTCCGAAGTTAATCTCGCGCAGGGCGGGCTCGTGGGGCAGGCGGATGCGGCTGGCCTGGATCGCGTCGGCGGTGGCAGCGGCGCGGCTGAGATCGGAGGATACCAGCCGCGCCCGGTCCGGCAGGTGGTCGGAAAGGCGCGCAAGTGCCGCCGTGTCGGACAGATCGGCGGGCAGGTCAGACCATCCGACCATGGATTTGGCGTGGGTGGGTCCGTGGCGGACCAGATGCAAGCGGGTCATGGCAGCGTTCCTTTCAGGACCAGCGGCAGCCCGACGGTGACCTGGATGACGAGGTCCGCGTGGGCGGCGAGGCGGACGTTGAGACGGCCCTGCGCCTCGCGGAAGGCGCGAGCCACCGGGGCGTCGGGCACGATGCCCTGGCCAACCTCGTTCGAGACGATCACCAAGTCGGCAGCGCAGCTGTCGATGGCTTGTAATAGCGCGGCCTGAGCGGCGGCAAGATCGGTTTCGGCAAGCATCTGGTTGCTGAGCCAGAGGGTCGCGCAATCCATCAGGCAGATGTCGTCGGGGCCGAGGGCGGACAACAGCTCTGCCGCTTTCATGGGCACTTCGTGGGTGCGCCATTCGGGACCGCGCCGAGCGGTGTGCTGGGCCACTTTCGCAACCATCTCGGCATCAAAAACTTGTGATGTGGCAAGGTAATGCTTTGATTTCGATGACTTTAACGTAAAATTTTCCGCGTATTCAGACTTGCCCGACGCGGCACCGCCCAAAATAAATGTGACTCTTGGAAACACTTTTCATACCCTTCGAGTGATCCACCCGGTTGCGCCCTGCGTAGATGTCATCAGGGAGCAAGGCAAGCATGGGCAGCCATGAGCTGCTAGAAGCGGAGGGAAAAATGGCACTAGATACGTCACCTGAAATTTCGGTTTCCCGCAGAGCGATGAAGGCCGAATTACTGGACGCCGAAACCGAGTTGAAACTGGCCTATGCCTGGCGCGACGAGCGCGACGAGGCGGCGCTGCACCGTCTGATCACGGCATACATGAGGCTTGCGATTTCGATGGCGGCCAAGTTCAAACGCTACGGTGCGCCGATGGGGGATTTGATTCAGGAGGCGAGTCTGGGTTTGATGAAGGCGGCGGACAAGTTCGACCCCGATCGTGGCGTGCGCTTTTCGACCTATGCGGTGTGGTGGATCAAGGCCAGTATTCAAGACTACGTGATGCGCAACTGGTCGATGGTGCGCACCGGCTCTACGTCGAGCCAGAAATCGCTGTTTTTTAACATGCGTCGGGTACAGGCCAAGTTGGAGCGGGAAGCGTCTGCGGTGGGTGAGCGTTTGGACCGGCACCAGTTGCACCAGCAGATCGCCAGCGAGATCGGCGTGCCGCTGCGGGATGTCGAAATGATGGATGGGCGCCTGTCGGGGTCCGATTTTTCGCTGAATGCTGTGCAATCGGCGGACGAGGACGGGCGCGAGTGGATCGATGCGCTCGAAGATGAAAGCGCGCAGAGCGCCGAGATCGTAGAGAACGAGCATGACACCGCGCAATTGCGGGAATGGCTGTTGGGCGCGATGCAGGCGCTGAACGACCGCGAGCGGTTCATCGTGCGTGAACGCAAACTGCGTGATGTGCCCCGGACGCTGGAAAGTCTGGGGGCGGAGCTGAACCTGAGCAAGGAGCGGGTGCGCCAGCTG
Organism: Paracoccaceae bacterium; assembly: GCA_041594355.1. Classification (GTDB taxonomy): domain Bacteria; phylum Pseudomonadota; class Alphaproteobacteria; order Rhodobacterales; family Rhodobacteraceae; genus JAIUZI01. Next base: position 2,163 of record JBFHMM010000166.1, on the reverse strand, counting down.
GAAGCGGCGGCGTTCCAGAAAATGCGCAAGAGCCTTGAAGCGCAATCGCGCGAGGTGCAACACTTTCTCGCATGAGAAAACTTGCGATTCTGTTTGGCGCCTGGCTGGCGTTTGGGGCCGTCCCTGCGGGGGCGGCATCGTTAACAGTGGAGGTTGTATCGTCGATGTCACAGGCCGATGTGGTCTTGTTGGGCGAGGTGCATGACAACCCTGACCACCATGCATTGCAGGCCGATGCAATCGAGGCGCTAAAACCAGCGGCCATCGTCTGGGAAATGCTGACGCCGGAAACCGCCGCCCGCTTTGACGCCGGATGGCTGAACGATCCCGACCATTTGGAACAGGCGGTGAAATGGGCCAGCGAGGCCTGGCCCTCATTTGACCTGTATGTACCGGTTCTGAAAGCGGCAGCCGGCGGGCCGGCGATTTATGGCGGGTTGGTGCCACGTTCAAAGACGCGCGCGGCGATGGAAAGCGGGATCGGTGTCGCCTTTGGTGTCGGGGCCTCGCAGTTTGGTCTGATGGTGCCACTGCCGCGCGAAGAGCGGGCGGCGCGGGAAGCCGACCAGCAGGCGGCGCATTGCGGGGCCATGCCCGAAGCGATGTTGCCGGTCATGGTCGACATCCAGCGGCTGCGCGATGCAGTTTTGGCGCGAGCCGTCGTTACCGCGCTGGACGAGACCGGCGGGCCGGTTGTTGTGATCACCGGCAACGGGCACGCGCGCAAGGACAGGGGTATTCCGGTCTATCTGAAACGCGTGAAACCCGGTGTCCGGATCTTCTCGCTCGGACAATCCGAAGACGGGGTGATCAACGGCACGTTCGATGCCGTGCTCGACAGTCCGGCGGTGGACCGTCCGGACCCATGCCTGGCGTTTCAGGACAAGGAATCGGAGTGATCCGTTTCTTGTGGCCGCGCGGGCTTCGCAAGGCTCTGGCAGATCGCGCCGGGTTTGCCTATGGTCGGGCCGTTGACCGCCTCGGGGGAAAATCATGCTGGCTGGCAAGCGGATACTGCTGATCATCGGGGGCGGGATTGCCGCCTATAAATCGCTTGAGCTGATCCGCAGGCTGCAGGATCAGGGGGCTGAGGTCGTCCCGGTCCTGACACGGGCGGGAGAGGAATTCGTGACACCTCTGTCGGTGTCCGCCCTTGCGGGACGTGCGGTGCACCGGGATCTGTTTGACCTGACCGCCGAGGCGGAAATGGGCCATATTCAGCTGAGCCGCAGCGCCGACCTGATCGTCGTGGCACCGGCGACGGCGGATCTGATGGCCAAGATGGCCGGAGGGCTGGCCGGGGATCTGGCGTCAACGCTGCTGCTGGCCACGGACACGCCGGTCATGCTGGCCCCGGCGATGAACGTACGGATGTGGCAGCACCCGGCGACCCAGCGAAATATCGCAATGCTGGCGGCAGACGGTGTGTCCTTTGTCGGACCCGAAGAAGGCGACATGGCCTGCGGCGAGCATGGACCCGGACGGCTGAGCGAAGTGCCCGACATCGTCGAGGCGGTGCAGCGATTCTTTCGGTCGGGCCCGTTGCAGGGGCGTCGTATCCTGGTGACATCCGGCCCGACGCACGAGCCGATTGACCCGGTGCGCTATATCGCCAACCGGTCCTCGGGTGCACAGGGAACGGCGATCGCTGGCGCGTTGGCGGCGCTTGGGGCCGAGGTTGTGTTTGTCACCGGGCCAGCGGATGTGCCGCCCCCCTCGGGGGTCGAGGTGATCGCTGTGCAGACCGCCCAGCAGATGCTGGAGGCGGTCGAGGCCGCGCTGCCGGTGGATGCGGGGATTTTCGCGGCGGCGGTGGCCGATTGGCGCGTGGCCAGCGCCTCGGACCGCAAGCTGAAGAAAAGCCGCGATGGAATGCCTGTGCTGGAGTTCGCCGAGAATCCTGACATCCTGCTGACGGTGGCCGGGATGGCGCAGGGCCGTCCGGCGCTGGTGGTCGGTTTCGCCGCAGAGACCGATGACGTCGTCGCCCATGCGACGGCCAAGCGGCTGCGCAAGGGGTGCGACTGGATCGTGGCCAATGACGTCAGCCCGGAAACCGGCATTATGGGGGGAACGGAAAACGCGGTCGTGCTGATTTCCGAGGCCGGTGCGGATGTCTGGCCAAGAATGGGCAAGTCCGAGGTCGCCGCGGGGGGGGGGGGG
>JBFHMM010000165.1:0-8949 GCA_041594355.1 Paracoccaceae bacterium | reverse complement strand
GGGTAGGAGACCCAGTAGGGCGCGGGGATCAGCACCTCGTCGCCGGGGTTCAGCGTGGCCATCAACGCGTTGTAGAGTGTTTGTTTGCCGCCCGAGCCGACGCTGACCTGTGCGGGGGTATAGCTGAGGTCGTTTTCGCGTGCGAGCTTGGCGCAGATCGCCTGTTTCAGCTCAGGGATGCCATCGGGGGCGGTGTATTTCGTCTTGCCCGCATTGATGGCGGCGATGGCCGCGTCCTTGATGTTGGCGGGGGTGTCGAAATCGGGTTCCCCAGCGCCAAGGCCGATGACATCCTGGCCGGCGGCCTTGAGTTCCTGCGCCAATGTCGTGACTGCGATCGTAGGCGACGGTTTCACGCGGGACAGCGCGTCGGACAAAAAGCTCATACTGGCCTCGGTTTGTATGTTGGGCGTCCCTGTCATAGGGTGCGTCACATGCACGATCAAGCACGGTGATCAACGAGGAGTGTGCCATGACGGAATCCGACGACAACTGGTATGGACCGGAGGCTGCGACCTTTGGCGACCGGGTGGCGGGGGCCCGCGATGCGACCGGCATGACCCAGGCCCAGCTGGCGCGGCGTCTTGGCGTCAAGAAGGCCACCGTGCAGGGCTGGGAAAACGACTTGTCGGAGCCGCGCGCCAACAAACTGTCGATGATGGCGGGGCTGCTGAACGTGTCGATCATGTGGTTGCTGACCGGCGAGGGCGATGGCATGTCCGGCCCGGCCGAGGAGTTGCGCCCAGCGGATGATTTTGCCGAGGTGCTGGCGGAAATGCGCGCGATTCGCGCCGACATGCGGGCCAATGCCGAACGCGCGGCGCGGCTGGAAAAGAAACTGAGGTTGCTGGTGGAGCAAGCACAGACATGACCGAAACGGCGGAAAACCGGATCAAGCGGCTGCGCATGCGGTCGATGCGGCGTGGTATCAAGGAGATGGACCTGATCCTGATGGCCTATGCCGAAAGTCGGCTGGAGACCATGGATGCCGGTAAGCTGGATCTCTATGATGCCCTGCTGCACGAAAACGACCAGGATTTGTACCAATGGGTGACGGGGCAGGTGGCTGCGCCGGACCGTTATGGCGACATGATCACCGAAATCGCGCAAGCCCTTCAGAAAACGTAATTAATCCGGTTTAACCGAAATTTCGGAAATTGCCGTCACTCTCAGGCCCGAGCAGTTCGAGTCGGAGAAACGGATGAGTATTGAAATGCAGATGGGCCCCGTGGCCCGCCAAGGATTCATGACCGGCTATCTTGAGGCCCTCGCCCTGGTGGAACGGCTGCACCGGTTGTTGCTGGATGTGATCAAGGATGAGTTCGAACGGGTCGGTGTGCTGGAGATCAACGCGGTGCAGGCGTTGCTGCTGTTCAATATCGGTGACAACGAGGTCACGGCGGGCGAGCTGAAAAGCCGCGGATACTACCAGGGAAGCAATGTCAGTTATAACCTGAAGAAGCTGGTGGAGATGGGATACATGCACCACCAGCGCTGCGAGATCGACCGCCGGTCGGTGCGAGTCCGCCTGACGCAGAAGGGCCGCGAGGTTCGCAATCTGGTTGCGGCCCTGTTCCAGCGCCATGCGGACGGGTTGGAGACCAAGGGCGTGATCGGGCCGGAGGGGATCGAGGAGATCACCGGCGCCCTGAAACGTGTGGAGCGGTACTGGACCGATCAGATCCGCTATATTTACTGAAAAGGGTATTTGCGCGGGTCCGGCTGGCGCCGTTGCGCTCGCCTCCGCTCCGGTCGATTCCATGAGGGCGGTGCTTGCTGCGGGCATTTGCGGTTGTTCAGTGCCTGCAAGGCGGCAGTTTCGTGCCAGTCCATCGCTCGTCCGTTGCCCGTCCAACTGCAGTCCAATGCCAGTTCCGGGCTTGCCGAAGAGCCGAGGCATGCAGCCTGCCTTGCCGGCTTACCGATGATCTCGGTAGGTGATGATCCCGATGACCCCGCCCGGTCCGTATCCTACGGGCCGGGTGATTTTCGTCGGCGGCGATGACGCGGGCGCGGCTGTCGGTGCGGTCGTCGCGAGGGGGATGCGGCGGTCGCTCGGAGGCGGATCGGGCGAGGCAAGGGCTGCTGGTGGGGCCGGTCAGTATGCCGGTGAGGTCATGGCCACTGCCTGCCGACCCCGGTTGACGCGCCTTTTCTGCATCAGGCAAGGGTGGTCAGTCGGGTACCAGTGCGCCGGTGGTCGTCGATCGGTCCTGCGGGTCCGGTCGGCTGTGCGGATCGGTTGATCTGTCTGGTGGAGCACATCCAGATCGACGGGCGGACCCATTTGGCGCGCGGCGCAGGGATCGGGCCCCGGCCCGAGGGTGTTCTGTGGGGCTGCCGTCGCCGGCTGCCGGTCCCCGACCGTTTGGATCTCCGGCACCCGGGGGCGGTGGTCCTCGGGCCCTGACTGCGGCCTCGTTCCAATCCTTGCCGGGCCTCGGTTTCTGCGGATGCCGCCGCCATGGCCTGTTGCGGCGGGCTCAAGGATCGAACAAGCCCGCTGTAACGGTTCCTGGTTCCGGTTGCTCGGCCGAGGCGGGACCGGGTCGCCGAACCGCTGGCTGGTGAAACGGCGCGAGCCGGGGCTGGCGGCGGGAAACCGGCTCGCCTGTGCGCAACTTGCCGCGAAAGGTGCGGTTGCCCTAGGCCCTGCGCAAAGGTGGTCCTCGCAGCAGGCGGCGCGCCGGAAACTCATTCCAGCTGGGAAAAGCTTCAGGTAGTGGATCTGCGTCAGCTCGTTCGCAGGTGCGAGGCTCTGTGGGCAGAGCGTCGCGGGCCGCGGATGGCGGGCAGTCGTGGTGTGCGAGACCTGATTGCGGCGTCAGAACAGCTCCACATCGCCGATGCCGTCCTTTGGTCGCGTGTCGGCCAGCGGAGGCCGGAGGGCCGGGGCGAAATCGAGCCGTTTGTTTCGTACGTCCGTGATGAACTTGCGCTGGGCCTGCCCGGTCGCGGGCCAAAACCGTATCTTGCGTCCGAGCGTGCCGCCTACGCAGGTGCTGTCGCAATCCAGACCTTCGTTCTCGAGAAACCAGCGGGCGAATTCGGCGTTGTGCTCACCGATCCTGGGGCCGCCGTCATACATTTTCGCCCCGCCAAAGATATGAACGCGCAGGTTGTTTCGATCGGCGCCCCGCACGATCAAACCGTTGAGCAAGAGTTCCATGGTGTTGATTCCAAAGCCAAGGCTCGTCGAATTGCTGCCGTCGCCGGTGGGCAGGAGAAAGTGGTTCATCCCGCCGATACCGGCGACGGGATCCCAGATACATGCTGAAATGCAGGACCCCAGGATCGTTGTCATGACAACATTCGGGTCCGAGGATATTGCAGTTTCACCCTGAAGAACCGGTTTGTTGATACAGTTGATCAGCGCATTTGCCATTTTGGGCTGCGTGGGCACGATGGGTCAAATTCCAGATGGGCGGGTTGCGGGAGTATCGAGACGGGACATGCGTCCGGTTTCGGGAAACTGCGGCGGCCGCGACAGGCCCGGCCGGGCCCGGATCGCCCGTGACGCGGGTCGGTTTGCGGGTTCAGAAATCTTGCCAGCCATCCTGATCGTCCCCATTGGCGGCGGTCGCCAGTGAAACCGTCTCGGTCTGGCCACCCCGGGCCTGCGACCGGAAAAACACGTGAACCGTATCGTCGGTGTCTTCGGTGGTATCGGTTTCGAGGATTTCACCGCTGCGGATATGTGCCAGCGCGTCGGTTAGCCGTTCGGCCTCCTGACTGAGCGCATTGCTGGCGGCCGAGGTTTCCTCGATCACGGCCGCGTTCTGCTGGGTGACTTTGTCCAGTTCGTTGACCGCGCCGTTGATCTCTTCGAGGTTTTCGGACTGATCGCGCGAGGCGGTCGCAATGCTGGAGACGATGTCGGAAACCCTGGCGACACCTTCGATGATGTTGTTCAAAGCCTGTCCGGTTTGATCGACCAATGTGCCGCCCTCCTGCACATGCTGCCCGCTGTTGACGATCAGTTCCTTGATTTCATTTGCGGAATCCGAGGCCCGCTGAGCCAACGCGCGGACCTCGGAGGCCACCACCGCGAAGCCGCGTCCGGCTTCCCCGGCCCGTGCGGCCTCGACCCCGGCATTCAGCGCCAGCAGGTTGGTCTGGAAGGCGATATCGTCGATGACGGTGATGATCTCGGTGATCTGGTTCGAGGAAGCCTCGATCTTTTTCATCGCTTCGACGGTGCGGGCCACCACGGTACCGCTTTCCTCGGCCTGTTGACGGTTGGCCTGGATTTCCTGGTTGGCACGGGCCGCGTGCTCGGCAGTCGATTTGACGCTGCGGGTCAATTGTTTGAGCCCGGCTGCGGATTCCTCGAGCGTTGCGGCCTGCGCCTCGGCGCGTTGCGACTGGTCGGTGGCGACCTGGCTGATTTCGAGCGAGTTCACGCGAACCGTTTCGGCCGCGACGTTGATGGTTTCCAGCATTCCCGACAGGCTGTCGACGAGGCCGTTGAAATTGGCGCAGACCGTCAGGTATTGCGGGGCCAGACCGTCAAAGGGTGCCGTGTCGATCCGCACGTCAATGTCGCCCTTGGCCGCCTGCGACAGGCAGTCGCACAGCTCGTCAAACAACTCCATGATCCGCTGATCCTTGGACAGTCGGGCTTTGCGTTCCTGTGCTTCGACCGCCAGATCATCACGGAATTTCCGCAGCTTGACGGACATCTGGCCGATTTCATCCTGACGGTGGGCATAGGGGACTTCGGTTTCAAAATCGCGCTCTGAGATCCGGGTCATTGTCGCGCTGAGGGCCTGTATCGGCTGTGTGGTCTGGCGCGAGACCAGAAACACGATCGCAAGCAGACCAAGGGCTGTGACTGCTGCGGCCAACAGCGTGGTGTGAAGCGTGCCGGCCATGAGAATATCGGCGATCATGCTATTCGACCAAGTGGTGGACAGCACGCCGACGAGTGACTTGCTATCGGCGGTCAGGATCGGAACAGCCACCACGCGCTGGTTTTCGACATTGCCCGACCAGGGCGCGCCGGATGTCGAGACCTCTTTGGCGGCCCGCGCCATTGCGTCCCGGGCGCCGGGCAGGGCACCGGTTCCTTCGTAGTCGGCCAACACGGCGCCATCCATGTGCTGGACCCTGAGCGCGACGAGGGACTCGGCCATTTTTGCGGCTGTCCCGGAATAAATTGTCTCGATGCGGGCCGTGTCATGGAACCGGACGGCCACCCCCAGTTGATCGGCGAGCAGTCCGGCGACGACCTCGTTGCTGGCCGAACCGATGTCATCGGCAGTGCGGCCCGCGCTAAGGTATTCCGTCGTGAGGATGGCCATGAATGTCAGTGTGAAACCGACACCGACCAGCGTTGCGATCTTGGCGCGGATGCCAAGACTCCGTTTCCGCGCGGGGTGGGAGAGTGGTTCGACAGCTGCGTCGTCCTGAATAGTGTCCATGGCAATGACCTTTCAGCGAAGGTGGTTCAGTTGAGTTGCGCGAGCATTTCGGCGTTCACTCCGACAGTTATGACGCCGATGATTCGGTCGCCATCGTGGATCGGAACGCTAAGCTGGCTTTGGTAGGTCTGGGTGGATTCGTCGAACTCGATGTCGCTCACATGCGGCCGTCCGGTGGCGACAGGCACTTGCCACTTGTCCTCGTCGCCCTGCCAGTAATCCGAGGTAACATCGCTTTGCCCGACGTTCAGACCATTGGAATCCGTCACGAAAATCTCGGTGTAGCGACCTTTGCCCTGGGCCTGGAACTGCCGCAGATGCTTGGACAGTGTGTTGGCGAGCACCTCGTCAATCATGGCGCCGCCGGTGATTGTCTGGTCACGCCATGTCTGGTCGAGCTCCAGGATCTGCTGCTCGGTCAGGTTCGAATTACGCAGGTTCTGGGATTGCACGGCAGTCACCACCAGCCGGTCGGCGACCCATTCACGGACGGGGCCATCGGCCAGCGCCTTCATCGCGTCATTGACCGCGGTGTCGGCCATCGCGGGAAGGGCGCAGAATGCGGACAGTGCGGCCGCGGCGAGAATTGATTTGAGTGACAAGAAACACGCTCCTCTTCTTGTGTTGGGCCTGGTTGGTTTTTTGGCCCGATACAGGGCCCTTCATCGGGTCCGGCTGGTATCTTTCCGTTCTGGGACGGATTGTTGCAACGCCAAGCTAAGATCCCTTCAACGACGTCTGATCGATCTCAGGTCAGGCCGTTGGCGGTTTGCGTTATCTGCATTGCCTCCTTGGTCAGGACACCAAGCAGTGCGTCGGTTTCAGAGTGGAACCCCTCCAACCGCTCGATGATTGCGGTCAACCCGGCGTCCCGGCTGCCGAACCGGCAGTTTTCCACCCGGCACAGCAGCTTGACCACGTCCAACCCGTTGATGCGTCGCCGCAATTGCCGGCTGACCTCGGGGATTGCGCTGCACGACCGGATAATGTTGTTGATCTCTTCATTGGCGCGCTGCTCCAGCCGGTCGGCATGAGCGTCAATCACGCTGGCGCCATACTGGGCATTTCCGGCGGTCCGCTCATCGTTGCGGTTTGCGGCCAGTTCCCGGATCAGCAGCGCCGTCAGGATCGCGAGGCAGCCATCGCCCGTCGCCTGCCAGATCCGGGTCAGCGCCCCCTGTTTCCGGTCGGTCAAACGGTCGAAATTCTGGCTCATCTCCTGCGCCATCGTGTCGTAGTTCTGCGAAATCATGCTGATCGAGGCGCCGCCGCTTTCCAATCGGTTGGACAGAATCCGCATATTGACCGGTTCATTGCGGATGTTGCGGAATCCTTCACCCAGATTGCTCGCCGTGGAGATCATCGACCGGACCCGGTCGGCAAGATCGGTAAGCACGTGAATGCGTGCGGGCACCTTGCGGTTCAACTGTTGCGCCCGCTGGGCGATCTCGTCCCCCAGCGCGACAATCATGAATTCGGTGTAGCCCGCGAACCCGAGAGCCCGGATATCCGCGATCAGCCTGTGGCAGGAGTCCTCCGGCGCCATCCCGCCGGTCTCCCTGTCCTGCGCGGCCTTGTAGATACTGCGGATCGAGTCGAAATGATCGCCTCCGGGACAGATCCCCATCGACAGGTAGCCGTCGGGTTGCGGCATCATCAGGGCAAAAACCCAGGTGTGATTGCCAGACTTGGTGCTGTTCTTGATATAGGCGGCCACGGGTTGGCCGGATTTCAGCCGTTGCCAGCACAGGTGGAACACCCCGCGTGGCATGTCCGGGTGGCGGACAATCCGGTACGGCGCGCCGAGCAGCTCGCCGGCATCGAATCCGGAGACCTGGCAGAAATCGCTGTTGGCGTAGGTGATGAGCCCGCGTGCTTCGCTGGTCGTCGCCAAGATGTGTTCCGCTGAACAGTCGACCTGAGCGGAGGCAGTAGCAGCGGGCGTCAGGGGGTGCACTACGTTCATGATGACCTCTGGAAGTGGCTGGTTGACGGCGAATATGAACCATGATCGGGCGCGTGCCTGTCCGGGCACCGGCTGTGTCCGTCGCGACCGGTTGGCGGGGGAGAAATGCAGGGCGGGCTCAGTACCATTCTATGTCGCCGTGTGAAGACGCGGTCAGACGGGATTGCTTCGCGGCCCCGCAGAGCCGGGCACGCAGGTCGCTGAGCTGTGCGGCCGAACAGGTTCCGGCGATTTCGATATCGACCCCGTCGGGCGCCTTGTCGGCCAGGAAACCGGACACGCTGGACAGGTCATCTAGGTATTGCCGCAGGGTATCGGCGGTTTGCAGGATCGACAGGTTGGCCAGATCCGGCGCGGCGCGGGCGATTTCGTCTAGGTGGTCGTCCAGCGTGTGGGCAATGCCGGAGAGGGCCGCGATTTCCTCGGCTATGACGGTCAGGAATTCGGTCAGCGGTCGGGTCGTCATATCGGTTTCCTTACGGCGCGAGCAGTCATCGGGCGTCTGGCGGGATCGGTTCACAATCGACCGACGACGCGTTCGATACAGGATTTCATCGCTGGTGTGTTGAACGGCTTCTTGATGAAATTGTTCATCGCCAGCCGCTGTCCGCGTTCGATGACCTCCTTGTCCGCACGTCCGGTGATCAGGATGAAACCGATCCGTGCCGTCGTGTTGTGGGTACGCAGCGCCTCGAGCAGTTGCAGCCCGTCCATCCGTGGCATGTTGAAATCGGAAATAACCAGATGCGCGGGCTGCGCGATCAGGCGTTGCCACGCGCTGGCGCCATCGTTTTCGGTGCGGTAATTCACAATCCCGATTTCATCCAGCGCCTGGACGATCAAGCCCCGGCTGGTCGACATGTCATCCACGACCATGACCTGCAGTTTTTCTTTGAGGCTCATCTTTCCTACCTATGTCATGGTCGCTGCCTGGTCAGCAGGGGCCAGGTTGGGTTGGTTTTGCATCCGGAACATGCCGTGGCCGTTCGCGCGTAACCCGAGGCTCTCGGCTTCTCTGATTGTCTCGGAATGGCCGATGTAAAATGTCCCACCCTCGGCCAGCATTCGGGCCAGTCGCGGCCAGAGGCGGTCCTGGATTTCGCGGTCGAAGTAGATGAACACGTTGCGGCACATGATCATATCGAAAGGCCCTTTGAACGGCCAGGGCTGGAGCAGGTTCGACAGACCGAAAGAGACCATCGTCCGGACTTGTGGAGCGACTTTGCAGGTCGTCGCGCCGGGTGTCTCTGGCTCAAAATACTTGGTCAGGTGATCCGGGTCGATAACGTCGAGCGCCGAGCGGGCATAGGTGGCGGCGCGGGCGTGATCCAGAACCTGCTGGTCGATATCGGTCGCCAGGATTTTAAAATCCAGCGATGCCGCCTCGCGGCACTGATCGAGCACGCGGAAGGTGAGCGAATAGGGTTCCTCGCCGGTGGAGCAACCGGCGGACCACAAGCGGACGCGACCGCCCGATCGGGCGCGGGCCACTAGGCCCGGGAGGACTTCGGAGGCGAAGTGGTCCAGTTGACGTTGTTCGCGGTTGAAGCGCGTGGTGTT
>JBFHMM010000164.1:0-8967 GCA_041594355.1 Paracoccaceae bacterium | reverse complement strand
CGCCCGCCGGTCTGGGTCTGTTCGCCGGTGTCGATCAGGGTGATCTTCCACGGTTCGGCCGCCTGGGTGTGCACCTCCATCGAGTTGTCGCTCAGGTCGATGGTCACATCGGACATATGCAGGAAGTAATTGGCAAAATATTCCTTGATCATATAGCCTTTGTAGCCGCAGCAGATCACGAACTCGTTCAGCCCGTGGTGGCCGTACAGCTTCATGATGTGCCACAGGATCGGGCGACCGCCAATTTCGATCATTGGCTTTGGACGCAGGTGGGATTCTTCACTGATCCGCGTGCCCAGCCCGCCAGCAAGAATGACTGTCTTCAAGTTCTGTCCAGTCCGGTCTCAGGTTCGGTGTCCGAACTGGTTACACAGAACCGCCGCCCGTCACAAGCGATCCGCGCCGCCTCGGCGGTACAACGCGCGCCCCGAGCTTGCCAGGGTCCAAGCAAAAAGGGCCGCGCAACCGCACGGCCCCTTTCGATAAACTCTGAAAACCAGCGCTTAACGCTTGGAGAACTGGAAGCTCTTGCGGGCCTTGGCCTTGCCGTATTTCTTCCGCTCCACGACGCGGCTGTCGCGGGTCAGGAATCCGGCCGCCTTCAGTGCGCCACGCAGCGACGGATCATAAAGCTGCAGCGCCTTCGAGATGCCGTGCTTGACCGCGCCGGCCTGACCGGACAGGCCGCCGCCCTTTACGGTGGCGGTCACGTCGAATTCACCATCGACCCCGGCCACCTGGAACGGCTGGCGCAGGATCATCTGCAGCACCGGGCGGGCAAAATAGACGTTCAGTTCGCGACCGTTCACGGTGACTTTGCCGGAACCGGGACGGATCCAGACACGGGCGACCGCGTCCTTCCGTTTGCCGGTGGCATAGGAACGGCCCAGCTCATCGCGCACGGGTTCGCGCGTGATGACCTCTTCGGCCACGGTTTCAACGCCGGCGACGGCGCTCAGCTCTTCGAGCGTGTTGATCTGATCAGCCATCTGGTTCAGCTCCGGGTGTTTTTCTTGTTCATGGACTTCACGTCCAGAACTTCGGGCGATTGCGCCTCATGGGGGTGCTGATCGCCTGCATAGATGCGCAGGTTTGTCATCTGCTGGCGGCTCAGGCGATTGCCCGGCAGCATGCGCTTGACGGCCTGGAAGACCACGCGTTCGGGGTGCGCGCCCTCAAGGATCTGCTGCTTGGTGCGCGATTTGATCCCGCCGGGGTGGCCGGTGTGCCAATAGAAGTGCTCGTCGCGCTTCTTGCCGGTCATCTGCACCTTGTCGGCATTGATCACGATGACATTGTCGCCCATGTCCATATGCGGAGTAAAGGACGGCTTGTGCTTGCCACGCAGGCGCATGGCGATGATCGACGCGAGACGGCCCAGAACGACGCCCTCGGCGTCGATCAGGATCCAGCTCTTCTCGATCTCTGCAGGCGTTGCAGAAAAGGTTTTCATGGTGTCGGTCCTGTTTGACAGAGAGACGGAGACAAAAAGCGCCCGCCCAAATTCGATGGACGGGGTATATGGAAAGCCGATCCGCCAGTCAACAGCTCAAAACCCCCAAAAACACCTATAAAACAATGTCTTAAAATAAAGGTATTATTTTACCCCACAATTTCATACGCTGATCTGCTCCGGCGGGTTGTCCAGCAGGTCGCGCAGGCGGGTCATCGCGCTTTCAAAGGTGGCCAGGCTGACCCCGGCGTTGACCGCCATCCGCACCGCATGCGGCGCGCGTCCGCTGCGCACGGTGAAATCCTCCGACGAGCGCACCCGCACCCCGCAGGCTTCGGCGGCCTGACAGAACGCACCGGCCCGCCAGCCCTCGGGCAGGGTCAGCCACAGAAACGGCAGATCGGCGCGCCATGCCAGATCATAGACCCCTAAAGTATTGACCGCGATCTGGACGTATTCGCCAACGCGCTGCAGCATTTTCCGCTCCAGACCGGGCAGCTCCGGATGCTGCAGCAGCTTAGCCGCCAGATCCGAGATCGGTGTCGCAAGCCCAAAAAAGCTCTGTTCGGCCACCCGCCGCAGCCGCCCGGCCTGCCCCGGCGGAGCCAGCCCGAATCCCAGCCGCAGCGACGGCGATACGCTTTTCGAGATCGAAGACACGTACCACGTCCTCTCTGGCGCGAGCACACGATAACTCGGCGCCACATGCGCGCCGCTGACATAACAGTTGTCTTCGAGGATCTGCAGATCGCTGCGCCGGGCCACCTCGACCAACGCGCGGCGGCGCGGCTCATGCGTGGACAGCAACGTCGGGTTATGCACCTCGGGCGAGGTACACAGGATCTGCGCATCATGGGTGCGCACCGCCGCGTCCAGCGCCTCGGGGATCAACCCCTGTTCGTCCATCGCCACCGGCACCACGTCGGCGCGCAGCAACTCCGCCGCGCGGCGAAAACCCGGATAGGCCAGTTCCTCCACCAGAACCGTCGGACGCCGCACCTTCAACACCGCTTGCAGGATCAGCACCACGGCGTTCTGGCCGCCATTGGTCAGCACCACGTCCTGTTCCCGCACCGTACCGATCAGCACTCCCTGCAACCATTGGGCCGCCGCCGCGCGCAGCGGCCGCTCGGCCATCTGGCTGGGGTAATGCATCAGCCCCGACGGCGGGTCCCGCGCCACCTCCATCAGCAATTTGCGGATCAGCCCCGCCTGCCCGATTTCCGGCAGATGAGGTGCGAACAGGTTGACATGATAGCCGTCTCCGCCCTCCGAGCCATGCGGGATCACGTCGGCGGTCAACGAGCCGGCCTCCTCGACCTCGGGAGAGGCAACAAAGGTGCCGCGCCCGACTTCGGCCAGCAACACGCCCTCGTCGGTCAGCACCGAATAGGCCCGCGCCACCGTGCCCGGCGTGATCCCCAGCCTGTAGGCCAGTTCGCGCACCGGCGGCAACCGCGCCCCGACCTCCAACCGACCGGACACCACCGCCCGGCGGATAGTGTCCGACACCGCCCGATACTTGGGTCCCGCCGATTTCGGCAGGCTTTCCGGCCAAATTGTATCCACTACAATCTTTCCTTTGATCTTTGCGCCGCCCGCAATGTATCAAACAATCACTACAAGATCACCAAATTGTGTCAATACAATCGGAAAGGATCCCACGATGACACGTACCCTGCAAAACCAGTCCCTGTCGCAGTTGATGGCCGCCCCCCGGTTGCCGTTGGTCGCCGCGCTGGCGATCGGCTTTGCACGCGTCGTCACCACCTGGGATACCCGCCACCGAACCCGCAATTCGCTGAAACATCTCGACAACCACCTGCTCGAAGATATCGGCGTCACGCCAGCCCAGGCGTATAAGGAGGCCACGCGCCCGTTCTGGCTGGGCTGAGCCGCAATCCCCGTCCGGTACGCCGGACCTCTTCCTGGCCGGAGCCCTGCTCCGGCCTTTTTTGTACCAGCCGCTTTGTACTAACCCACCGGCTTGGGCGGGATCGAATAGGTCATCGTCGCCCGCGCCACCGGCTTGTCGGACCCCTCCGAATACATCAGAACATCGCCCACGGCCAAGGCCCGACCCAGTTTCAACAGCGTGCAGCGCCCGATCAGATCCGCGCCCGCCGCCGGTTTGCGCATGAAATCCAGCGAACAATTGGTGGTGACCGCCAACGCCTGCCGCCCGATCCGCGCCAGCACCATCGCATAGACCAACACATCCGCCAGCGCGAACATCGACGGCCCCGACACCGTGCCGCCGGGCCGCAGATGCCGGTTCTCGACCTTCAGCCGCATGGTGATCGACTCTTCGGTCAGGTCGTCGATCGCATAGTCATTGCGGATCTGCGGGAATACCTCGTCCAGGTAATCGGCCAATTCGGTCTTGTTAAGCACAAGTGACATGCTTTTCCTCTTCCTCTGTTTTGCCTAGAGTTGCCGCACAGACAGGTTGGAGGGCAAGATGACAATTCTGGAACGTCACGACACCGGGGCCATCGCGCATCTGCACATGACCGCGCCCGAGCGGCTGAACGCGCTGTCGGATGAAATGATCGCGGCACTGCAGGACCAGTTCGATGCGCTGCAAAATGACGCCAGCATTCGCGTCGTGATCCTGTCCGGCGCGGGCAAGGCGTTTTGCGCCGGCCATGACCTGAAACAGATGACCGCAGGTCGCCAGGCGCCCGATGGCGGCAAGGCCTACTTCAAGGATCTGTTCGATCGGTGCGCGCACATGATGCAATCGATTCGCGCCCTGCCCCAGCCGGTCATCGCCCAGGTGCACGGGATCGCCACCGCCGCCGGCTGCCAGCTGGTCGCCTCCTGCGATCTGGCCGTTGCGGCTGAGGGCACCCGATTCGGGGTCAACGGCGTCAACATCGGACTGTTTTGTTCCACCCCGATGGTGGCGCTGACCCGAAACATCCCGCGCAAACAGGCGTTTGAGATGCTGACCACCGGCCAATTCATCGACGCCGCCCGCGCCGAGGCGCTCGGCCTGATCAACCATGCCGTCCCCGAACCGGAGCTGGAATCGGCGACCCGGCAGCTGGCCGAAACGCTGGCCACCAAACTGGGCGCGGCCGTCAAGATCGGCAAACAGGCCTTCTACACCCAGATGGACATGCCCCTGGGCCAGGCCTACGCCTATACCGGCGATATCATGGTCGAAAACATGCTGTACCGCGACACAACCGAGGGCATCGCGGCCTTTATCGAAAAGCGGGACCCCGATTGGCGGCAATAGCGGAATCGTTTCAGGAAATCAGCGGTATTGTTTCTAAAATGCGCCTTTTAATGTGGGCAACACTATGGCAAAGCTTGGGCACGTAAAGCGTTTTTGGGTCGCCGTGGGCGGAAGGTCCCTCCAGACCGGGTCTCTCTCCCCGGTTCGACATTCCCGCAGCGGCGACCCCAAAAAGCCGGCGCCGGACCATCCCGACAGAAAACGCTCCTGATTTCGCCGCCTTGCCGGCGGCAACAGCCGTTGCGCGATGGCCCCGGCTGCCCTATGTGGCAGCGCATGACACAGACACTTCACATCGTAGGCGGCGGTATGGCCGGGTCCGAAGCCGCCTGGCAGGCCGCACATATGGGCGTGGACGTGGTAATCCACGAAATGAGGCCCAAGGTCGAAACCTTTGCCCACAAGACCGGCAACCTGGGCGAAATGGTCTGCTCCAACTCGTTCCGCTCGGATGACGATGAACAGAACGCCGTCGGGCTGCTGCACTGGGAGATGCGCGCCGCGAACGGGTTGATCATGGCCACCGCCGACCGTCACCGCCTGCCCGCCGGTGGCGCGTTGGCGGTTGATCGCGACCCCTTTGCCGAAACCGTCACCGCACAACTGACATCGCATCCCCGCATCACGGTCAGCTACGAGGAAATCGACCACCTGCCCGATGAGGGCCAGTGGATCTTTGCCACCGGCCCGCTGACCTCGCCCGCACTGGGGCAGGCGATCCAGGCCGAAACCGGAGCCGAGGCGCTGGCCTTCTTCGATGCCATCGCCCCCATCGTTTATGCCGAGAGCATCGACATGGACCAGGCCTGGCTGCAATCGCGCTATGACAAGGGCGCGACCGAGGCAGAGCGGACCGCCTATATCAACTGCCCGATGGACCGCGACCAGTACGAGGCCTTCATCGACGCGCTGCTGGCCGCCGACAAGACCGAGTTCCACGAGGGCGAGACCGCCGGTTATTTCGACGGCTGCCTGCCGATCGAGGTGATGGCCGAACGCGGCCGCGAAACCCTGCGGCACGGCCCGATGAAACCGGTCGGTCTGACCAACCCGCACCAGCCCGAGGTGAAGGCCCACGCGGTGGTGCAGCTGCGCCGCGACAATGCCTTAGGAACGCTCTATAACATCGTCGGATTCCAGACAAAAATGAAATATGGCGCGCAAACGGACGTGTTTCGCATGATTCCCGGCCTGCAGGAGGCCCGCTTTGCCCGGCTGGGTGGCATCCACCGCAATACCTTCCTGAACTCGCCGACCCTGCTGGATGCCTCGATGCGCCTGCGCTCGCGCCCCAACATCCGCTTCGCCGGCCAGATCACCGGCGTCGAAGGCTACGTCGAAAGCGCCGCCATGGGGCTGCTCGCCGGACGCCTGGCCGCCGCCGAACTCCTCGGCCAGCCGCTCGCGACACCGCCGAACACTACCGCCACAGGCGCCCTGATCACCCATATCTCGGGCGGCGCCGAGGCCAAGACGTTCCAGCCGATGAACGTGAACTTCGGCCTCTTTCCTCCTGTCGAAGGGCTGCGCGGCGGCCGGCGCGGACGCAAGGATCGCTACAAGGCTTATACCGACCGGGCCAAGGCGGACTGGCAGGCGTGGCTGCGGCAATCGGCGCTGGACGCGGCTTGAACCCAACGCCTAGGCTGCGGTCATGAGCAATACCTTTCTCGACCGCGTCTACCAGGACCGGACCGCCGCCGAAACCCGCGCCCTCTATGACGCGTGGTCGTCCTCCTACGATGCCGAGATCAGCGCCCAGGGCTATGCCACGCCCGGCCGCTGCGCCGAAGCGCTGCGCGCCCATATGCCCGACCCTGCGAAACCGATCCTCGATTTCGGCTGCGGTACCGGCCTGTCCGGCCTGGCCCTTGCGCTTGCGGGATTCTCCACGATCGACGGGGTCGATCTCTCCGCCGAGATGCTCGAAGGCGCCCGTGCCAAAGGCGTGTATCGCGATTTGGCCCGGATCGAGGCGGACCAGCCGCTGCGCCACCCGCCCGGCGCCTATGCCGCCATCGCCGCCATCGGGGTGATCGGTGCCGGCGCCGCCCCGATTTCAGTCTCCGATACGCTGATGGAGGGGCTCGCCGCCGGCGGGCTACTGGTGTTCTCCTTCAACGATCACGCCCTGCAGGACCCCGTGAACGAGGCAATGCTCGCCCAGTGGACCGACAGCGGCCGCGCCCGTGAACGGTGTCGGGACTACGGCCCCCACCTGACCGGAATGAACCTGAACTCTCACGTATATATTGTTGAAAAAACTTGATATTCACGACAAGATTCGCCCCGTCTCCAACCGGCCCCCTGCATCTAGGACACGCCTATTCCGCTTTCCTGGCCCATGACATGGCCCGCGACCGCGGCGGCCGGTTCCTGTTGCGTATCGACGACCTTGACCAGTCCCGCAGCCGACCACATTGGGAACAACAGATCTTCGACGATCTCGCATGGCTCGGGCTGACATGGGATGGCCCGGTGCGGCGCCAGTCAGAGCATTTCGCCGATTACGCCCGGATGCTCGACACTCTGCGCGCCAGCGGCCTCACCTTCGAATGCCAATGCACCCGCCGCGACCTCGAAACCGCCGCCACCGCCCCGCAAGAGGGCGCGCCCGCCTTCGGCCCCGATGGCCGGATCTACCCCGGCACCTGCCGCAGCCTCGCCCTTGCCGCCTCGGAAAACACCTGCACCCGGCTGAACATGGCCGCCGCCTGCCCCCGCGCCCTGCCCGCGCAATTCACCGAAACCGGACCCCGGGACGCCGGCCTGCACAGGCTCTCGGCCGACCACATGACCGCCACCGTGGGCGACGTCATCCTGTCCCGCCGCGCCATGGCCGCCTCCTACCACCTCTCCGTGGTCGCCGACGACGCCGCCAGCGCCGTCACCGATGTCATTCGCGGCGAAGACCTCTTCGAGGCCACCCGCATCCACGTGCTGCTGCAATCGCTGCTGGGCTTGCCCACCCCCGGCTATCACCACCACCGGCTGATCCGCGACGGGACGGGCAAACGGCTGGCCAAACGCGACGACGCCCGCGCCATCGCCACCTACCGGGCCGACGGCGCCAGCCCGCAGGACATCCGCCGCCTCGTCGGGCTCTGACCCCGGCTTCTTCTGTTCAAAAATATCCTCGCCGAAGGCATGGCGCGGCACGCGCCATTCAGGATTCGGGCGCCATCAGCTCCATCTCGGCCCCGTCACGCACCGCCGTGTAAAAACAGCTGCGCCGGTTGGTATGGCAGGCCGGACCGGTCTGGCGCACAACCACCAGCAGGCAATCGCGGTCACAGTCGACCCGCAGATCCACCAGCGCCTGCACGTGGCCCGAGCTTTCCCCCTTGACCCAGAAAGCTCCCCGCGATCGCGACCAATAGGTCACCCGCCCGGTCTCCAGCGTGCGTGCCACAGCCTCGGCGTTCATCCAGGCCATCATCAGCACCTCGCCGTCCCCCTCTGACTGGGCAATCGCGGGGATCAGACCCTTTTCGTTATAGACCAAAGTCGCGGGATCAAAGGACATGGGCGGAAAACCTTTTGCATCATCTCATTGCGCGCCTATGTATGGGGAACGACGCAAGAGGAAAAGCCATGTCCGGCGAAACCGACCTGATCAAACTCTATTCGACCCGAATTCTCGCCCTGGCCGCCGACATCCCGCATCTGGACCGGCTGACCGACCCGGATGCCACGGTCAAGAAACGGTCTCCGCTTTGCGGCTCTACCGTGACGGTCGACGTCAAGCTCGCCGATGGCCGGATCAGCGATTTCGGTCAGGACGTCAAAGCCTGCGCCCTGGGCCAGGCCTCGGCCTCGGTCGTAGGCAGCGCCATCGTCGGCGCCACCCGCGACCAGGTGGAAACTGCCCGCGATCAGCTCAAGGCGATGCTGAAACAGGACGGCCCAGCCCCCGACGCGCCCTTTGACGGGCTCGAAGTCCTGATTCCGGCGCGCGAATACAAGAATCGTCATGCCTCCATCCTGCTGGTGCTCGAAGCAACCTCCGAGGCGATGGAGAAGGCCGAACAGGCCAATTGCGCCTGAGCCTACTCCACCACTTGAGTCACGATCCCTCTCTCCCGCTTCAGCTCTTCCCATTCCGCGTCCGCGTCGACCGGCCTGGGGTTGGATTGGCTGTGCACCTCGTAGTGATCAAAGCCCACCCCCTGTTTCGGCCCGCAGGCCGCCAGCAGCAGGATCAGAGCGACCAGCGACAGGCGTCCAGATGTATGTATCATGTTCAGACCTCCGGTTTGGGCGCGGG
>JBFHMM010000163.1:0-8982 GCA_041594355.1 Paracoccaceae bacterium | reverse complement strand
CCAGTCGACTTCGCTCTGGGCAAAGCCCCCGGTGGCCTTGTAGGCGGCAATACCGAATTCGTTCAGCCCACCGGCCTTGGACCTGGCGTCATATATCACCACGTCATGTCCCAGCATCGCCAGCCGGTGCGCACAGGACAGCCCCGCCGGCCCCGCCCCGACCACCGCGACGGACTTGCCGGTTGCGCGCGCACGGGAATACGGGTGAACCCCCGCCGACATCACGGTATCGGTCGCATAGCGCTGCAACCGACCGATCTCGACAGGCTTGCCCTCGGCGGTTTCGCGCACACAGGCTTCTTCGCACAAGGTCTCGGTGGGACAAACCCGCGCACAGATGCCGCCAAGGATGTTCTGATCAAAAATCGTCCTTGCCGCCGCCTCCGGCTGGCCGGTCTGGATCTGCCGGATGAACAACGGAATGTCGATGTCGGTGGGACAGGCCGTTGTGCAGGGCGCGTCGTAGCAGAAATAGCAGCGATCCGCCGCCACAGCCGCTTCGTGCGGCGCGTAGGCCGGGTGCAGATCGTCAAAGTTCGCGTCGATCTCGGCCGCTGTCAGCCGCCCCGCCGCCAGTCCAGATGCCATTTGGCCAGGTGCCATCGGTGTCTCTC
The DNA here is from genome assembly GCA_041594355.1 of Paracoccaceae bacterium. Taxonomy (GTDB): domain Bacteria; phylum Pseudomonadota; class Alphaproteobacteria; order Rhodobacterales; family Rhodobacteraceae; genus JAIUZI01. Next base: position 8,368 of record JBFHMM010000163.1, on the reverse strand, counting down.
CGTGATGCGTTTCTTGACCGCAGAGTGCCACATTTAAATTTTTTATCAATTGGTAAATTTTTGAAAGCGACGATCACGGGGTCACAGGGTCGTCACCTGCCCAGTCTTTTGGCATGGCGGCCGCTACGGAATCTGCACCCCCTGACGGTTGAACCGGGCGCTGTCCGTGGCAAGATCATCATAGGTGATCCGCACCTCGATCGTCGCGACCGACCCTTGCGGGAATTCGCCATAGGGCAGCCCGTCCTCCGGCTTTACCGCGTTGGGCGCCGCTTCGTCCAGGTGACAGGGCGGCATCGGCCAGACCTGAGGCTCTGACCCGTTCACACCGATCTTTATTTCCAACAGCCCGCAGCGCCAAGACCACAGGTGGGTCACATAGAGCAGATCCTTACCGTTGAAATCGCGCACCGCGACCCAGTTGCCGCGTGTGGCGGTCAAAATCGGGCGGACCTCGGTCGCGGTTGTGAACCGCCCCGTTGGGACCTGCGGCTCTGCCTGAAAACCGGAAGGGGCCGGCGCAAGAAAAGCAGGCGGTGCCTCGGCCGTCTGCGTGGGCGTCAGAAACACTGGCGGCGTTTCGGAGGTTTGTGCAGGAGCAAAGAAGACGGGCGGGGCTTCGGCGGCGGCCGCGATGTCGGACATGGCACCAGAGGCCGCAGCCCCGGGCGATGGCGGCGCACTGGCCTCATCCACCGGCTGCATCTGCAGCGTTGCCGCCATCATCACAAGAAAGATCTCAAACATAGGTCTCCCAAACTCTGTACAAAACCAATTTGCGCCACGCCCTCTGACAAATCGTGTTTCCCTGAAAATGCAGGGTTTTGAGATGGCGCCGCGCACCCTATACTGCCTGCAACAACGGGGGCCGCCAGGAAACCGCGGCTGATATCGAGTATGGCAAAAAAACAGGCGTCCCGCCAACCGTTCAATATCGTGATTGTCGGCCAGTCGGGCCGACTGCAATACGAGGCGATCCTGTTCGCGGCCTCCCTGCGCCATTGCAGCCCCGACTTCGACGGGCGGTTGTTCGTGGCGGTGCCGCAGGCCGGCCCCCGCTGGACCGACGATCCCGCCGTGCGCAACGGCGAGGTGCTGGCGGCCCTGGACCGGCTCGGGGCCCAAATCCTGCCGTTCGAAAACCACCACTTCGGCCAGGGTTATCCACATGGTAACAAGATCGAACTGCTACGGGCCCTGCCCAAGGGCGAACCTTTTGTGTTCTTCGACACGGACACTCTGATTACCGGCGAGGTGATGTCGGTGCCGTTCGATTTCGAGCGCCCCGGCGCATCGCTGCGCCGCGAAGGCACCTGGCCCGAACCGACGCTCTACGGCCCCGGATACGCGGCGATCTGGAAATCGCTCTACGACCGGTTTGGGCTCGATTTCGACAGCTCTCTCGATACCTCTCAGCCACAGGAATACTGGCGCCGGTTTCTCTATTTCAATGCCGGGTTCTTCTACTTCCGCTGCCCGCATGAATTTGGTCGACGGTTTCAGGATTATGCCCTGTCGATCCGCAACGACCCGCCGGTCGAACTGGTCGGGCAAGACCTGTTTCCCTGGCTCGACCAGATCGCCCTGCCCCTTGTGATCCATTCCTTTGGCGGCGGGCGCGACTCCCTGCCGTCCGGCTATCTCGACGGGTCGGTCAGTTGCCACTACCGGTTCTTCCCGCTGCTTTATGCCCGCGAAAGCGACCATGTGGTCGAGGTGCTGGAAACCGTTGCCGCGCCGAACAAGATCAAGAAGGTGCTCAAAGGTTTCGACCCGATCAAGAGGATGGTCTTTCACGGACGCGGGCACAAGGTGCGGGCGATGTTCGACCGCGAGAACCTGCCCCGCCGCGAGCAGATGATCCGCAACAAGATCCGCTCAGAAGGGTTCTGGATGCGTTAAGGGCCGCCCGGTGCGGACGGCCCCTGTCAGGGATCGAACACGTATCGGGGTCAGGCCGCCTTGTCCAACAGGGTGAACGAAGTCAGGATCCCGTCCTGCGCCTGCCCACGCATGATCTTCTTGTTGTCATCTCGCTTGCTGCGGTCACCGGCGGCGCGCTTGATCAGCCGACCGATCTGCTGGTTCAGCGAGGCACGAGCACGGGCGTTGCGGCGCTCGTTTTCCGGGTCCTCGGTCACCGCGATCCGGTGCATTTCCATGAAATCGGGATCCTCCGACGCCGCTTGAATGACACGCAGGATAAAATCGTCACTGAATTCGCCCCGCGCATCCATTTGCCGCGCCAGATCGACCACATGGTCTAGAACCCCGCGGCGCGCCTGAATACGGATCGACATCGGGTTGTCCTCGGGCGCGGTTGCGACCAGATGATCGTCGACCAGCTTCTGCATGAAAAAGCTCAGGTCCATACCCGCGTCCTTCGCCTGATCGGTCAGGAACGCGCGGACCTCGGGCTGCAGGCTAAAGGTCACCGTGGTCGCCTTTTCGATCTTCTTGCGGCGTTTCTCCCGGCGCAACTTGCGCGCGGAGGCATCGTCTTTCTCGGAGATTTTCTGTGCTTTCTCAATAGGTTCCGATGTGGTTGCCATGGCGGCTCTCCTTGCTCAACATACCGCAATAGTATGTGATCACCCTTGAGCTGTCAACATAGTTGTACAGTATGTTCGTGCGCGCCGACGCCGGTCCGATGTTGTCAGGCCTCACCCGATGCCCTACCCCTGTGCAGGCATTTCAACATAGGGAGATGAAAATATGTCAGACGGACCCACATACGGCTTTGACACCCTTCAAATTCACGCTGGCGCCCGCCCCGACCCCGCCACCGGCGCCCGGCAGACACCGATTTACCAGACCACCGCATATGTCTTTCGCGACGCCGACCACGCGGCGGCGCTGTTCAACCTGCAGGAAGTGGGTTTTATCTACTCGCGCTTGACCAACCCAACCGTGGCCGTGCTGCAGGAACGCATCGCTACACTCGAGGGTGGCGTCGGCGCGGTCTGCTGTTCCTCCGGCCATGCCGCGCAGATCATGGCGCTGTTCGCGCTGATGGGACCGGGGTGCAATGTGGTGGCCTCGACCCGGCTCTACGGGGGGACCGTCACCCAGTTCAGCCAGACCATCAAGCGCTTTGGCTGGTCCGCGAAATTCGTCGACACCGATGATCTGGAGGCCGTCGCGGCAGCCATCGACGAAAACACCCGCGCGGTGTTCTGCGAATCCGTGGCCAACCCCGGCGGTTATGTCACCGACATCCGCGCGCTGGCCGATGTCGCCGATGCCGCGCAGGTCCCGTTGATCGTCGACAATACCTCGGCCACGCCGTACCTGTGCCGCCCGATCGACCACGGAGCGACACTGGTCGTACATTCGACCACCAAATACCTGACCGGCAACGGCACCGTGACTGGCGGCTGCATCGTGGATTCGGGACAGTTCGATTGGTCCGCGTCCGGCAAGTTCCCCTCGCTCAGCGAACCGGAGCCAGCCTACCATGGGCTCAAGTTCCACGAAACCTTCGGCCCGCTGGCCTTTACCTTCCACGGCATTGCCATCGGGCTGCGCGATCTCGGCATGACGATGAACCCGCAGGCGGCGCATTACACGCTGATGGGCATCGAAACCCTGTCGCTGCGAATGCAGCGCCATGTGGAGAACGCAGAGAAAGTCGCCGCCTGGCTCGAAGCCGACCCGCGCGTCGATTTCGTGACCTATGCCGGGCTGCCGTCGTCGCCCTATGCAGAGCGGGCAAAACGTTGCTATCCCAAGGGCACCGGCGGGCTGTTCACCTTTGCGGTCAAGGGCGGTTATGACGCCTGCGTGAAACTGGTGAACGCGCTCGAAATTTTCAGCCATGTGGCCAATCTGGGCGATACCCGGTCACTGATCATCCATTCGGCATCAACCACGCACCGGCAGCTGACGCCCGAACAACAAGAAGCCGCAGGCGCCGCGCCCAACGTCGTTCGGGTGTCCATCGGCATCGAAGACCCAGACGACCTGATCGCCGATCTCGATCAGGCGCTGGCCAAGGCGACCGCCTGATCGTCGGGAAACACTTGGCCCCGGAGCTGATCCGGGGCCGCAGTGTCTATTCGTCAGCGATCGCAAAGACCATCGAGACGTTGACGCTCAGCGAAATCTCGCCCCCGGCAATCGGAACCCCTCCGCCGCTGTCGCGCATTGACATCTGCGCCATCGGCATCGGCCGCCCGCCACCGTGTTCGGATATGGTCAGCACCGGGCCGAGCGTCACGCCAGCCGCCTCGACCAACTGCCGGGCTTTGTCCATTGCATCTTCAACCGCCAGCTTGCGGGCTTGCGCGACCAGGGGGGCGACCTCTTGAACTGAGAACTGCAAACCATTGAATTCATTTGCGCCATCCTCGATCACGGCCTCAAGTACCGCACCCAGAGACGGCAGATCGCGCACCCGCACATGCAGAGTGTTGCTGGCCTGAAACCCGGCGATCCGAACGTTGCTGTCCCCGGATCCGCTCGGGTTTGTCCAGACCGGGTTCAAAGTCAGCTGCCGGGTCTGTACATCGCGCTGTTCGATCCCCAAGACGCCAAGACGCTCAATGATCTGCGCCACCGACACCGAGGTCTGCGCCATCGCCGTCCGCGCCTCCTTGGCCCGGTGACTGACCCCCAGTGTGATCGTCGCCATGTCCGGAACGGTTTCGACATGACCCTCGCCGGTCACGGTGATTTGCCGCGCAGGCGTTTCGGCCAATGCCGGAATTGCCACCAGACATGCAAGTGCGGCGGCCGCAATCAGATTTGGTTTCATCAGAACCCTCCATCGGTTTACGCAAACATGGGGGTCCGTGAGCGCACGGGACAAGGGAAATCCCTGTCTTTTTCTTTTCCTCGGCAAAGACCTGCTTTAAGCTGCGCCCCGCAGGCGCTAAGCGCAGGTCAAAACAGGTTGGGTGGTACAGTCGCAGGATGAAACCGGATTTTGCGCTTTCTTTGTCGTTTGAAGGGATCTCACTGCTGCATCGCGCGGCAGGCGGCTGGCGCACTGTCGGAGACGTGCCGCTGGACGTTCCGGACCTGGCCGCCGCTCTGACCGATCTGCGCACCCAGGCGCAGGGCCTGGCACCGGACGGGTTCACCACCAAAATCGTGATCCCCAATGACCAGATCCGCTACCTGACCCTTGAAACCGGCAGGTTCGAAGGCGACGCCCGGCGCGCCATGGTCGAACAGGCGCTGGACGGCGCGACCCCTTACGCGGTCAGCGATCTTGTCTTTGACATCTCGATCGAAGGCGCGCTGACCCATGTCGCCGCCGTGGCCCGCGAAACGCTGGCGGAGGCCGAGGCGTTCGCCGTCGAGCATCAGTTCAACCCGATCAGCTTTGTCGCCATTCCGGGCGACAAGGATTTCCTGGGGGAACCGTTTTTCGGGCCCTCCGCCTTTGCCGCCACCCTGCCCGGAGCGCCCACGGTCGAAGCCGATGGAATCGCCGTTGTCGTGACCGGCACGTTCCAGCCGCCAGCAGACCCCGAAGAACCGGCAGTAGAAGAGCCCACCATCGTGGCGCCTGCCCCTGACGCGCCGGAGACGGCCGATGCCCTGCGGCCAGTCGAGCCGCCAAGCGCGGAGCCGACCCCGGACCTGGGTCGCGAGCCGCCGCAGGACACCGATGATCGCGCCCACCCTGACGCCGCTCCGCTGGCCGGATTTTCCAGCCGCCGGGGCAAATCGCGCGGTCGGGCACCGGCCTTGGCACCGGCCTTGCAGGGCGCCCGCCGCGACGAGACGCCGCCGTCTGCACCCAAAACAGTACCTACAGTGGACAAACCGACAGAACCGGCCCCGTCCGCGATTCAGGCGAGCGCCGATGTCAACGCCCCTGTGCTCGCCGTGCCCGACACACAGGCCGAAACTGCATCCGAGCCTGGGCCGAACACCGAGCCGCGGGCCCGCAGCGGGTTCCTGAGCCGGCGCAAGGCGAAACAGGGCAGCGCCGCCGCAACCGCCGTGGCCGACCCGGCCAGTGCGCCGGTGTTCCAGGCCCAGATGGTCGACGTGCCCGAACCCTCCAGCGAGACCGAGCGCATGACTGTGTTCGGCGCCCGTGAAAGCCAGAAGATCGGCGGTAAACCCCGGTTCCTCGGCCTGGCGCTGACGGTTGGCCTGCTGCTGTTCCTGGCCGCCGTCGCGGCCTGGGCCAGCCTGTTTCTGGATGACGGTCTGGCGGGTCTGTTCCGCAGCCGATCCGACGATACGCCCCGGATCGCCGCGCCGGAGGTGGATCCAGCGAAACAGGCAGAGGACCAGCAAGGTCCGGCCCTGGCACCCGACGCCAAACCAGACGCTCTGCCCCAGAGAGACGCGCCATTGACCAGCGCGCTCACACCTGCGGCACCGACCGACGTACCGGCCGCGCCGGCAGGCGACCTGTCACGCGAAACAGAGCCGGGCAGCGCGGCCGGGTTGGAGCAGAAGCAGCCGGCACCGGGGCTTAGCGATACGGACCGCGCAGTTCTCGAGGCCCTCAGCACGCCTCCGACTGTGGTTACGGCCCCGTCCGACCCCACCACCGAAGACCAGCTGGCATTGGTCCCAGATCCCGGGGCGGACCCCGAATTGGAGCCTGAACGCGAGGCCGACGCCCCGTCCGCTGTCACCGCCCCGCCGCCGATGGGCGCCGAAGCCCGCTATGCCGCGACCGGCATCTGGCCGGAAGCCCCGGAAGAGCCGGAAACGCCATCGGTAATCGGTCTGTCCGACCTGTTCGTGGCCTCGATCGACCGGACGGACCTGTCGCAGGACGCCGTGGCGCTGCCCTCAGAGGCCGGACTGGCCACAGATGAGCCGCCGTCAAGCGTCAGCTCCCCGGCCGCCGCCGGAACCGCCTTCAAACTGGATCAGCGCGGGCTTGTGGCCCCCACCGTCGAAGGGACCGTGACCCCCGATGGCGTCACCGTCTATCTTGGCCGGCCACCTCGGGTGCCGCCCCCCACACCGACCCGCTTCGAAACCGAACCTCAGGCCGAAACCCTCAGCGCCCGCCTCGCCGGTTTCCGCCCAAAGCCCCGGCCAGAAGGATTGGTGGAACAGAACGAACGCGCGAAACTGGGCGGTCGCAGTCTCGCGGAGCTGGGCAAGAAGCGCCCGAAACTGCGCCCCCCCAATCTGAAAGACGAGGTCGAGGAGGACGACACCCCCACGGCGCAGGCCGTGGTCGTGTCGCGTGTGCCCAAGCAACGTCCCCGCAATTTCACCAGGACCGTGCAGAGCGCACAGCGGCGTACAGCGTCGGTCGGCAATGCATCAACCGCCGCGGTGCAGACGGTGGCACCCGTCTCGGTCCAGCCCAAGATTCCCTCATCGGCCTCTGTCGCGCGGCAGGCAACGCTGGACAACGCCATCAATCTGCAGCGCGTCAACCTGATCGGTGTCTACGGCTCTCCGGCAAACCGCCGTGCCCTGGTGCGCCTCCCCAGTGGCCGCTACAAGAAGGTCAAGGTCGGCGACACCGTGGACGGCGGCCGGGTCATCGCCATCGGCGACAGCGAATTGCGCTACCAGAAAAGTGGGCGCAACATGACGCTGAAAATCCCGTCCGGCTGATCCGACAGCCCGGCACTTTCCCGACCTTCACCGCAGGGATCGCGCGGATCGATAGCCCCCAAGGTGGTCGCCCCCTGATCCTCGGCAAATTGCAATCCGGACAATTCCGTGCCGCCGCCCATCAGAATGGCCCCTGTGCCCTCTTCGCTCAGGTGGTTTGACAACACCCAGTGCCAGCTGCCGCCCGGCACACCGGTCAGTTTCTCCAGCTTGGGCGCAAGGATGTTCTCCACGAACTACCCCGCCTGCATCGGCCCCATCTTGACCAGCGCCTTGCCATGTTCGGCATCGATATGAATCGGTGCGATTGGATCGCCTGCGGGGGGTCTTGACAGGACGATGTCTATGCCCGGCAGCGGTCCGGGACGGGGTGTCGGGGCGCCAAAAGCCAGCAGCGGGCCGCCCATCAAAGGCAGCGCTGTGATGGCAGTCAGGATCTGACGACGTGTGCGGCTCATTCCGATGTGGCCATCTCGGTTTCGGGATACCGACACCTTAACCCGTCGCCCGCCTCGGTCTTTGACCTGGATCATGTTGCCGAAAATGGAACAGGCGGCGCAGATCCCGCTGCGCCGCCCGCCCGTCCGGGTTTCATCCGCGATGCGATCTATTTGATCACGATTTCCGGCCCCATAAAGGTGTTGGGCAAGAAGGTGCTGATCGCCGGGACATAGGTCACGATCAGCAGGAACACGAATAGCACAGCCAGGAACGGCAGCGCGGCGCGCACCACCCGCATCATCGGCATGCCCGCCACGCCCGAGGTGACAAAGAGGTTCAGACCCACCGGCGGCGTGATCATCCCGATCTCCATGTT
>JBFHMM010000162.1:0-9026 GCA_041594355.1 Paracoccaceae bacterium | reverse complement strand
CGCCATACAGCCCTGACCTGAACCCCATCGAAATGGCATTCTGCAAACTGAAAACCCTGATCCGAAAGGTGGCTGCACGCTCTTACGACGCCTTGTGGCAGGCCATGGGCAAAGTCTGTGACCTGTTCTCAGACGAAGAATGCTACAAGTACTTCAATGCGGCAGGCTATGAAACCAATTAGATTGGAGGCGCTCTAGACGCGCAACAGGGTCCCGCTCAGAGGTCGATCTCGATCCCGCCAACGGACTCGGCCGGCGCGGGATTGGCACAGGATGATCCCGGTTTCGCGCTGCTTGTTCGACAATATGAAATCACAGTGTTCGACGGCCCCCGCAATCAGCCCGCATTTGCACACGCCGCAGATGCCGTCAGAACATTCCACATCGATTTGGATGCCGTGTTCGGCCAGCACATCCGTCGCGGTCTTGTCGGCGGGCACGAGGGTCTCACGGCCCGAACGAGCCAGTCTGAGAGTGAAATCGTGGTTCTCGTAGTCGGGCTGTTCCGGCACGCTGAAATATTCCAGGTGCCGCGACTCCTCGGGGAACCTGGCGCGTTCGGCAGCCTGCAGCCCCCCAACCATATAGCGCTCCGGGCCGCAGGTGCAGACTTACCGGCTGGGTTGGCAGCCGACCAGGATCGCGTCCAGATCCGCCCGCGTGCCCTGATCCGAAATATGCAGATGCACTTGGTCAACCCAAGGCATCTGCGCCAGGTCATCAAGGCAACCGGCCCCGTCCCTGCGGCTGGCGGAATTATGCAGATCGAACGCCGCCCCGATGGTATGCTGTGGGTGGGCCAAGGCGATCATCGGGGTGACGCCGATGCCGCCGCCCGAGAGAAAGCTCGGGGTGGCCGAAATGTCCCGTTCGAAATGATTGATCGGCTTTGAGATGAACACCCTGCGCCCCTCGTGAAAGATCCGGTGCATCAGCTTCGTTCCTCCGCGCCCCTCGTCGTCGCGCGGGACCCCGATCTGGTATTTAGAGCGGTCGGCGGGGTCGCCGGACATCGAATACTGCCGCAGGAACTCGGGCGCGACGAGAATGTCCAGATTCGACCCCGCCATCCAGCCGGGCAAATCGCCACCGTCCTCGGCGCGGCACTCTTATTTGGTCACCTCAGGCGTCATCCTCTCGACCCGGGTCAGGTCCACCCTGACCACGGGCGCATCGCCCGAAACCCGGCACCGGTGCACCACCGACATGTCGCCGGCGATGCGGGTCTTGTAAACCTCGGCCGTGACCCTCGCCTCATAGGCGGCGATCCCCGCCTCGCGGTCCATCACAAACGGATAGGCCAGGGATGCGGGGCCGTTGGCACCGGGTAGACAGCCAGCGTCTGGTCCTCGTATTTCAGTTCCAGATCGCGCCGCAGGTCACGGCGGCCCACCGGATGCTCCGAGGGGCGGTAGGCGCCACCCTCCTGCAACTCGATATCCCCCAAGCATTTCTGGGTGTCGTTCAGCCCGCCGTTGGCACCCTTTCGTCCAGTTTCACCAGCGCCGGTGCAGCGGTGGGAATGTGCGAGGCGGCCCGGCGAAAGGGTTTCTCGGCGAACAGCCTCTCAAGGTTCCACGGGCAGGTCTTCATGCAGCGCCCGCACATCGCGCCGCCCGGCGCATCCTGTCGCATGCGCTGATCGGGCTGCGCCACAGGGTGACCGGGTCAGAGGCGTTCCACTTTTCCGGTCAGGCCAGCGCATCGGACTTGCGGGAACGCGATGTCGGCGGCTTCGGCTCCCTGTCCGCGCGCGAGGCGGAGGTTTGCGATCATGTCATCCGGGGTCTCAGCGTCGCCGGCACCGCCCTGGAACTGGGAGTTAGCGAGAACACAGTGCGCAGGCCGCGCCGGCGCGCCTATCGCAAACTGGGGGGTGAACAGCGCCACCCAGATCGTCGCTCTGGTTCTGACGACAGGGGCTGAGACCGCCAACCCGCCAGCCCCCCCCGGCGCAAAAACGCTCCCGCCAGGTCCTTCGGCATCAAAGATGCCTGTGGCCTGTTGGGCCCGGCAGCGCGCGGGTAAACCCACGCGCCGCGCCCGCATCCCCTTTCATCTCTTCGGCAAATACTTCGCGGGTGAATTGGCCGCCAGGCCAAGAAGGGGCAGCGCCCCCTACGCTCCTGTTCCCGGTTCACGGCATCCTGTCGGCCCAGGCCCGGTCACGCAGTGCGTGGGTCAACACGGCGCCGGTTTCGCAATAGGCCCGCCTAAGCCCGGTAAAACCTTCGCTATAGGTGTCGACGGGCACGACCGGCAGGACCCTGTCGTCGCCCGCCAGCAGCGCCCGCGCCACCTCGCGGCCAAACAGCGTGCCCGGTCCGATGCCCCGGCCCGAGTAGCCAAAGACCGAGAGCGCGCCGGGCCCGAGCCGCAGCACCTTGGGCACATGATCGGAAGTCATCGCGATATGGCCGCACCATACGTGATCGAGCGAGAGACCAACAAGGTCAGGGAACAGCCGCGCCAGCTTGCGCCCCGCCCATGCGCGGTGCAGCCCGGCGGCGGGGTGCGACAGGTCGCCCATCGCGCCGAGGATCAGCCGCCCGGCGGCATCGAGCCGGAACGAAGACATGATCAGGCCCGTGTCCCAGCACCCTTCGCCGCCGGGCAGGATCGCGGCGCGCTGGGTGTCATTCAGCGGCGCGGTGGCCAGCTGGAAGTAGCCAACCGTGGTATATTGCGGCGCGGGCAGGCCGCTGGCCCCGCTATGATAGGCGTTTGTCGCAAGCAGCAGCGATTTCGCCCGAATCGTGCCGTCGGGCGTTGCCACGCACCACAGGTCGCCTTCGCGCGAGACAGATTGCGCCGGCGTGCTCTGGTGGATCCTTGCACCCGCCGCCAGCGCGGCCCGGGCCAGCCCGCGGGCATAGGCCAGCGGCTGGATGGTGCCGGCGCGGGGGTCAAACAGCGCGCCGTGAAATGCGGCGGAGCCGATGCGGCGGGCGGTCTCGCCCGCATCCAGCAACCGCACTGGCGCCCCGGCGGCCGCCAACTGGTTGTGGCGGTTCTGCAGATCTTTCAGGCCCTTGGCGGAATGCGCACAATGCAGCGTGCCAGAGCGCATCGGCTCGCAAGCGATCGCGTGGCGGTCGATCAGCGCAAACACCAGATCCGGCGCGCCAGCCAGCAGGCCGATCAGCCGGTCGCCCGCACCCTGCCCCATCTGGGCACGAATATCGTCGGGCGGCAGCCAGAGACCGGCATTGGCCAGCCCGACATTGCGGCCCGAGCCGCCATGGCCGATCTGTTGCGCCTCGACCAGGGCAACGCGGGCACCATCCTGCGCGGCGTGCAGCGCGGCGGAACAGCCGGTAAAGCCGCCGCCGATCACCACCAGATCAACGGTCAGAGCGCGATTCAGCGGCGGCGCATCAATCTGCTCGGCGCAGGTCAGCTGCCAGAGGTTGACCTCGGCCGTCAAGTCTGGCTCACGACCGGCCGCTGGTCGGGGCGCCCCATGGCGACCAGCAGCGGGCTGCCCGCCGACTGCTGGTGGGTGAAGTCAGATTTGTCCGCCATGCCGCGCCAGTTCGCCAGCACAAGAGACTGCGCAACCGCGCCGCCCAGCGTGTCGCCGGGGCCGGTGACGATGAACAGGTCGGGGGCGAATTCGCGCGCCGCCGTGGCGATGGCGCGGGTGAAGTCATAGGGCCGCACGACCTGATGGCCCAGCGTGTAGTCCCACAGGGCGCCGGTGTCACAGGCCACCGGCCACCAGACCGCGCCGCGCCCGTCGACCAGCGGAACATCCGGCTGGCCGAACATGGCCGCGGGCAACTGTTGCCGCCCGGCCTGTGCCACCGGGTCCTGCAGCGCGGTGTGAAACCCCGCGTGATTGGTCAGGCGCATCGGGAATCGCCCGTCGATCACCGGATGGTCGGCCTCGAACGCCGCCAGACCGGCCTCGTCTCCAGCCAGCACCAGCATGCCACCGAGGTCAATGGACAGCCCCAGCACGTGACCGGGCCGCGCGTCGATGGCCGCGACTTCGGCCAGCAGTGCAGCCTTGCGTGCCGGGTCATCCCGCCAGTCGCCGCCCACGAAGGGATAGACCAGCTGACCGCCGATCAGTTGCCGCTGCATCAGCGTGCCCATTGTGTTGACCACCCGAAATCCGTCATCGGGGCTGAGCGCACCACCGGCCGCCAGCGCCGTGTACCAACCCATCGAGTTGCCGGTGACGGCGACCACTTCGATATCGTCGGCCAGTGCGCGCGCATCCGCCAGCGCACAGGCATAGATCAGTGCAGAGGCCACATCGCCGCGTGAATAGGTGGCGACGGAAAACCGGTTCGCCGCGTCAAGCTCGGAGATGGCGGTTTGACCGGCTGTACGCCGCTGCGCGTCGAAGCCGGCAATCATCGCGGACTGGCCGGCATGGTGGCGGGCGAGATATCCCAGCTCCGGTCTATTATAGGTGCCCCGGCCGGGGCAGATCACGACGGCGGTGCGGCTCATGTCGTGCCTCTCGTCAGGGACAGCGCGGCGGCGGCGATCTCGTCCCGCGACGGCAGCGGCGCGGCATAGGCCGGGCCGGTCGCGATAAAGCTGTCGTGGGCCGCGACGCGGGCGGTGGGCGCGCCGGGGTGTTCGGCAAAGAGCGTCATCAACGCCTCGGAGACATTGCCCGAGCGGCGGCATTCATCGACGATCAGGATATGTTTGCAATCGCGGGTCGCCTGCAGCAACGCCTGTTCGGGCAGCGGCGCCAGCCAGCGCAGGTCGATCACCCGCGCCTTGATCCGGTGATCCTCGGCCAGCCGTTTCGCCGCCTGCTGCGACAGCAGGTGACCATTGCCGTAGGTGACGATGGCAAGGTCGGTTCCGTCGCCGCTGACCCCGACTTCGCCCAGCGCGATCCGTTCATCGGGGGCCGGATAGGTCGTCATCCAACCGCCGTCCTTGTCCGCGTGCAGGTCGCGCATCGGATAAAGCGCGATGGGTTCTAGGAACACCACGATCCGCTGCTCCTCGCGCGCGAGCCGCACGCATTCGCGCAGCATCCGCGCGGCATCGTCGCCGCGCGACGGGCAGGCCAGAATCAAACCGGGGATATCGCGCAGCACTGCCAGCGAGTTGTCGTTGTGGAAATGGCCGCCGAAGCCCTTCTGGTAGCCGAGCCCGGCAATGCGAACCACCATCGGGTTGGTGAACTGGCCCCGGGAAAAGAACGGCAGGGTTGCGGCCTCGCCCCGGATCTGGTCCTCGGCGTTGTGCAGGTAGGCGAGGAACTGGATTTCCGGGATCGGCAGGAAGCCGTTGTGCGCCATGCCGATGGCGAGGCCGAGGATGGATTGTTCATCCAGCAGCGTGTCGATCATCCGGTCGGGGCCGAACCGCTGGATCAGTTTCTGGGTGACGCCGTAGACACCGCCCTTGCGGCCCACGTCTTCGCCCATACAGGTGATCTCGGGGTGTTCCAGCATCAGGTCGGTCAGCGCCCAGTTGATCAAGCGGGCCATCGGTTGCGGTTCGGCCATCGCTCTCTGGTCGCTGCCGAAGGACTGGGCGCGTTCCTGCGGCGTCGGCCCGTTGGTGGGGCGGCAGGCACGCCTGGGCGGGACGATCGAGGCCATCACGTCCGCGGCGGTGCGCAGGTGGGGACGGGTTGCGGCCTCGGCTGCGATCCGGTCGGTGCGGGCACAGGTTTCCTCGTAGATCGCCAGTGCCTGATCGGGGCGCAGCGCGCCGGTCTCGGCCAGCAGGCGCACCGAATGCAACAGCGGATCGTTGGCTTCGTCCGCCTCGACCTCGGCCTTGGGCAGGTAGGTGGTCGGCACGTCGGCCCCGGCATGGCCATAAAGCCGCACGGTGCGCAGGTGCAGCAGAGCGGGCTTGCGGCGCGTGCGGACATAGGCGGCGGCTCGCATCGCGGCGGCAAAGGTGTCGTAGATATCGAGGCCGTCAGCGGCGAAATACTGCAGGCCGGGACGCTGACCCAACGAGGCCGCGATCCAGCCCTGCGGCGTCTTTGTGGAAATGCCGATGCCATTGTCCTCGCAGACAAAGAGCAACGGCAGCGGAATGGATTGCACCGAGGTCCAGCAGGCGGTGTTGATCGCGCCCTGCGCGGTGGAGTGGTTGGCCGAGGCATCGCCAAAAGAGCACATGGCAATGCCATCCCCGGGTAGGGTCCGGTGTTCGGGCGGGCGACGCCGGGCCAACCCCAGCGCATAGGCCGCGCCCACAGCCTTGGGCAGGTGGCTGGCGATGGTGGAGGTTTGCGGCGGGATCATCAGAGCACGGGAGCCGAGCACCTTGTGCCGGCCGCCAGACGTGGGATCTTCGGAGGAACAGGCAAAGCTCAGCAACATGTCCCAGGCGATTTGCTGGCCAGGCACCTGTTCGGCCCGGGCAATCTGAAACGCCGCGTCGCGATAATGCAGGAAGGCGATGTCATCGGGGCGCAGAGCCTCGGCCACGGCGGCCATGCCCTCGTGCCCCGACGACCCGATGGTATAGAACCCGGTGCCGGCCTTCTGCATCGCCCGGCTGGTCCGGTCAAGCGCCCGGCTCAGGCATTGCGCGCGGTAAAGCGCTACCGCCTGCGCCGGATCCAGACCGGCAACGGGGCGTGCGCCGCCTGGCAGATCGCCAGCCGCAACGCGGGTCAGGAAGTTATGGTGAACGATGTCAGCACGATCCATGGGCTGCGGTCCCGAAAACTGCGCCGGGTCCGTCCCCGGCGAGGGGCACAACATCACACCAGAGCACGAATGGGAACACGGGCCGGAAAATGTTGTCTGTCGCAGGCGAGGTGGTCCTAGATTTTCGACCAGTTTGCAGCCTTGTTAAAATGGATCAGGGTTTCATTTACAGCGTCCGGCCTTTTACCTGACTCCTATCGTGACACGAATGTCCCGAGAACGCAGAAGGCGTGGCAGGGTGTTCATGTCTCAAGTTTAAGGCCGGGCGCTATAGCCTGCCATACTCATTGGTTCTGTTTTGCAGTGATAGGCCTCAACTGCGGTCAATATGTCATTGGTCGAATGGGGGCGTTCAGAGTTATAGTGGGCCATCCACCTTCCGATCCCAGCCCGTGCTTCGGGTCCGGTTTCGAAGGCATTCAGATAGACGTATTCGTATGTCAACGACCGCATAGGTCGTTCGATCATTCGGATGTCGCGCCATGCGCCTGTGCCGTCCATGCTGATTTTGATCGTTGCGTCCCCGTCAATACGTCGATCCACGCGTCACTGGTAAATGGCTGCCTTGATCACTGTTGAAGATTTCCGGCGCTCCGTGCTTGGCAATGGCCCATTTCAAAGCCTTCACGCAGAAGTCCGCGTCCATGCTGTTGTACAGACGCCAGGACAAAACCTGGCGGCTATGCCAATCCATGATGGCGGCCAGATAAAGGAACCCGCGCCGCATCGGGATATCGGTCATATCCGCGCACCAAACCTGGTTCGGGCGATCAATCACCATGTTGCGCAGCAGGTATGGCCATATCTTATGCCGTGGATGTTTCTTGCTGGTGGTGGGCTCCTGGTAGATCGGAACCAAACGCATAAGCCGCATCAAGCGCCGATCCGGCATCCGCATCTCGATGGACGGCAAGGGTCGGTTCCTCGACAACATCTTCGTCGAACGGCTCTGGCGGTCGTTGAAATACGAATGCGTCTACCTGCACGCCAGGGAGACCGGATCAGAGGCAAAGGCCGGCGTTGGAAAGTGGATCGAGTTCGACAACCGCAAGCGTTCTCATTCCACCCTTGGCGGAAGACCTCCGGCCGTGGTCTATTGACTGAGAAAAGACGAAACCCAACCCGATCAGCAGGAGCAAAGAGCAGCTCAAGTTACGCCGGAAACTGTCCAAACATCGGGGAGTAGCTCAAAAGGCCGCCGCGCGCCACATGCTGACGCATCGGAATCCCGAAAGCGCCGAGTGGTTTCGGCGTTGGGTGGTCGGGCCAGCCGTCCTTGGCAACGCTGGGCAGCGCCCAAGTCGACGGTAGGGTTTCCTCGGCAACCTTCGGCGGACGGTTCGGGCGGCGCCAGCCCGCGTTTCGACGCTTTGCAAGCAGACCGGTTTTCTGCATGCTGCCGCGCAAACACGCGGAAAACACTGAAAGGGCATTACGATGGCAAAAGTCGCATTTCTGGGTCTTGGGGTGATGGGGTACCCGATGGCGGGGCATCTGCAGGGCGCGGGCCACGAGGTGACCGTTTATAACCGAACGGCGGCCAAGGCAGAGGCATGGGCCGCGCAGCATGGCGGGGCGACGGCCGCGACCCCGGCCGAAGCGGCGGAGGGAACCGATTTCGTGATGGCCTGTGTGGGCAACGACGATGATCTGCGCGCAGTGTGCACCGGAGCGGACGGCGCGTTCGGGAGCATGAGCGGCGGAGCGATCTTTGTCGATCACACCACGGTCTCGGCCAAGGTGACGGGCGAAATGTACGCGGCGGCGGGCGGGCGCGGCGTCGGCTTTGTCGATGCGCCGGTTTCGGGTGGTCAGGCGGGGGCCGAGAATGGCATCCTGTCGATCATGTGCGGCGGCGATCAGGCGCATTACGACGCCGCTGAACCGGTGATGCAGGCCTATGGCCGCACGATCAAACGGCTGGGCGACAGCGGCGCGGGACAGCTGACCAAGATGGTCAACCAGATCTGTATCGCGGGTCTGGTTCAGGGGCTGTCCGAGGGGCTGCATTTCGCCGAAAAGGCCGGGCTGGACGGGCGCGCGGTGGTCGATGTGATCGCGGGCGGCGCAGCCGGGTCGTGGCAGATGGCCAATAGGTATGAAACCATGCTGGAGGATCATTTCGACCATGGCTTTGCCGTCGATTGGATGCGCAAGGATCTGGGCATCTGCCTGTCCACGGCGAACGAGAACGGCGCCAGCCTGCCGGTGACGGCGCTGGTGGACCAGTTCTACAAGGACGTCCAGAAACTGGGCGGCGGGCGCTGGGACACCTCGAGCCTGATCAAGCTGCTGACGAAGGCGTGACCCGCGCGGTCGGCGCCGCCCCGGCCCGTTACGGCTCGGCTCGCTGAGCCGGACCGCGATGGGGGG
>JBFHMM010000161.1:0-9135 GCA_041594355.1 Paracoccaceae bacterium | reverse complement strand
GGAGGACTTTCGACGATGCAGGCGCTGCAGCTGATCCGCGAATTGCGCGGACTGGCGATTGTCGGCTGCGATCTTGTCGAGGTGTCACCCCCCTATGATCCGTCGGGCAACACGGCGCTGACCGGGGCGAACCTGCTCTATGAACTGCTCTGTGTTCTGCCGGGAGTGACAAAAAGGTAAACCATGGCCGGACCGCTGTCCGCACCGTGGATAGCAGGACGAGCAGGCAAGGATGGGACGAGTGATGATGGTGCTTTGGGTGGCGCTGGCGGGGCTGGTGGTGGCGATGGGCTATGTCCGGCTGGCGCCCAGCGATCCGGTGAAGTGGCACGTGGCGCCTGAGGCGACTCAGGACCGCGATTTCGCGCGGGGGGTCACCCGGGTTGTGGAGACCGGGCCTGGCGGGCTGGCGCGCTTCGACACGATCGCGCGGGCGACACCGCGCACAGTTGTTCTGGCAGGATCGGTCGATGCGGGCAGGGTGACCTATGTCACGCGGTCCGTGGTCTGGGGGTTTCCCGACTATGCAACGGTGCGGCAGGACGGCGATCAGCTCAGGATCTATGCGCGGTCACGTTTTGGGCGCAAGGATTTCGGCGTCAACCGCGCCCGTGTCGAGGGTTGGCTGGCGGCTCTGCAGGCGGGATGACAGGCAGCCCTCCTGAACCTCGCGCCACATCGGCACGTTCAGCGACATCTGGCACTGCGCCATGAAGGCGCGGCCGTCGACGAACAGGCAGATCGTTTCGCCCAGATCGACACGCCCGCCACTGCTGTCGGTGCAGTAGCAGTCCCGGACGTCGCCGCCCGGTCCGATGACATCGGCCAGCGTCGACGTGGCGGTCACAAGCAGCATCAGGGGGGCGATAAGGCGGGTCATTAAACAATCCTACCGCAAAGCCCGTGTGCCGCCAATGGGGCGGATGGCAATCCCTGCCGGGGGGGCGGAAGCGAGGGGGCGGCCCCTCGCGCTCCCCATAGTATTTCCGAACAGATGAAAGGGGCAGGGGCGCATCGCGGGACTTGACCGCGCCGCCGCGATGTCGGACACCGCCGCCATGGTTCCCGAAGAACGCCTTGAGCAGATCACCCAGCGGTTTCAATACCTGGAGGCCGCGATGGCCGACGGGGCCAGCGGCGCGGACATCGCCCGGCTGGCCAAGGAATATGCCGATCTGAAACCGGTGGTTGAACAGATCGCCGCCTGGCGCGGACTGGTGGCCGACCTCGCGGAGGCGCAGGCGATGCTGGTCGACCCAGACATGCGCGAACTGGCCGAGGAGGAGATTCCGGCGCTGAAGGCGCGGCTGCCGGAGGCCGAGCATGCGCTGCAGCTGGCGCTGTTGCCCAGGGATGCGGCCGACGCGCGCCCGGCGATGCTGGAAATCCGCCCCGGTACCGGCGGGGACGAGGCGGCGCTAGTCGCGGGCGACCTGCTGCGCATGTACCAGCGCTATGCCGAGGCGCGCGGATGGGGTTTTGACATCATCGAGCAGCAGGACACCGAACTGGGCGGCATCAAGGAGGTGGTGGCGCATATCAGGGGCGAGGGTGTCTTTGCCCGGATGAAATACGAATCCGGCGTGCACCGGGTGCAGCGGGTGCCGGCCACCGAAAGCGGTGGCCGTATCCATACATCCGCCGCCACGGTGGCGGTGCTGCCCGAGGCCGAGGACGTGGATATCCAGATCGACGCGGGCGATCTCCGCATCGACACCATGCGGTCTTCGGGCGCGGGTGGCCAGCATGTGAACACCACCGATTCGGCGGTGCGGATCACCCACATTCCCAGCGGCATCGTGGTCACCAGCTCGGAGAAATCCCAGCACCGCAATCGCGAGATCGCGATGCAAGTTCTGAAGACGCGGCTTTACGATCTGGAACGTCAGCGGATGGACAGCGCGCGCTCCGCCGACCGCGCCGCGCAGGTGGGATCGGGCGACCGCTCGGAGCGGATCCGCACCTATAACTTTCCGCAGGGCCGGATGACCGACCACCGCATCAACCTGACGCTCTACAAGCTCGATCAGGTGATGCAGGGCGACCTGGACGAGGTGATCGACGCGCTGATCGCCGACGGACAGGCGCGGATGTTGGCGGAGATGGGTCAGGGAGGGGGGCAGTGACCACTGCCGCCCAGGCGATGGCGCAGGCCACCGCCCGGTTGCGCGCCGCCGGCGTCGATAACCCGGCCCGCGACGCGCGGGTGCTGCTGGCCCATGCCGCCCGCATCGAGGCCGCGCGGGTGACCCTTATCGCCCCCGAGGAGCTGACCCCGGAGATCGCGGATCGCTATGATCAGCTGATCGCGCTCCGCGCGGTGCGGGTGCCGGTGTCGCATCTTCTGGGCGAACGCGAATTCTACGGCCGCAGGTTCAAGGTTTCGGGAGATGTGTTGGACCCGCGCCCCGAGACCGAGACGCTAATCGAAGCAGCGTTGGCGCGGCCCTTTGACCGGGTGCTGGATCTGGGGCTCGGCTCGGGCTGTATCCTGGTGACCCTTCTGGCGGAACGCGGCGCGGCCACCGGGCTGGGGGTCGACCTGAGCGAGGCCGCTTGCCTGCAGGCCAGCGCCAACGCGGTGATGCACCGGGTGCAGGCCCGCGCGCAGATCCTGCAGTCGGACTGGTTCGCGCAAGTGACCGGGCTGTTCGACCTGATCGTGTCGAACCCGCCCTACATCGCATTGGACGAAATGCCCGGGCTGCCTGACGAGGTGCGCCGCCACGAGCCGGAAATGGCGCTGACCGATGGCGGCGACGGGTTGGGCGCCTACCGGACGATTGGCGACGGGGCTCTGGCACATCTGCTGCCGGGGGGGCGTCTGATCGTGGAAATCGGCCCGACACAGGCGGCGCAGGTCTGCGAAATCCTGTCGCAGGCGGGATTCCAGAGCCCGCAAGTGGTGCCCGATTTGGACGGGCGTGACCGGGTCATCGTGGCCCATTCACCGTAAATTTACGGTGAGTTCCCGAAAGCTGGGGCTGATTTATGTCAGATCAAGGCAAAAAAGGGTGAAATTCGAACCATAGCTCTTGTCTGTCAGGGCAGGACATGTTTACTCAGGGTTGTTGCCCTGGCCGATGCAAAATTTGCACCCGGGCGGCACCAAGCCCAAAAGTCGATAATCCGGGGTCACATGAGCGCGACATGCCTCAGCCGGGTTACAAGACAGCAGTACAAGGCTGACGATAGGTACATGAGATCTTCTAAATCCCGCTCGCGGTCGAAATCGAACCGTAATCGCCCATCCTCCGGCGGCAATATCATCAACCGGGTCTTTGACAGCTCGGGTCCCGAAGGCAAGGTGCGCGGTACGCCGCAGCAGATCATCGACAAATACAATCAGCTCGCGCGCGATGCACAGCTGTCCAATGACCGCGTGGCAACCGAAAATTTCCAGCAGCACGCTGAACACTACCTGCGCCTGCTGAGCGAGGCGCAGCGCGAACAGGACGCGCGCCGCGAGGAACAGGAACGGCAGAACCGTGAACGCCAGGCCGAACGCGCCGAACGTCAGGAACGCGAAGCCGCGCAGCGCAGCAACGACGCCGCAGAGACACCGCAACCTGATGTTCTGGACCTGAACGCCGGCGACGATGGCGATAATGGCCTTGTGGAAACGCCGGAAAGCAAGCCCAAGAAGGCCAGCACCCGTAAGCCACGCAGCCGCAAGCCAGCGGCCAAGAAGACAGACACGCCCGAGGCGCCAACCGAGGCGCCGACCGACACACCAGAACCGACCGCATCGGGCAGCGAACCGGAAGCGGCGGAGTAATCCAGATCGCGGAAAGCCAAGTGGGCGGCCCCGGTGGCAAAACCGGGGCAGATTTATTGCGCGCGGAACGCCTGTCGGCCCGCGCTCAAAGCAGCAACATCTGGACCGGGTTGCCGCGTAAAGGCTCTGGGACGATTGTCTGACGCACGAGGTATCCCGCGTTCTCAAGGTGGGAGCCGACAAAGTCCGCCGCCTCTTTATAGCCGTCTGTAAACACCCGGTAGGAGTCTCCGGGCCCTGCCGAGCGGGCCGGGCCGGTCTCTGTCAAATCGGTTTCCCACGGTGCGGAACCGGCATCATTGCTGGCAAGAAACTGTTCGAGTTGCAGTGCGTGGTCCAGCCGTCCGGGCCCGGTAGAAGACCGGGATTGTCTTGCCCAGCAAGACGGCCATTTCAATAGGTCTTGGCTGAGAAGGACGCGGCGTCTCGTTCTCCAGCATCTCCAACCGCGCCTGCAGCCCGGCCACTTGTTGCAAGAGTGTTTGCGTTTTGGCGTTACCGGTCAGGGCCTGGGCCCGCTCGTTGCGAATCCATCGGGCGTATCCTTGGCCAGCCGGACGAGGAAGGTGCCGATGGCGATCAGGGAGAGGAGGGCCAGGCAGCCTATCCCGGCCCAATTGGAAAACCCGAATGCGGTTGCGTCGAACCCGGCCTGTTGATCCGGGATATGCTCTCCATGATAAAGGCGCTCTTCGGGTCGTTGAATGTGCTTTGATCCATCGCGGATCGAAATGAAATTGGGCAAGTGAATGCCCCATCCTGCCCTGAAACCGGCCGGGCGTCTCGGGGTCAGCCCGCGATCGCGCGTGCCAGCGCGCAGAACTGCTCCAGCGTCACCTGCTCGGCGCGTTCGGTGGGGGCAATGCCGGCGGCCAGAAGCCGGTCCTCGATATCAGGAGCCTGGCCCTTGAGCGCGGCGCGCAACATCTTGCGGCGCTGGTTGAAGCCGGCGGCAACCACGCGGCTGAGCGTGGCGGCATCGGCGGGGTACCGCGGTTCGGGCAGGGCGGTCAGATGCACCACCGCGCTCGACACCTTGGGCGGCGGGGTAAAGGCATCGGGCGGCAACGACATGGCGATCCGCGCCTCGGCTCGCCACTGCGCCAGGATCGCCAGCCGGCCATAGGCCTTGGAGCCCGGCTGCGCCACGATCCGCTCGGCCACTTCGCGCTGAAACATCAGCGTCAGGCTCTGCCAGAACGGCGGCCAGTCGGGCGGTGTCAGCCAGCGCACCAGCAATTCCGTGCCGATGTTGTAGGGCAGGTTGGCGGCGATACGGATCGGCGGCGTCAGATGCGCCAGCGGATCGACCTGCAGCGCGTCGCCCTCGATCACCTGCAGCCGCCCCGGATAGGTCGCCGCGATCTGGTTCAGCGCCGGGATGCATCGGCTGTCCTTTTCCACCGCCAGCACCCGGCGCGCGCCCTCGGCCAGCAGCCCGCGCGTCAGCCCGCCGGGACCGGGGCCGATTTCCAGCACGTCGCATTCGGTAAGATCTCCGGCCTGTCGCGCGATCTTGGCGGTGAGGTTCAGGTCAAGCAGGAAGTTCTGGCCCAGCGACTTGCGGGCCGACAGCTGGTGATCGGCGATGACCTGGCGCAGCGGGGGCAGGGTGTCGATGGTGCTCATCTGTCGGTCCCTCTGCGCCGGGCGCCTCTGGCGGCAGTATTTGGAAAGAGATGAATCATCACGACGCCCCTGCCATGGTCTGGGCCATCCGCAGGGCGGCGATCAGGCTATCGGGCGAGGCCACGCCGCGCCCGGCGATGTCGAAGGCGGTGCCGTGATCGGGCGAGGTGCGGATGAACGGCAGGCCCAGTGTGACGTTGACGCCACGGTCGAAGTCCAGCGTCTTGATCGGGATCAGCGCCTGATCGTGGTACATGGCAATGGCGGCGTCATAGCGGGCGCGGGCGGCGGCGTGAAACAGCGTATCGGCCGGGTGCGGGCCGGTCAGCGTGAAATCGGGCGATTGCAGATCGGCCAGAAGTGGCGCGATCCAGTCGAGCTCGTCGCGCCCCATGGCGCCGCCTTCGCCGGCGTGCGGGTTGAGACCCGCCACCGCGATGCGCGGGTGGGCGATGCCAAAGCGTTCGCGCAGCGCGGTGGCGGTGATCGCGATGGTCTCGCGCAGCAGCTCCGGGGTCAGCGCGCGCGGCACCTCGGCTAGCGGGATATGGATGGTGGCGGGCACCACGCGCAGCTGATCGGAGGCCAGCATCATAACCACGCGGGGCGTGCCGGCCAGCGCGGCCAGAAACTCTGTATGGCCGGGGTATGCAAAGCCGGCGCCGTCGATCAGCGCTTTCTTATGGATCGGCGCAGTGCACAGCGCGCTGGCGGCGCCCGACTGCACCAGCGCCACACCGCGTTCGATTGCGGCGATCACGCCGGTCGCATTGGCCGGTTCGGCGCGGCCTGGCGTGCGGGGGGCGGCGAAGTCCAGCGGCAGCACCGGCAGCGCGCCGGCGCTGGCCGCGATCGCCTCGCCAATCGTCTCAAGCCGCGCCACGGGGGTCCCCGAGGGCAGGTGGCGGGGGTCGCCGATCCAGGCAAAGGGGCATTCCGCGCGCAGCTGATCCCAGGCCGCCACCGTGATCTCGGGGCCGATCCCGGCGGGCTCGCCACAGCTGAGCGCGATCGGGGCCGGGGATTGCGGGGTCATTTCTCGATGATGACCGAGTCGGCCTTGAGCTGTTCGAGGTAGCTTTTGGAGATGGCATTCAGCCGTTGGTCGATCAGCGCGTTGGCGATGTCCTGGCGGCTGGCGTCCTCGGCGAATTCCGACGTCCGGCCGCAGAGCATCAGGAACACCAGCGTCTGGCCGCTCGAGCGGGTCAGCGCGGTCGAGATCTCGCCGGGATCGAGCTTGGCCAGTTCCAGCGCGATGTCACGCGGGATTTCACCGGGTTTCTTGGTCTCGCGGTCCAGCACCGTTTCCGGCTGGCCCTTGGCGATGCCATAGAGGTCGTTGCAGGTATCGACCCGGTTGGCGATCCCGGCGGCGGTCGACAGTGCCTCCGGGCTGCGGCCGCCGGCGATGTAATAGGCGGCGTATTCGATGCTGGCATAGCGCGGCGCGCTGGTGCCGGATTCGCGGATCCCGCGCATCTGGAACAGTGCCACCGCGTTGGGCAGCGACAGCGGCGCGGTAACCTCGCCGGGGTTCAGCGCCAGGATCACCGGCTGTAGCGCCGGCGGCAGATTCGAGATCGGCAGCCAGTTCATCCGGCCACCGTTGTTGCGCGTGTCGCTGGCGGAATACTGCGTGGCGGCGGCTGAAAAGGCGTCATAGCTCGTCACCTTGGAGATTTCGTCGGCCAACGCTTCCACCTGGTCCAGCGTCTGCGGCGTCACCGGGATGATCAGCTCCGACAGCAGGACCTGGATGCCGGTGCCGGCGCCGCCCTGTCCCAGTGCCCGGTTGATCTCGGATTCGCTGGGCCGTGCCCGGTTGCCGAACCGGGTGCCCACGAATTCACGCCACGCGATCTGCATCTTTACGAAATCGCGCAGTGTCTCGCGCGAGACACCGTTCTGCTCCAGCGCCTTGATCAGCTCGTCGGGCGGCAGATTGGCGCGGGCGGCGAATTGCACGATGCCGTTCTCTACATCCTCGGGCGGGATCTCCAACGCGATGGCGTCGATCTCCTGCTGTTTAAGCCGATCCTCGATCAGCCCCTCGCGGGCCAGTTTAGCTGGGTCGCCAGGGGCGTTCAGGATGCGCAGCAACTGGGTGCGTTGCTCCAGCTCGAACTGGGTGATGACACGGCCGTTGACCGTGATCGCCGGGGAAAACAGCCCCTGGGCGTGGACCGGACTGGCCGGCAGGGCGAGCGCCGCCAGGCTTGCAACGGCGCATAGCGCGCCGGTCAGGGGGATCCGCCCAGCGAGGGCCGCCAATTTGGTCAGGATTTTCCGCATGTTCGCCTGTAGTTTGCTGTTCCGCTCTCGACGGCAAAGCCGCTGAGCGCGATGGTAAAGCCGAAATCGGTTGAAGGCTCAACACTTGTTGACGATGTATAGCGTCGGTTGAGTGAAATATCGACCGTCACGCATTCATTCTGGTAGATCAGCCCGACACCCGCCCGGGTGGCGTGATCGTCCGAAATGTCGTAGCGCAGGTTGGCGCTCGCGGTCCACCGGTCGTTGACCCGGTAGCTGCCGTCGAACCACAGCTCCGACAGCGGATCGGTGCGGCCCTCGGCCAGGTCGGTGCCCAGCCACAGGTAGGAACCGGCGATCGAACTGCGCGCGTTGCTCCAATCGCCGCGCATCGCCACCTTGGAAAAGCTCAGGTCGCCGTTCAGCAGCGCCCGCCCGGTCAAAGACAGCCCCTTGTCCAGTTTCAGCTGACCCGCCAGCAGCAGGTCAGAGGAGGTTCCCGAAAGCCCTGAGGTCTCGGTGAAATTCACATCCGCCGTCTTGCGGAACACCTGGCCGATGGTGGCCAGCGCCTGCCAGCCGCCGGGGCCGTAGCGCGACCAGTTCAACCCATAGACCAGCGTCGGGCCGTCCTCGCGCCGGTCCACCGAGGGAAAGCGCGACAGCGCCAGAAGGTTGCCCCGGTCGAACTCGACAAAGGCGCTTTCGTCGTTGGGCGCGGTGCGGCCATGCACGTTGCTCCAGCCCAGCTGCACCACCGGTTCAAGGTAATGCGTCGCACCTCTCGCGGTGGTGCGGGTCATCGGATAGCTCAGCGCCAGCGCCGCACGCGGCGTTGCCACTGTGACCTCGGGCGGGTAGTTGCTGTCGTCGTAGATCGCGAATTTGTCCACTGACAACCCCATGCGCCAATCGGCCCGGATCCCGGCTCCCAAAATCCCCGATCTCAGCCATTCCGCATCCAGCGTCGTGCGCCCGATATCGCGGCCCAGCACGTCCTGCTGCGAGGTGCGATTGTGGCCATGCGCGTTCAGACCCAGCCGGACCTCGCCGCCGATGCCCTGTGGAAAGAACCGCTGCTGATAATACAGATCCGCAACTGAAGTCGGCAGGGTTGCGTCGTTTTCCCCATCACGCAGCGACTTGAAATGGGTCAGCGCGGCGGCAATGGCGACATCGCGCTTGACCCGCGTCAGGCCGATCTGGCTGCGCAGACGGTCCAGGTCAGGCAGGCCGTAATCTGCCAGATAGGCATCGTCCGACACCGCCTTGAGGTCGAAATCCAGCGTGAAATCATTGCCCAGCCCAAAGCTGCCCAGCCCGAACAGGTACCCGCGGTCTTCGCCCGGGATCAGGTCGTCGCGCGTATGCGCGCCCTCAAACTCGATGCCGCCCAGGCGGAACGCCTGCCGGTACCGGTATTCCAGCGTCCGGGTCTTGGACGACAGGTAGGGCGACAGCGTCAGGTCCTT
>JBFHMM010000160.1:0-9230 GCA_041594355.1 Paracoccaceae bacterium | reverse complement strand
TTTGTTCATGTGAGCGCGCAGGCCCGCATCAATCTCGGCGGCGCGCGCGCCGGTCGCCGTCCGGATTGTGTTGAGTTCAGCCATTCATGGTCTCCATAGCATGACAGTTGTGCCGCTGACCCGAGGCAGCGGCGTTCCCGCTAAATATCGGAGAGGTGGACCTGTTTTTCAAGTAAATCCAGCTGAAAATTCGATGGATTTCACGGCAAAAACCTGCCGCACCGGTCCGGTGCGGCAGCAATGGGGCGGAACCATGGTGAAAAGATGGCGGGGCCTGCAGGTGGTTCAGGATCGCCAGGTATGCGGCGCGTCCCAGAACGGGCGGCGCGCTTCGGTTTCTGCGTCGGCGCGGCTGATGCCGATGTCCTGCAGGGCGTCGGCGTCGAGCCGGCGCAGGGCCTGACGCTGGCGCCAGATGCCGAACAGGCGGCCAAGCGTGGTGGTGCGGCGGGCAGAGGAACGCGCGGCGCTGCGGGAGGAGGTGATGACGGTCATAGCCTGTGTCCTTTCTCGTATTTGTGATGGTTTCGTCTCGTTCTATCAATTTCCTTGATCTATATGGGGCAATGTGTTTCATTCTGGAAACGAATGTTTTTGATATGATCCATCAGGAAGTGTGATTAATGAGGAATCTGGATATTACGACGCTTCGGTCCTTTGTCGCGGTGGCCGACAGCGGCGGCGTAACACGGGCGGCGGGATTCCTGCACCTGACACAATCGGCCGTGTCGATGCAGCTAAAACGGTTGGAGGAACTGCTGGGTCTGCAGCTCTTGGACCGGTCGGGGCGAGGTATTGCCCTGACGGCGTCGGGCGAACAGTTGCTGGGCTATGCCCGCCGCATGGTGGCGATGAACGACGAGGTCATGGCGCGTCTGACGGATCAGGCATTTGAGGGAGAGGTAAGCCTCGGCGTGCCGCACGACATCGTGCATCCGGTGATCCCGCGCGTGTTGCAGCGGTTCAATGCCAGCTTCCCACGGGTCAAGGTGAACCTGGTCGATTCAAGCACCCGAAGATTGAAGGAAGGGTTCGCCCGCGGGGAATACGACCTGATCCTGACGACAGAATCCAGCGCCGGCGAGGGCGGTGAGACCATTCACCGGATGCCGCTGCGCTGGGTCGGCGCCCTGAGCGGTTCGGCCTGGCGGCAGCGGCCGCTGCGCGTTGCCTTCTGCCGCCATTGTATTTTTCGCGGCGAAGCGACTGCCGCACTGGACGTGGCGGGGATCACCTGGGACATGGCCGTGGACAGTGAGTCTGACCGTACCATTGAGGCGACGGTCAGTGCTGATCTGGCGGTGACCGTTCTGCTGGAGGGGACCGAACCCCCGCATCAGGAAATTATGGACCACGGGGGCACGCTGCCCCGGTTGCCGGTGCAGAATATCAACCTGTATGGCGGTGACAGAATGAAAGCGCAGTACATTGAGGAGTTGGCGGCCTTGATCCGGCAGAGCTATGAGGCGCTGCGTCCGCCATTGCGGGCGGCGGGCTGACGCAGACCGGGTCAGCCGCGCGGTGCACGCAGGCGATCCAGCCGCAGCCGGTGGCGGGCGTCCGTCAGCCTCAGAGCGCTGGCCAGGACCGCGCCCAATACACCCAGACCGGTGGCACCGCCGATCAGGAACATGATCAGCAGCTGGTACTTTACGGCTTCGCGCGGATCGACGCCCGACAGGATCTGCCCGGTCATCATGCCGGGCAGGGACACCACGCCGGTCGCCGCCATCGCATTGATGATCGGGGTGAAACCGCTGCGCAGCGCGTCCCGCATGACGGGGCGCAGCGCCTGCATACGCGGCGCGCCCAGCAGCAGCCGCGCCTCGACTGCGCGCTGTTCCCTGACCAGCGTGCCGTGCAACGTGTCCAGGCCGAGGCTTATACCGGTCATTGTATTGCCCAGGATCATCCCGAACAGCGGCAGCGCGAATTGCGGCGACCACCAGGGATCGGGCCGGATCTGTGCCGTCAGCGCAAAGACAGTGACCAGCGCGGCAGACGTCATCATCGCGCCCGCCCCCAGCGAATAGCCCCACGTTCCGGCAAGTTGCCGGTTTTGCCGGGCGGCAATTTCACGGGCGGCAAAACCCAGCATCACGACGGCGATCAGCAGGGTGAACCAAGGCGATCCCAGGGAGAACACTGTTTTTAGGACCAGCCCGACCAGCAACAGCTGCACCACCATTCGGGCCGCCGAGATCAGGAGCTTGCGTTCCAGTCCCAGCTGCAGGGACAAAGACAGGCCGGCATTGAACAAGAGGAATACCGCCGCCAGAGCGATGTCCCCTGCGGAAAGGGGGATATAGTCCGTCACTTGCCCTGATCCGGCATCAGTTGCCCCTTGTCCATCCTGTAGCGGCGCGCGTTCAGTCGAGTTGCCTGGGCGAGATCATGGGTGACGATAATGGCCGGTACACCACGCGCGATTACGTCCTGGATCAGCGCTTCGACACGTTCCGTCGCCGCCGGATCCAGAGCCGCGGTGGGCTCATCCAGCAACACGGCCTGCGGATCGCGGCACAACGCCCGGACCAGCCCGAGGCGCTGCCGCTCTCCGGTGGACAGACGGCTTACCTCCCAATCCAGTGCCGGCGACAGATCCAGCGCCTCAAGCATGGGAAGCGGATCGTGCGAGGGATCGAAATGGTCGCGGACGCGATCCGCCCACCAACCGGTCTCTGCAGGCACCATCGCAACGCGCTGCCGCCATTGCCAGGCTGGCATCTGATCACGCTCCTGTTGTCCCAGCCGGACGTGTCCGGCGTTGGGATCGAGATCCGCGATCGCGCGCAGCAGCAACGACTTGCCTGAGCCGGAGGGGCCGGTGATCGCCGCGCAGTCGTGTGTTTCGACGGTCAGCGAAACCGGTCCGATCAATTCCGTGGCGAGCGTTTCGACGTATAGCATCACCCAGCAGTAGCCCGGTCCGGCCGAAATGGCACGCGCGATCTGCAATCCGTGGTCAGGGGGTGATTACCACTTTACCGGTCGACGCGCGGCGGCGCAGCAGGTCCAGCCCCTCGGCGGCCCGCTCCAGCGGCAGGGTATTGCTGATATGCGGTTTCAACCGCCCATCGAGGTACCATTCCATGAGCGTGGTCATGCTGTTGGCGACCACATCCGGGCTGAACTTCAGATACCCCCCGATGTAGAAGCCGATCACAGTCAGGTTCTTGACCAGCAGGTGATTGGCGGGGATCTGCGGAACCTCGCCGCTGGCGAACCCAATGGGTAACAGGCGGGCCTCCGGCCGGCAGGCGCGGAAGGCGGCCTTGAAGGCCGCGCCGCCGACGGCGTCATAGACAACATCGGCACCGCCCAGTTCCAGAACCCGGGCTCGCAGGTCTTCGCTGTCGTCGATCAGGTGGTCGGCGCCCGCCGCCCTTGCGACCTCCAGCTTGTCGGCACCGCGGGCGTGGGCGATCACGGTTGCCCCCATAAGCTTGCCGATCTCGACCGCGGTCAGCCCGACACCGCCGGCGGCGCCGGTGACCAGCAGGGTCTCGCCCGGTTGCATGCGGGCGCGATGATCCAGCGCCATGTGGCTGGTGCCATAGGTCACCGGAAAGGACGCGGCATGTTCAAAGGGCATCGCATCGGGTATCGGTACGGCCCGAGCGGCATCAAAAACGCCCTGTTCCGCCAACCCTCCCTGGCCGCAGAATACTGCCACGCGATCCCCGGCAAACAGCCCTTCGACGTCGGTCCCGACTGCGTTGATGGTGCCTGCCACTTCCATGCCGAGGGTAAAGGGCGCTTGGGGCGTGTCCTGATAGGTTCCCTTTTGCATCAGCAGATCGGCAAAATTCAGCCCACAGGCACGGATGTCGATCCGCACCTGTCGTGGCCCTGGTTCGGGGATGGCGATATCGGTCAGAATGGCGGGCTGGTTGGCGGTTTCGACCCGAAAAGCGCGCATGGCACCTCCTGCTTTTCTTTTCGTTTTGCTATCATTTGCGTGTCGTTTGCGGCCACGCAAGGATTGTGCAG
Organism: Paracoccaceae bacterium; assembly: GCA_041594355.1. Lineage (GTDB taxonomy): Bacteria > Pseudomonadota > Alphaproteobacteria > Rhodobacterales > Rhodobacteraceae > JAIUZI01. The sequence continues at coordinate 5,237 of JBFHMM010000160.1, read as the reverse complement.
CATTGAAATGTGACGTAGCGTCAGGTTTTTGTTAACCTTTTCAGGTCAGGGATTAGCTATACCAAGCGACAAAGAAAACCGGTTTTTGCCACTCAACCCTAAGCGACACCGATGGTGTCGGGAATCAACTGACTTGAAATCAACTGAAAAGGGCGTAGAGTCCGGTCTGTGGTGCGGTTCGGGTCGCATTCGTGGGAAATAGGCTATAATAGCGCCACAGTTATTATTGGGCGGGCGCAGTGGCTTTGTGCGTTGCCCGGGCGGCTGCCAGTAAGACAAAGGAGTACCCCATGACCCATCCTGTCGACGTCCATGTGGGCAAGCGAGTCCGGCACCGTCGCTGGCTGATTGGAATGACCCAACAGCAATTGGCGGAGCAGGTTGGAATCAAGTTCCAGCAGATTCAGAAGTACGAGACCGGTGCGAACCGGGTGAGTGCATCCCGGCTTTGGGATATCGCCGATGCGCTTGACGTGCCCGTCAGCTTTTTCTTTGAAGGTCTTGACGACGTCCAGAAAGAAGACGCCGACCGCGCGATGGTCCCGGCTGATCTGATGGGCGACAAAGAGGCGCTCGACCTCGTCCGGTCCTATTATGCGATCCCGGAAAATCAGCGCCGTCGGCTGTTTGAATTGGCCCGCGTTCTAAGCGACGTTGTGTGATCCGGACCTGAAACCGAGCTGATCGCGCGGACACCTGTGCGAACCGGGCCTCGATGAGGGTCGGTTCGCGTATATTCTGGCTTGCAATCGGTCATGTTCAGTGGCAGCGACGGGCCTATGTCTGCTGATAATGAATTGACCGATCTCGACATCGCCCATCTGATGGCGGACGCGGCGCGCGCCGCGATCCTGCCTCTTTTTCGCAAGTCGGGTTTGACCGCGGACAACAAGGATTCGCAGGGGTTTGATCCGGTGACCATCGCCGACCGCGACGCGGAACAGGCAATGCGGGCGATTCTGGGTGAACATCGACCCAAAGATGGCATCTGGGGCGAGGAGTTTGGCCTGCAACCCGGTCCCAGCGGTCGGCTCTGGGTGCTCGACCCGATTGACGGGACGCGCGGGTTCATAAGCGGCACCCCGACCTGGGGCGTGTTGATCGCGTTGTCGGATGGCGGGGCACCGTTTCTGGGCGTGATTGACCAGCCGTACATCGGCGAACGGTTCACCGGGGCGCCCGGCGTGTCGATCATGACGGGGCCGCATGGCCCCCGGGCGCTTGAGACTCGCAAGACAGCCCGGCTAGAGGATGCGATTCTCTTCACCACCTTTCCCGAGGTCGGCACGCCACAGGAGCGTGCCGCCTTCGAGGCTGTCTCGGGGCGGGTTCAGCTGACCCGGTTCGGGATGGATTGTTATGCCTACGCGCTGCTGGCCGCCGGTCAGGTCGATCTGGTGATCGAAGCCGGCTTGAACGCCTATGACATTCAGGCCCCCATTGCGGTCATCGAGGCGGCCGGCGGCGTCGTCTCGGACTGGCGTGGTGGGCCGGCGCATCAGGGCGGTCGCGCGCTAGCGGCTGCGAACCCGGCACTTCACGCCGCCGCGATGGATGTATTGTCCGGTTACTGAAGTGTCGCTTGAGCCCCGGATCGGGCTGCGCTACGCTCTGGTCACAGGCCGGTCTCTTCGCCCGTTTTCCGTCGGACTGTTCACAACTCGCAAATCGAGGCGGGCACCAGGCGAGGTTGTGACATGACCAATTCAGAAACACTAATCCGAAATGCGGACACCATTCTCACCATGGATGACAACCGCCGCGAACTGACGGCAGCTGACATCCTGATTCGCGATGGCGTGATCCATGAGATCGGATCGATCGTGAGCACGACAGGCAATACGATCGACGCGCGCGGCTGCGTGGTGACGCCGGGGTTGGTCAACACCCACCACCATCTGTACCAATCGATGACCCGCGCGGTACCCGGTGGGCAGGACGCGCTGCTGTTCGGCTGGTTGCAGACGCTCTATCCCATCTGGGCGCGCTTTGGCCCCGAAGAGATTTACGTCTCGGCCCTGACCGGACTGGCCGAACTGGCGCTGTCGGGGTGTACGCTGACATCGGATCATTTGTACCTTTACCCGAATGGCGCGCGGCTGGATGACACCATCGCCGCGGCCCGCGACATCGGGATGCGGTTCCACCCGACGCGCGGCGCGATGAGCATCGGGGAAAGCGACGGCGGTCTGCCGCCGGACGCGCTGGTCGAACGCGAAAAAGACATCCTGATCGACAGTATTCGGGTGATCGACACATTCCACGATGCGGGCGAGGGCTCCATGTGTCGTGTCGGCATCGCGCCGTGCTCACCTTTTTCGGTCAGCCGTGACTTGATGCGGGAGGCCGCCCTGTTGGCGCGCGACAAGGGTGTGATGCTACATACCCATCTGGCGGAAAATGACGAGGACATCGCCTATAGCCTGGAACGTTTCGGATGCCGGCCGGGGCAATACGCGGAGGATCTTGGGTGGACCGGGCCGGACGTGTGGCATGCCCATTGCGTCAAGCTGGACGGACAGGAGATCAGCCTGATTGCGCGGTCGCGCACCGGTGTTTCCCACTGCCCCTGTTCGAATTGCAGGCTGGGAAGCGGTATCGCGCCGGTCCGCGCCATGCGGGATGCGGGCGTTCCGGTCGGACTGGGTGTTGACGGGTCGGCCAGCAACGATATCGGCAACATGATGGCAGAGGCACGTCAGGCCATGTTGCTACAAAGGGTGGCTCGCGGGGCGGACGCAATGAACGCCCGCGAGGCGTTGGAGATTGCCACCCGTGGCGGGGCCGACGTGCTGGGCCGCCCGGACTGCGGTCGGCTGAGCCGGGGCAAACGGGCCGACATTGCCATATGGGACATCACAGGCATCGACACCGCCGGCAGCTGGGATCCGGCGGCGCTGTTGCTGGCCGGGCCGACACGGGTGAAACACCTGTTGGTCGAGGGGCGCCAGATTGTGAGCGGCGGCCAGGTGCAATCCATCGACTTGCCGGGGACCTTGCATTGGCAGCGACAATTGACGCGCGCCTTGCAGATCTGAGCCGGCTCCGGGACCGGTGCCCGCCGCGCACGCCGCAGCGATTATTTTGACACGGACCGGTTCCCGTCAATCCAAACCTCTGCCACGGCCCGGTCATCGCCCATCATGATAGTCGGGAACAAGGCCTCCCATATGTCGCCGGCACGTTCCGCCCTTTGCGCAATAGCCGGTGTCGAGTACAGGTCCAACACCACCAGGTCGGCCTCCATTCCGGCGGTCAGGTTGCCAATCACGCCGCTCATTCCAAGAGACTTCGCCGATCCGGCGGTCGCCAGCCACAGCAGTTGTGCCGGATGCAACGCGGTGCCGCGCAGCTGCCCGATTTCGTAGGCCGCCGCCATCGTGCGCAGCATCGAGAAGCTGGAGCCGCCGCCGGTGTCGGTGGCCAGCCCGATGCGCTGCCCTTCGGCCATCAGCCCGGACATGTCGAACAATCCCGACCCGATGAACGTGTTGGAGGTCGGACAATGCACCAGCGCCGCGCCGACTTCGCGCAGCCGGTCGCGTTCGCGCGGTTCCAGGTGGATCGCGTGGCCGTAAAGCCCGTTGCGGCCCAGCAGCCCGTGCGCCTCGTAGGTGTCGAGGTAGTCGCGCGCCGTTGGGTACAGCGATCGGACCCAGTCGATCTCGTCGGTTTGTTCGCTGAGATGCGTCTGCATCAGGCAATCGGGATGCTCGGTCCACAGCGCCCCCAGCGCACTCAACTGATCCGGGGTGGAGGTCGGAGAGAACCGGGGCGTGATTGCATAGCTCAGCCGGTCGATACCGTGCCAGCGGTTCAGCAGTGCCTTACTGTCGTCATAGGCCGATTGCGCGGTGTCGCGCAGCCCTTCGGGCGCGTTACGGTCCATGCAGGTCTTGCCGGCGACCACTCGCTGGCCACGCGCCTGGGCGGCAGTAAAAATCGCCTCGACGCTGGCGGGGTGAATGGTGCAGAAAGTGCACATCGTGGTGGTGCCATGCGCGGTGGTGAGGTCAAGGTAACGCGCGGCGATGTCTTTGGCATAATCCGGGTCAGAGAATTTCATCTCTTCAGGGAATGTATAAGTGTTCAACCAGTCGATCAGCCGTTTGCCCCAGCTGGCGATCATCGCCGTCTGCGGGTAGTGCACGTGGACATCGACAAAGCCCGCCATGATCACACGCTGCCCGTGATCGACGACCTTGGCGTGCGGAAAATCGGCGCGCAAACGGGCAGCCGTACCAACGGCCGCAACATGCCCGTCCTGAATAACAACCGCATCGTCCAGACGCGCGGCATCCTGGGGTGCGCCTTCGAACGGCGAGCGGTCGAAGGACAGGACCTGCCCGGTCAAGATGGTCTGCTTGGTCACTTTCTGCCCTTTGTCATGCGGTGATTTCACGGTTCAGACTAACGGCGACAATCTTTGGGGTAAATTCGGCTATTGTCATTGTTTTCCGGTAGTAGCTTCTTCTATTTTGCAGTGAAACCGGAGAAGAGGGTGAACCATGAGCACAGGTGATCAGCAGACCGACACCCCGGCGCCCCAACCTCAGGACGAAACCGGTTATGATCTGGATCGGCGCGCGATGGCGGCGATTCTGTACGCCGTGGACGTTGATGACCGAGACCAGCTTGTCGTCCTGATGGAGCCGCTGCATGCGGCGGATATTGCTGACCTTCTGGAACAGATAAACGCCTTTGACCGGGGTCGACTGATCCGCCTGTACGGCAAGGAATTCGATGGTGAAATCCTGTCGGAGCTTGACGAAAGTATCCGAGAGGAAGTCATCACGATCCTGCACCCTGAGGTTCTGGCCGAAGCCGTGCGCGAGTTGGAAAGCGACGACGTCGTTGACCTGGTCGAAGATCTGGAGGAACCGCAGCAAGAAGCGATCCTCGACGCGCTCGAAGATGCCGACAGGGTTGCGGTTGAACAGGCGTTGGCCTACCCAGAAGGCTCGGCCGGTCGCCTGATGCAGCGCGAGGTGGTGATGGTGCCAGACCACTGGGACGTCGGATCTGCCATCGACTTCCTGCGCAACGCGGAAGGGTTGCCCGAACAGTTCTACCATGTCGTTCTGGTTGATCCGCGCCTTCACCCCGTCGGCAACGTGACGCTGGGCAAGTTGATGTCCTCGCGCCGGTCTGTATTGCTCAAGGACATTACCGAGGACGTGTTCCAGGTCATCCCGGTCAGCCAGGACGAGGGCGATGTTGCCTATGCCTTCAACCAG
>JBFHMM010000159.1:0-9276 GCA_041594355.1 Paracoccaceae bacterium | reverse complement strand
GATGGCGATCTTTGAATACATCAACGGCTTCTACAACCCGCGCCGCCGACACTCCGCACTGGGCTGGAAAAGCCCCGTGACATTCGAACGGAAAGTGGCCTAAACGAGCACTTGGGGCGGCACAAAAGCGCGACAGGTCCAATACCTCTACCATTACCACGGTAGTAGCGGTTCACAAAATCCCTGCTACTCCAAGCTGCACCGCCGCCTGATACGCCCTGCAAGGAAATTTCCATGAACTCGGAGGTCTGTGGGGAATATGGTTCTGCCGTGCAGCGGCATCCATAGTCGTCCCCAGGGTGGCCACCTTCTGGCGGATCGTCCCGTGAGAAAACCTAACCTTCGCGCTCAGCATGAGACGAGCGCACTTTACCGTAGCGGCGTGTCCGCCAGACATAATGCGTGGTTGGCTCCCGCGTTCGCCACGTGGCAGAAGCGGGAACAGGCGGCTTCGCCGTCTGGCCTGCAATTCACCCCTGATTTTCCGAAGGGAAGTCAGATCAACGCAACAGACCACACGGGCAAAAACAGGGATTGGGTCAGTTTATGACGCATAGGTCAAAGTCATCTGACGTTGTACAATGTTGAAGTGGCGGACCGAGGAGGATTCGAACCCCCGACCCCTTGATTCGTAGTCAAGTACTCTATCCAGCTGAGCTATCGGTCCACTAAGGACGGGGATGTATCCCCGGCCAAACAGCTTTGCAACCCCTTTTCAGAGGAAATATCCACCTAAAGCGTGCCGTCCCCCTGAGGAATGCCAAACTCGAATACGGTACCCTCCGCGCCGGTGCGCACCAGCGTCAGGCGTCCACCGTGGCCGCGCACAAGTTCCGCCGCAATGGCCAGCCCCAGACCCGACCCCCCTTTGCGGGCGCCACCCTGGAACGGGGTGAATAAATGCTCCTGCGCCTTGGGCGGAAGACCCGGACCGGTGTCAGCAACGTCGATCCACCACTTGCTGCCGTCATCGCGCGCCGAGACCGTCACCGTGCCGGCCATGTCGCGTGCGTCGATGGCCTGGCGGGCATTGCGCACGAGGTTCAGGATCACCCGGAACAACTGTTCGGGATCGGCGCGCAGGGTCATGCCTGGGGCAACGGTATTGGCAAAGGTCACATCGCTGGCGTCACTGGCCAATTGCTCGTTTTCGATCACGTCCTGCACAATGGCGTGCAGGTTTACCATAGTCAGGGTGGGCGCCGGCTCCTCGGCGCGGCCAAAGGCCAGCGTGCTTTCGCACAGCGACACCGCGCGGGTGATCGACCCCACCAGCTTGGGCGCGAGCCGCCGGACCAGCGGGTCCTCGCTGGCCTCGATCCGGTCGGTGAACAACTGCGCGCTGGTCAGGATGTTGCGTAGATCGTGGCTGACCTTGGCCACCGCACCGCCCAGCTGCGCCAGCCGCTCGCGCTGTTTCAAAGCCTGCGTCAATTCGGTCTGCAACTGCAAAAGGGCTTCTTCCGCCTCGCGCAACTCGGTCACGCCCGCCTTGGGCTGAATGATGCCGCGCGCATCCTCGGGGGCCGCCGCATAGCGCTGCATATAACCCACGACGCCCTTGATCGGACGGACCAGGAACACACGAACCGCCGCGAACAGCAGCAAAGCGGTAAAGACCGAGATCACCGCCGACAGTGCCAACACCCGCAACCCGTAGTCGATCATCGCCATCCGCAGGGGCGCGGTCTCCATCGTGACCTCGATCAGCAGACCGGCCTGGCGGACCGGCGCGCCGATCACCCGGATGATCTGATTGTACGGGGTGAACAACCGCACGACAGCGTCCCGGATCAGCGCCATTGCACCAGGGTCGCGCAAATCATAGGTCGCGGCAATCGGTTCCGGGATCGGTGAGGACAACACCAGCTGGCGCACCTCGTCGCGGCGCAGCACCACGTTGAAAACCCCCGCGTTCTCGAGCAGTTCCGCCTCCAGCTCGGTTTCCAGCATGTCGTCCGCCAACAGCGCCAACGAGGCGATCTGTGCCCGCTCCAGCCGGTTCAGCAGGTAATCCTCGCGGAACCGCGCGATGGAGGGCACAAAGATCAACACTTCGGCCAGCATCACGAAGACCGTCGTCAGGATCAGAAACCGGCCCGAAAGCGAGTTCAGCATGGCACCTTTCCGGTCAGGGGATCCAGCGCTGCACCGCCCCGACCACGCGTTTAACCGTCTGATTATCAAACAGTCTGGGGGAGAAATAGGCCCCTGCGACGCGTTTGTTAAGCTCGCCGATACTGGGATACGGCGAAACCATGCCGGCGATCTGGCCCATTTTCAGATTATTGGCCAGCGCCAGGGCCCATAGGTTGATCAATTCGCCGGCCTGATGGCCAACGATGGTGGCGCCGACGGGGCGGCCCTTGACCACCATGACCTTGATAAACCCCTCGGTGCGCCGCTCTGCTATCGCCCGGTCATTATGGGCATAGTCGAACCGGACGATTTCGGCCTTGCCGCCATGGGTTTCACGGGCCTGCGCCTCGGTCATGCCGACCTGCGCTAGTTCCGGATCGGTATAGGTCGCCCAAGGGATATGTGCAGTCTTGGCCCTGTAGGGCAGGCCAAACAGGGCAGACCGGATGATGACCCCCGCGTGGTACCCCGCGACATGGGTAAACTGCAGCCCACCGGCGACGTCGCCAATGGCATAAACCCGCCGGTTGGTCGTACGCAGAGCGGCATCCGTGCGGATCCCGGCTCCGGTGGTTTCGATCCCTGCGTCGGGAAGATTCAACCGTTCCGTGTTGGCCTTGCGCCCGACGGCCAGCAACAGGTGGCTGCCGGCAAAGACGCGCCCGTCCTTCGCGGTGACCTCGATGGCCCCGGCCCGGCCCGAAACACAATCAACCGTCGCGTCTTCGGCGATCTCGACTCCCTCGGCGCGCAGCGCGTTCAGAACCACGGTCGCCGCCTCCGGGTCATCCTTGCCCAGCGCGCGGTCGCCTTCGATCACCGTCACCCTGCAACCCAGCCGCACATGCGCCTGCGCCATTTCCATCCCGATGGGACCGCCGCCGATGATCAGCAGGTGCTCGGGTTTTTCCCGCAATGCGAACAACGTCTCGTTGGTGTCAAAAGGCACCGTATCAAGCCCCGGAATGGGCGGCACCAGCGGCGACGACCCAGTCGCGATCACCACACGGCGAGCGATGATGACATGATCGCCGGCCTGCACCTCTCTCGCCGAGATGAAGCGGCCGTAGTCGCGGATCACCCGCACCCCAAACCCTTCAAACCGCTGTTGGCTGTCCATTGGCGCGATCTGTGCGATCACCTTCGCGACATGGTCCTTGGCCGCTGCGTAGTCCACCTGCGGGTGCGCATCCGCGACTCCGAAGGCCGCCGAATGCGCCTGTGCATGAGCGGCCTTAGCACTGGCGATCAGCGCCTTGGACGGCACACAGCCGTAATTGAGGCAATCGCCACCCATCTCGTGCCCTTCCAGCAGCACGACATTCGCGCCCATCTGCGCCGCCCCCGCCGCCACCGACAAACCGCCCGAGCCGGCGCCGATCACCAAAAGATCCGTCTTGATCCGCTTCACGGTATCTATCCTTCCCTTCTGCCCCTCAGGGCCTTGAGGATCATCGGCAGCGCCGCCAGCAGGCACAGGCCCAGGATCGGCCCGATCACATGCGGCTCCCACAGCAACGACAGGTCCGGATCGCCGCCCCGGTCAAAAACTCCCCCCACGCCGACGCCGATCCAGGTATAGACCACGCCGCCCGGAATGATCCCGATCGCCGTTGTCCACATGAAGGTCGCGAACCGCACCCCGGCAAGCGCGGGCAACAGGTTGGCCACAAGGAAGGGCACCACCGGCACCAGCCGCATCAGCAACAAGACACTGACCTCGTTCGCCCTGAGCCCGTCCCGGATCCGGCTCAGCCGACCGTCCGAGACATCGATTCGCCCCGACAGCGCAGCACCCAGCCCCCAGCGGGCGGCGAGAAAGATCAGCCCCGCGCCGACGGTTGCGGCGGCAATGTTCAGGATGCTGCCTACCACCAATCCGAACAGGAACCCGCCCGTGACCGAGGCCACCGCCGCACCGGGCAAGGAAAACGCGACGATCACGACGTAGATAAGCGTAAACCCAACGGACATAATCAGAAAATGGCTATCTCGATAGGCCAGCAAGGCCGCGCGATTGTCGCGCAACGTGTCAAAACTGAGGTGATCGCGCAGGATAAACGACCCCACAAGCGCCACGCCGAGAATGATCAGCAAGGGCAGATGACGGAAAAATCGGCCGTATGGCTGGGTGGGAGTTTCGGACATTTCCGTGTCGGTGCCTTGGGTCTGCGTCATGATCCGCCGAAGATGCGCTGCAATACCGCCGGACAACAGCCCTATCACGCGCGGTTGAAGTCTTGGCCCGGAAATGTGAGGTCCGTTACGCCGAAACCGCTGAAAACCCCTGTTTTTGCAGGGGCAAATGCAGTTTTTTTGAGAAACTCTCGTCAAACCCTGAGCATTGGGTTTGACTTGGCTTCAAAGCCCCCTTAAAGGACGGGCTTCGAACTTACCGGGGGCGAATCCGCGCCTTCCCCGACCGCTAGATTGGAGACGGAGCGATGAAACGCACCTTTCAACCCTCGAACCTCGTCCGCAAACGCCGCCACGGCTTTCGCGCACGCATGGCCACCAAAGCTGGCCGCAAGATCCTGAACGCCCGCCGCGCACGCGGCCGGAAGTCGCTGAGCGCATAAGCTCTCGCACGACCGTCAGACGGACATGACACCGCCGGAGGCCCCCCAGGATGGCACAGCCAGCCCCGGGGACAATCCCCCGGCGGTTTCCGTTCGCCTGCTCACTCTCAAAAAACGCCCTGATTTCATTGCCTTGTCGCGCGCACGCCGACAGGCGACCGGGGCTATGATCGTGCAGGCGCGACGCCGCACACCCGGTGTCGCAGAGGGCATCCGGGTCGGCTATACCTGCTCCAAGAAAGTCGGGAACGCGGTGCTCAGGAATCGCGCGAAACGGCGGTTGCGGGCGGCCGCGCGGGCGGTATTGCCGGAGCTGGGACAGGATGGCTGGGACTATGTCCTGATCGGCCGGCGCGACCAAACCGCCAATTGCCCCTTTGACAGGCTGGTCAGCGACCTTACCTATGCGGTGACCAAGCTGCACCGGCCGCCAAAATGACCTTGATCGCCCATCTTTTCGCTTTGCCTGTAAGGGCTTACCGGTTGATCTTTTCGCCGTGGGTGGGCTTCAACTGCCGGTACCAGCCGACCTGCTCGGCCTATGCGCTGGAGGCGTTGGAAAAACACGGCGCGATCCGCGGCAGCTGGCTGGCGGCAAAACGAATCGGGCGCTGCCACCCTCTGGGCGGTGACGGCTACGATCCGGTGCCCGACCGGGACGATCCCTGAGTTCACCGTTTTGTGCAGGCCCGCGGAACGGGTTCTGCCGTTTTGTACAGACCCGCCCGCCGCCTTCTTCGGTTTTGTACTCCGCCTTTTGAGGCCGCAAACGCCGACCCTTGTCCAAAGGTAAAGGCACCGTGACGGTGACGCGATCGTGACGGGCGGAGAAACCGGGCCCCGCCACCGCTAGGAGGCCCGGCGGCCCAGCACCAGGTTGCCCTTGTCGGACAGCTGTTCCAGCCGGGTCGGGAACTCGCGCCGGTCGAGCTGGCCCGAGATGGTGTGGAACATGTCCTCCATCAGCAGCGCATCGTCAAAATACCAGGCGTGACCGTCGTTGATGCCGCCGGTGTGTCCGCCAACGCGGAACTGCTGGCCGCAGTAGACATTGACCGACTTGTCGTGCCGGGGCTGGCTCATGCCGTGGCGGCCGACGCGCGGCGCCACGCCGATGCGCTTGACCGCCGAAATCGACAGCACGTCGTCGAGCGGGTTGTAGTAGTTGGTCAGCCGCACGCAGTGCCGGTAGAGCGACGACGACTTGGAATGGCCGGCGTTCAGGCTGTCGACCGAGAGGTCGGCGGCCAGCAGCATCACCTGGCTGACCGACCAGCTGCGCCCGGCGATGCGGGCGCGGTCGTCGGCGTCGTCAAAGGCTTCGCGCACGACATAACAGCCCATCGAATGGGCCAGCACATGCATGTCGATCCGGCAATCCGGCGTCTGCATCGCGGCAAAGGTGTCGATGCCATCGGTGACCAGCCGCAGCGCCGAGAGTTTCGCGTCGACCCGGTCTTCGAGGTAGTTCAGCGCCGAATCCGCGCTGGGCCAGTCAAAGCTGACCACCGCGCCGGTGAACCCTCGCGCGGCCAGCCCCGCCTTGATCTTGCGGTGACGCGCCAGCACGGTGGCCTGCGAATTGTTGAACCCGTGCACGAAAAACACGATGTCGCCCGCAGTGTTGGGATTGGGAGTGCCACCAGAGGCCTCGAACACGACCGCCTTGCGCCAGTCGGTTTTCGAGATCTTGTGGGCATAGGCCATGTCGGTGGCGCCGTCGGGCACGGCGAGGAAATGGCTGGCGGAGGGTTCGTTGCCGAACCCGTCGCCCTGTTTGCCACGGGCAACAAATACATAGTCCATGAAATGTCCTTTCTGAAAACAATAGGATCAAGAAGAATGCGGACAGGGTAGCACGTCCTGGCCCCGCGCCCAAACCTGTCTGAGCCTGTCTGGGCCCGCCCGAACGGGCCCAAACTGGCTCAAACGGGCGAGGCTCTTGCCCGGTGGGCGCGACCCGGCTAAAGGCGGGGCATGCTGGACGATAACGACGACATTCACCCGCTGTTTCACGGCGCCCCCGCGACAACGCAGTTCAAGAAGCTGCGCAAGCGAATCGTGCGCCATACCCGCGAAGCGGTCGAGCAATACGGAATGATCCAGCGCGGCGCGCGCTGGCTGGTCTGTCTGTCGGGCGGCAAGGACAGCTATACGCTGCTGGCGGTGCTGCACGAGCTGAAGTGGCGCGGTCTGTTGCCCGTCGATCTGCTGGCGTGCAACCTGGACCAGGGGCAGCCCGGGTTCCCGGCCACGGTGCTGCCGGAGTTTCTGGAGCGGATGGGCGTGCCGCACCGGATCGAGTATCAGGACACCTATTCCGTCGTCGTCGACAAGGTGCCGCAGGGGCGCACGTTCTGCGCGCTGTGTTCGCGGCTGCGGCGCGGCAACCTCTATCGCATCGCCCGCGAGGAGGGCTGTTCGGCCGTGGTGCTGGGCCATCACCGCGACGATATTCTTGAGACGTTTTTCATGAACCTGTTTCACGGCGGACGGCTGGCGACGATGCCGCCCAAACTGGTGAACGAAGAGGGCGACCTGTTCGTCTATCGCCCGCTGGCCCATGTGGCCGAGGCCGATTGCGAGAAATTCGCCCAGGCGATGAAATACCCGATCATCCCCTGCGATCTGTGCGGGTCGCAGGACGGGCTGCAGCGCCAGCAGGTGAAGGCGATTCTGGACGGCTGGGAGGCCAACAGCCCCGGCCGCCGGCAGGTGATGTTCCGGGCGCTGATGAACGCGCGGCCGTCGCATCTGCTGGACCCGAAGCTGTTCGATTTCGCCGGTCTGGCGCTGAATCCGGGTGAAAAGGACCAGATCCCCGGCGGAATCCCCGATCTGCGTTAAACCCCCGTTCAGACCCTGCCGCTAAGGTGGTCGGCAATTGTTGCGCCGCCTGGAAAGGGTCAGATCATGCAACTTCCAATTGACGGATCGCTGTTGCGGTTGCGCCGCCAGATGATCGAGGTCCTGGCCGGGCCGCCGATCCTGGCCTTTCTGCCGGCGCTGACGCTGGGGGCCTTCTGGCTGGGTGGCGAGGGCGCGCTGGTGCTGACCTCGCTGGGACTGCCGCTGGTCTTTGCGATGACCGGCGTGCTGAACCGCTGGCCGGGAATGGCCGGGGTGCCGCACGACGCGGTGACCGGGCTGATCCTGCGGGACGGGTTCGAGGAAACGGTCGAGCGGATCCATACGGGGACCGAACTGTCGGGGTTGCGGTCGGCCTGTTTCATGCTGGAACTGGACGAGGTCAAGGAGCTGGGCCAGCGTCATGGCCAGGCCGCCGCCGACCTGGTGGCGCAGCGCACCGCCGAGCGGATCGTTGCGGCACTGCGCGACGGCGATACGGTGGCGCGGATGGGCGACAGCCGCTTCGCGATCGTCGTGACCCCCGTGCGGCAGCTGGACCTGGAGCTGTGCATCCAGATGGCCGGCCGGATACAGACCGCGGTCGAGGAACCTGTGCCGCTGGACGGGATGTCGATCTACAGCAGCTGCTCGATCGGTTTCTGCCTGCGTCACCGCGCGCCGGGACCGCTGTGCGAGGACTGGCTGGCCGCGGCCACGTCGGCGCTGGCGGAGGCGCAGCAGAACGGGCCATCGGGCATTCGGTCGTACTCCGCCGATATCCACCGTCGGGCGCAGGCGCGGAGCGATTTGCGCGAGGATGCCGCCGGCGCGCTGGAGAACGGTCAGATCCAACCCTGGTTCCAGCCGCAGATTTCCACCGACACGGGTCTGATCACTGGCTTTGAGGCGCTGGCGCGCTGGATGCACCCGGTCCAGGGGCTCATCGCGCCCGACGCCTTTCTGCCCGCGATGGAAGAGGCCGGGCTGACCGAGAGGCTGGGACAGGTGATGCTGCACCACGCGCTGACCGCGCTCAAGGCCTGGGACGGCGCCGGTGCGTTGATCCCGCGGATCGGGGTGAACTTCGCCACGGCCGAGCTGCGCAACCCAGGGTTGGTCGAACGGATCCGTTGGGAATTGGACCGGTTCGATCTGACCCCGGACCGGATCTGTGTCGAGGTTCTGGAATCGGTGGTCACCGATTCCCCCGACGACATAGTCGCCCGTAACATCACTGAACTGGCCAAGCTGGGCTGCCGCATCGATCTGGACGACTTTGGCACCGGCCATGCCTCGATCGCCTCGATCCGGCGGTTCGCGGTGAGCCGGATCAAGATCGATCGGTCGTTTGTGATGAAGGCCGACCGCGATCCCGAACAGCAGCGGCTGATCGGGGCGATCCTGACGATGGCCGAGCGGCTGGAACTGGAAACCCTGGCCGAGGGGGTCGAAACCGTCGGGGAACATGCTCTGCTCGCGCAGCTGGGCTGCGATCATGTGCAGGGTTTCGGCATCGGCCGCCCGATGCCGTTTGACCAGACACTGGACTGGATCGCGGCCCATCGCGCCAAGCTGCAGAAAGCCCCGAAGATCGGCCGCGAGTCCGGCTGAGATCGGCCCGGCGCAGCGCCAGTGCCCTTGGCCGGTTGCGGAGAAACGAGTGCGGCCCCGCCACTGCCGCCGGTCGAGCGCCCCACAGAGGCTCGCG
>JBFHMM010000158.1:0-9361 GCA_041594355.1 Paracoccaceae bacterium | reverse complement strand
TTCAGCTTGAGGGGGCCAGCGACCTGCCGTTCCTGTCCATCCGCGACTCTGACCGGGTCGAGGTGGGCGAACTGGTGCTGGCCATCGGCAACCCCTTTGGCATCGGCCAGACCGTCAGCAGCGGGATCGTCTCGGGGCTGGCGCGCGCCGGGGCGGCGACCGGGCAGGCGCGCGGCTATTTCCTGCAGACCGACGCGGCGATCAATCCGGGCAATTCGGGTGGGGCGCTGATCGACGTGAACGGCGAACTGATCGGTATCAACACCCGGATCCTGTCCCGTTCGGGCGGCTCCAACGGCATCGGTTTTGCCATCCCGTCGAACCTGGTGGCCCAGTTTGTGTCGCAGGCCCGCGCCGGCAACGACGAGTTCGTCCGCCCCTGGGCGGGCATCGCCGGGCAGCCGGTGGATGCCGATCTGGCCGCTTCGCTGGGGCTGGACGCGCCCTCGGGGATGCTGATTTCCGACCTGCACCCGGCCAGCCCTTTCGCCCGCGCCGGTTTCGCGGTGGGCGATGTCGTCACCCACGTGGACGGGCAAGAGGTCAACTCGCCTTCCGAGATGTTGTTCCGGATGTCGGTGGCGGGCATCGGCGGTCACGCCCTGATCACCCGCGCGACGCCAAAGGGCGGAGAAGAGATCGAGGTGGCGATGATCGTCGCCCCCGATGATCCGCCCGCGGGCGAGCTGACGCTGAACGGCAAAACCGTGCTGCCCGGCCTGACCGTGGCGCGCGCCAACCCGGCGGTGATCGCGCGGTTCGGCCTGCCCCTGTCCAGCGAGGGCGTCGTGGTGCTTGACCCCGGCCAATACGGCGCCCGCGCCGGGCTACAGCCCGGCGACGTGATCCGCGACATCAACGGAGATGCCATCGAGCAGAGCGCCGATGTGCAGCGGGCGCTGTCCAATCCCGGCCGCTGGCTGAAGATGGAGCTGTCGCGGCGCGGCCAGACCCTGTCGCTGCGGTTCCGGTTGTAGCGTGGCGGATCTCTTCGGCGCCCCCGACGCGGACCCGCCCGCCCGTCACCGGCCCCTGGCCGACCGGCTGCGCCCCGCCGCGCTGGACCAGGTGATCGGGCAGGCTCAGGTGCTGGGCCCCGATGCGCCGCTGGGGGCGATGCTGGCGGCGGATTCGCTCTCCAGCCTGATCCTCTGGGGGCCGCCGGGGGTGGGCAAGACGACCATCGCGCGGCTGCTGGCCGAACAGAGCGACCTGCATTTCGTGCAGATCAGCGCGATTTTCACCGGCGTCGCCGATCTGAAGAAAGTGTTCGAACAGGCCAGGATCCGGCGCGCGAACGGGCAGGGGACGCTGCTCTTTGTCGACGAGATCCACCGTTTCAACAAGGCGCAGCAGGACGGCTTCCTGCCGCATATGGAGGATGGAACTATCCTGCTGGTGGGCGCGACCACCGAAAACCCGTCGTTCGAACTGAACGCCGCCGTGCTCAGCCGGGCGCAGGTGCTGGTGCTGGAACGGCTGTCGGCGGACGAGCTTGAGCAGCTGACCGCGCGGGCCGAGGCGGAACTGGGCGCGCCGCTGCCGCTGACACCGCAGGCGCGTTCGGCGTTGCAGGAGATGGCCGACGGCGACGGTCGGGCGCTTTTGAACCTCATCGAACAGGTCGCGGCGTGGAAGCTGGACGCACCGCTTGAGGTCGAGGCGCTGACCACCCGGCTGATGCGGCGGGCCAGCAAATACGACAAGAGCGGCGAAGAGCATTACAACCTGATCTCGGCTCTGCACAAATCGGTGCGCGGATCGGACCCGGACGCCGCGCTCTACTGGTTCGCGCGAATGCTGGAGGGCGGCGAGGATCCCCGGTTTCTGGCCCGCCGGATCACCCGGATGTCGGTCGAAGACATCGGGCTGGCCGATCCGCAGGCGCAGGCGGTCTGCCTGCAATCGTGGGAAACCTACGAACGCCTCGGCAGCCCCGAAGGCGAGCTGGCGCTGGCGCAGGCGCTGGTCTATCTGGCGCTCGCGCCGAAATCGAACGCGGCCTACACCGCCTACAAGGCCGCCCGCAAACTGGCCCGCGACAGCGGCAGCGCACCGCCGCCCAAGCATATCCTGAACGCACCCACCCAGATGATGAAGGATCAAGGCTATGGCGCCGGCTACGCCTATGACCACGATGCCGAGGACGGGTTTTCCGGGCAGAACTACTTTCCAGATGAAATGGCACGACCCGACCTCTACCAACCGGTCGAACGCGGGTTCGAGCGCGACCTGAAAAAGCGGCTCGACTGGTTCGCCCGGCTGCGCGCCAAACGCGGGAGCGCAGAGTGAGCGCCGCGCCATTGCCCATGCTGACTGGCGATTGCGCCAATTGCGAGGCGCTCTGCTGCATGGCGCTGGCCTTTGACGCAGGGGCAAAATTCGCCTGTGACAAAGCCGCCGGAACCCCCTGCGCCCATCTGGGGGCGGACAGCCGCTGCACCATTCATACGCGGTTGCACGATCGGGGCTTTTCGGGCTGCGTCGAATACGACTGCCTGGGCGCGGGGCAGGTGGTCTGCGCCACGGTGTTGCCCGGTGTATCCTGGCGCGCCGGAGCGGAGGAGAAACGCCGGGAGATGGAGGCATTCCGCGCCCTCCGCGAGGTGCACCGGTTGATCGACCTGCTGCAGCTGGCCGCCGCGCTGCCGCTGGACCCGGCACAGAAGGCCGCGCGTCGCGCGCTCCTGACCGAACTGCTGCCCGTGGGCGGCTGGAGCGAGGCCGCGTTGGCCGGTTTCGAGGGCGGTCCGCTGCCGGGGCGAGTGGCGGACTATCTGCGCGGGCTGCAGGGCGTGGCGCGTCGCCCCTCCCCGCCGCCTTGACTCTGCGCGCGTCCCGCGCCGCCTTGACTCTGCGCGCGTCCCGCGCGACAGACCCGGCATGATTTCATCCGTTTACCTCGTGGCCCTTGGCGGGGCCCTCGGTGCCGCATTGCGCTACCTGACCGGCGTCGGCATCTTCCGGCTGTTCGGCCCGCAGGAGTTTCCGCTGGCCATCATCACCGTCAACGTGCTGGGATCCTTCCTGATGGGTGTTTTCGTGGTTGCGGCGGCGCAAAAGGGGCTGACCCACCTCAGCCCGCTGGTGATGACCGGTTTGCTCGGCGGTTTTACCACTTTCTCCGCCTTCTCGCTGGAAACCATGACCCTGATCGAACGGGGCGACACGGCGCAGGCGGCGCTCTATGTCGTGCTGTCGGTGTTTCTGTCGGTGGGGGCGCTGGCGCTGGGATTGATGATGGCACGGGGGATATTTGCATGAGCGGCGTTCAGACCATAACCGTGGCCGAAGGTGACGGCGACCAGCGGCTGGACCGCTGGCTGCGGCGGATGTTTCCGCATGTTAGCCAGGGCCGCGTCGAAAAGATGTGCCGCAAGGGCGAGCTGCGCGTCGACGGCGGCCGGGTCAAACCGGCGACCCGCGTCGAGGTCGGCCAGCAGGTCCGCATTCCGCCGCTGCCCGACAGCGACCACAAACAGGCCCCGGCCAAGGCTCGCGTGTCCGAGGCCGACGCCAAGATGATCCGCGATTGCGTGATCTACCGCGACGACCATGTGATCGCGCTGAACAAGCCCTCCGGGCTGGCGGTGCAGGGCGGCAGCGGCACCACCCGCCACGTTGACGGGCTGGGCGAGGCGCTGCGATTCGGCTACGACGAAAACCCCCGGCTGGTGCACCGGCTGGACAAGGACACCTCGGGCGTGCTGCTGCTGGCCCGCACGCGCGAAGCGGCCTCCAGGCTCACCGCCAGCTTCCGCCACCGCGAAACACGCAAGATCTACTGGGCGCTGGTTGCCGGTGTCCCGACCCCCTACCTGGGCGAGATCAAGGCCGGGCTGGTCAAGGCGCCGGGTCATGGCAAGGGCGGCGAGGGCGAAAAGATGATCGCCGTCCACCCGCGCGACATCGACGGCACGCCGGGGGCGAAACGGGCGCATACGCTATATGCCACGCTCTACCGCGTAGCCGGGCGCGCGGCCTGGGTGGCGATGGAGCCGGTGACCGGGCGCACCCACCAGCTGCGCGCGCATATGGCCGAGATGGGTCACCCGATCATAGGCGACGGCAAATACGGCGGTTCCGGGCAGGAAAACCTGGGCGACGGATGGGGCGCGCAACTGGGCGGGATCATCAGCAAGAAACTGCACTTGCACGCCCGGCGGCTGGTGATCGAACATCCCGCCACCAAACAGCCCCTGATCGTGGTGGCCCCGATGCCGCCGCATATGAAGGAAAGCTGGGACACCTTCGGATGGACCGAGGAACTGGCCGAAGACGACCCGTTCGAGGGGATGAAGTGAGCGACCGGCTGCGACTGGTTTTGTTCGATGTGGATGGCACGCTGGTCGACAGCCAGGCCAGTATCCTGACCGCGATGGGCGATGCCTTTGCGGCGCTGGACATGGCCGCGCCGTCGCGCGATGCGGTTCTGGGCATCGTCGGGCTATCGCTGGACGAAGGCATGCTGCGGCTGTCCCCCGACGCGCCACAGGCCACCCGTGACCGCCTCGTGACCGCCTACAAAGAGGCGTTTCACGCCAACCGGCTGATGCTGGGCGCGGGGGCGGCGCCGTTCTACCCGGGAGCGCGGGCGGCGCTGGACGAGCTGGCGCAGGTGCCCGAGATCCTGCTGGGCGTGGCCACCGGTAAATCACGGCGCGGGCTGGACGCGCTGATTGAGGCGCACGGGCTGCAGGGCCGCTTTGTCACCTGCCAGGTCGCCGATCACCACCCGTCGAAACCGCATCCCTCGATGGTGCTGACGGCGCTGGCAGAAACCGGGGTTGCGGCCGCCGATGCGGTCTTGATCGGGGACACCAGTTTTGACATGGACATGGCCGCCGCCGCCGGGGTGGCGGGCGTCGGCGTCAGCTGGGGCTATCACCCGGTCAGCGCGCTGCGCGCCGCGCGGCGGGTGATCGACAGCTTCGATGACCTGCACCCGGCACTGGAACAAATTTGGGACGACAAGACATGAGCGAGTGGAAACAGAAACGGTTCTGGAAAAGGGTTGCGGCGGTGCCCGACGACGCGGGCTTTGCCGTGGAACTGGACGGGCGCAGGGTCAAGACACCTGCCAAGGCGGCGCTGATCGTGCCGACCCAAGGCATGGCCGAGGCCATCGCCGCCGAATGGGACGCGCAACAAGAGGTCGTGAACCCGCTGACCATGCCCTTTACCCGGTCGGCCAATGCCGCCATCGACAAGGTCACTCCCCAGCACGCCGAGGTGGCCGACATGCTGGCGGCCTATGGGGACAGCGACCTGCTGTGCTATCGCGCCGACGCCCCGGCCGAGCTGGTCGCCCGGCAGGCCGATCAGTGGGACCCGGCCCTGGAATGGGCCGCGAGCGAGCTTGGCGCGCGTCTGCGAGCGCGCATCGGTGTCATTCACGAGTCGCAGGATCCCGAGGCAGTGGCGCAGCTGACCGCGAGAACGCACGACAAGACCGCCTTCCAACTTGCCGCCTTCCATGACCTTGTCACCCTCTCGGGCTCGCTGGTGCTGGGGTTCGCAGCCGCCGCCGGCTGGCGCCGGGCAGACGAGATCTGGGCGCTGTCCCGGCTCGACGAAACCTGGCAGGAAGAGCAGTGGGGCCGCGATGACGAGGCTCACGCCATGGCCGAAATCAAGCGCGAGGCCTTTCTTCACGCCAAACGTTTTTACGACCTGTCGTAATTGATCACTGATTAGTCGCTCACCCGCCGACCACGCAAAAGGCAGGGTTACGGGGACTTTATTGGTGGAACCGACCCTTGACGTTTGTCCAGGAATTCGCCCAAACTCGGCCCCACTGGCTGGGAGAACCCTGATCGGTGTCTGAAACGGCTTCTCTCAAGTCGCAAAAATACCGCCCTAGGGGAGGCGGGAAATCAGGAAGAGGTAAAAATGAAAAAATCTGTAATTCTCGGCGCGTTCACCGTTGCTGGCCTTGCCGCTGGGATGGCGGCGGCCGGAACAAAGGACGACGTCCAGGCGCGTGGCAAGCTGAACTGTGGTGTGACCACCGGCCTCGTTGGCTTTGCCGCTCCCGACGCTAATGGCGAATGGGAAGGTTTTGACGTCGCCGTCTGCCGCGGTGTCGCCGCAGCCGTTCTGGGTGACCCGAAAGCGGTCGAATTCGTTCCGACCACAGGCAAGACGCGCTTCACCGCGTTGGCCTCGGGCGAAATCGACATGCTGGCCCGGAACACCACCTGGACCTTCAGCCGTGACGTCGACCTCAAGTTCGAATTCACCGGCGTGAACTACTACGACGGTCAGGGCTTTATGGTTCCCAAAGAGCTGGGCGTGTCCTCGGCCAAGGAACTGGACGGCGCCACCGTCTGCATCCAGACCGGCACCACAACCGAGCTGAACCTGGCGGACTTCTTCCGCACCAACAACATCAGCTACGAACCGGTTCCGATCGAAACCAACGCCGAAGCGCAGCAGCAGTATCTGGCCGGCGCCTGTGACGTCTACACCACCGACGCATCGGGCCTCGCCGCAACCCGCGCATCCTTTGAGGATCCGAGCGCGCACGTCCTGCTGCCCGAGATCATCTCGAAAGAGCCGCTGGGCCCGCTGGTCCGTCATGGCGACAATGAATGGGGCGACATCGTCCGCTGGACGCTGAACGCGCTGATCACGGCCGAAGAACTGGGCGTGACCTCGGCCAACATCGGTGAAGTCGCTTCCTCGACCAACAACCCGGAAATCAAGCGTCTCCTGGGGTCCGAAGGCACCCTGGGCGAGATGCTCGGCCTGGACGCCGAATGGGCCAAGCGCGCCATCATGGCGGGCGGCAACTACGGTGAAATCTTTGCCAAGAACATCGGCGAAGACACCCCCATCGGTCTGGCCCGCGGCCTGAACGCACAGTGGACCAACGGCGGTCTGCTCTATTCGCCGCCTTTCCGCTAAGCGGTTAACGGAAAGGGCGCAGGTCATCCTGCGCCCTTTTTGCATTATCAATAAATGACCCGGACTTCAGGGAGCGGGGAACAACCCCGCCGGAGGAAAAGACCGGGATACAACGGGGATATACGGTCATGAGTTCAATCACTGACCCGGGTAAGCAGCAGTTCAGACTGTCGATGCTTATCTATGACACGCGGTACCGGTCCGGAACGATCCAGGTCATCGCAATGATCGGTTTCATGCTGCTGGCTGCCTGGCTGATCAGCAATACCGCACAGAACCTTGCCGCGCTCGGCAAACCTATCGATTTCGGTTTCTTCAGCGAACCGGCCAGCTACGACATCAACCAGCGGCTACTGGATTACACGTCGCGCGATTCGCACCTGCGGGCGGCCCTGGTGGGGCTGCTGAACACGCTGGTGGTGGCGGTGCTGGGCTGTATCACCGCGACCATTCTGGGGGTGATCATCGGCGTGTTGCGGCTGTCGCACAACTGGCTGATCGCCCGGCTGATGACGATCTACGTCGAGATGTTCCGCAACGTTCCGGTGCTGCTGTGGATCGTGTTCATCATGGCAATCCTGATCGAAACCCTGCCGCCGCCGCGCGTGTTCAAAGGGGTCGAGACAGGCGCCATGGTATTGACCAACCGCGGGTTCTATATCCCCGAGGCGCTGTTCTCGCGCAGCCTGGGCAACATTCACCTGCTGGGTGAAAGCAGCCTGCGCTTTGACATCAGCCTCGATTTCATCGCGATCCTCGTCGTGCTCATCGGCAGCCTTTATGCCTCGCGCGTCATCAAGAACCGCGCCGACCACATCCAGGAGGCCACCGGCGACCGGCCGACCACCTGGTACCTGCGACTTGGCGTCGTGGTGGTGCCGATGGTCCTGCTGCTGGTCGCGCTGGGCTTCCACCTGGGCATGCCCGAACTCAAGGGGTTCAACTTCAAGGGCGGCACCCACATGCGCAACTCGCTGATCGCGTTGTGGCTGGCCCTGTCGCTCTATACCGCAGCCTTCATCGCGGAAATCGTCCGCGCCGGGATTATGGCCATCAGCCATGGCCAGACCGAGGCGGCCTCCGCGCTGGGCCTGCGCCCGAACCGGATCATGAGCCTGGTCGTGCTGCCGCAGGCGTTGCGGGTGATCATCCCGCCGCTGATCTCGAACTACCTGAACCTGACCAAGAACTCGTCGCTGGCGATCGCCGTGGGCTACATGGACATCACCGGCACGCTGGGCGGCATCACCATGAACCAGACCGGCCGAGAACTGGAATGTATCCTGCTGTTGATGCTGGTGTACCTGGCGATCTCGCTGAGCATTTCGGCGGTGATGAACTGGTACAACGAATCCGTGAAGCTGAAGGAGCGCTGAGATGTCTGATATTGCATTTGTCCGCACCGAGATGCTTCCCGAACAGGAGCCGCCGGCCTCGACCGTCGGCGCCATCGGCTGGGCGCGCGAGAACCTGTTCTCGGGCTGGTTCAACTCGATCCTGACCCTGGTCTCGCTGTACTTCATCTACATGGTCCTCGCCGCCATCGTGCCCTGGATCTGGTCGCCCACATGGGATGCCGGATCGCTGGGTGAATGCCGCGAAATCCTCGCCGCACTGGGCAAGGAGGGGCATTTCGCCGGCGCCTGCTGGGGCGTCATCAAGGAGCGCTGGGTCCAGCTGATGTTCGGCTTCTACCCGGCCGAGCTCTACTGGCGGCCGATCATGGCCTTCCTGCTGTTGGGGGTGGCGCTGGCGCCGGTCCTGTTCGCGGACAAGGTACCGTCCAAGCTGCTGTTCTTCTCGGCGCTCTACCCGTTCGTCTTCCCCTGGCTTCTATGGGGCGGAACCATCTGGGGGCCGCTTGCGGCACTGGGCGGTTTCGTGATCGGCTACTATGTCTACAAATTCGCCGCAGCCGCCTTTAGCAGTCTGCTGGGGTTCGTCCTCGGCGTGGTCGCGGCGGTGATCTGGTGGCTGCTCCTGTCGTCGGTCTTTGTCGGCGCGCTGGACAGCATCTTGCCGATCGGCATCGAGGCGGTGGAAAGCCGCAAGTTCGGCGGCTTCATGCTCTCGATCACCATCGGCGTTGTCGCCATCGCCTGTTCGCTGCCGCTGGGCATCGTGCTGGCGCTGGGCCGCCAGTCCGACCTGATGATCGTCAAATATCTCTGCGTGGGCTTTATCGAATTCATCCGGGGCGTGCCGCTGATTACGCTGCTGTTCGTGGCCTCGACGCTGCTGAACATCTTCATGCCGCCGGGGACCAACTTTGACATTATCCTGCGGGTGCTCATCATGGTGACGCTCTTCGCCGCGGCCTATATGGCCGAGGTGATCCGCGGCGGTCTTGCCGCGCTGCCCAAGGGCCAGTACGAAGGCGCCGAATCGCTGGGGCTGAACTACTGGCAGGCACAGCGGCTGATCATCATGCCGCAGGCGCTCAAGATCTCGA
>JBFHMM010000157.1:0-9490 GCA_041594355.1 Paracoccaceae bacterium | reverse complement strand
GCATACGGCCGTCATCTTCTATTACGGCATTTTCCCCGGCACCGAAAAACGGCTGGGTGATCACGGCGTCTCGCTGCATCACCTCTGCACCTGGTGGGACGTGCTGGCCGAGGCCAAGGTGTCCGGCGCCTTCTCCGAAGCGACGCTGACCGAGGTGGAATCATTTCTGAACGCGCCGCGGGCATGGCAAGACGCCCGGGCGGGCAGCTGAACCGCAATTATTACGGCCGGCAAAAAATTGCGGTTTTCGATCTGCCAGCGCTTTGGGAAACACACAAGATGTTGACGCGCGCCCGCCTCTTGGCGCAATATGAGGCGGACGGCGGATATTCACAGGCTATCCACAAGAACATACAATTTGCGCTGCCCGCCGGGCCTCGTCTATGACCCGGGCCTGGGGTGCAGTGGGGATGGAATGAACGAGCTTACGAAATTCGATGGCAGCAGCGCCGATGCGCAGACTGCCGAGACCCTGCCGCATTCTGTAGAAGCGGAACAGCAGCTTCTGGGCGCCATTCTGACCAACAACGACGTCTACGACCGCATTGCGAGCATCATCGGATCGCAGCACTTCTACGACCCCGTGCACGCCCGCATCTATGACATCGCCGCCGCGCGTATCGCCAAGAACGCGCTGGCCAGCCCGGTCACGCTCAAGTCGTTCATGGAAGACGACGAAGGGTTGAAAGAACTCGGCGGCCCGGCCTACCTCGCCCGCCTCGCCGGTGCCGCGATCAGCGCCTTCGCGGTGCGCGACTATGCGCAGATGATCTATGATCTGGCGATCCGGCGCGAACTGATCGGCCTGGGCAAGACGATTTCCGACAAGGCCAGCCGCGTCAACGTCGAAAGCGAACCCAAGGAGCAGATCGTCGAGGCCGAACAGGCGCTCTACAAGCTCTCCGAACAGGGCAATACCGAAGGCGGGTTTCAAAGCTTTCTCAGCGCCGTAACGGACGCAGTCAATGTTGCCAACGCGGCCTATCAGCGCGACGGCGGCCTGGCCGGCGTCGCTACGAAACTGGACGATCTAGACGCCAAGCTGGGCGGGCTGCACAAATCCGACCTTCTGATCCTCGCCGGGCGCCCCTCGATGGGAAAAACCTCGCTGGCCACCAACATCGCCTTCAACGTCGCCAAATCCTACAAGCGCGGCACCCTGCCCGATGGCACCCAGGGCGCGATCGAGGGCGGCGTCGTCGGCTTCTACTCGCTTGAGATGAGCGCCGAACAGCTGGCCGGCCGGATCCTGGCCGAGGCCTCGGAAATCTCTAGCCACAAGATCCGCCAGGGCGACATGACAGAAGCAGAGTTCCGCCGCTTTGTCGAGGCCGCCAAGACGCTGGAATCCTGCCCGCTCTATATCGACGACACCGCCGCCATTCCCATCGCCCAGCTGTCCGCGCGCGCGCGGCGGCTGAAACGGACCCACGGGCTGGACCTGCTGATCGTGGACTACCTGCAGCTGGTACGCGACACCTCGGACAACCGGGTGCAGGAAATCGGCGAGATCTCGATGGGGCTCAAGGCCATCGCCAAAGAGCTCAACATCCCCGTCATCGCCCTGTCGCAGCTGTCACGCCAGGTCGAAAGCCGCGACGACAAGCGCCCGCAGCTCTCCGACCTGAGGGAATCGGGCTCCATCGAACAGGATGCCGACGTGGTGATGTTCGTCTACCGGGGCGAATACTACAAGGAACGTGAAAAACCGGGCGAAGAGAATATCGAGGCCATGGCGACCTGGATCGAAGAGATGGAGCGCCTGCACGGCAAGGCCGAGGTCATCATCGGCAAGCAGCGCCATGGTCCCATCGGCACGGTCGAGCTCAGCTTCGAGGCGCAGTTCACCCGGTTCGGCAACCTCGCCAAATCCTGGCAGACCGCCGGCCACGACGACTACTGACCGCCGGCACCACCGAGATTTCGAGCAGTCGGCCGGATGACGGGACAATACCGCATCCGGCTGTCGTGCGCGTAGACCATTTCCGCCCGCCCGCAACCCTGCCGCCGACACGGATCGCAGAGGAGACGGGGAGAAATGAGCCTTCACGATTTCATGACCGCCTGCAAACGGGTCCGGGAAGGTCAGGTTTCGGAAGGGTTCGCGGCGCAGGTCCAGCCGGACGGGCGCTATCACAACACGCCTTTTCAGGTGCAGACCGGACCGGGCGAACTTGCCGCTTACTGGGACCGGATCAAGCTGCAACAGGACATCACGCTGACCTACAAGGTGCCGGCCGGTGGCAAGACCGGCAGCATCGGCCACCGGCGCGTCGAATACCAGGTCCTGTTCCGGAGCTGGGCCAAATCCACCGGCACCGGCCTGCCCGACCGTCCCCGGCGACCCGCTGCCGCGCATGGTGCTCGACGATCTTCTACAAGCCGAGTTCGCAGCCGTGGGCACGTGGGCCGGGCCGTTGGGGTTCGGCCATCAACTGGGGGCGTGAATCGGGTTTCCCTCTTGACGCCCGGCGCGGCCATGTCATGAACGGGGCATGACAGCTGCGACCCTGAAAATTGATCTCGATGCGCTGGCCGGCAACTGGCGGGCGCTGGATTCCCTGACCCAATGCGAAACCGCCGCGGTCGTCAAGGCCGACGGCTACGGGCTGGGAACCGACCGCGTCGCCAGGGCGCTGGCCCGGGCCGGCACGCGCCGCTTCTTCGTGGCCCTTGCCCAGGAAGGCGCCGAGGTCCGTCAGGCGCTGGGACCCGGCCCGATGATCTATGTGTTTTCCGGCCATATGGAAGGTGACGCACCGCTTATCCGCGACCACGACCTGACCCCGATGCTGAATTCGGTGGACCAGATGCTGCGCCAGGTCGAGGCGCTGCCGCACCGGTCCTTCGGTATCCAGCTGGACAGCGGCATGAACCGGCTCGGGATGGAACCCGACGAATGGGCGGCGCTGCGTGGCATCGCCCTGCGCCAGATGCCCGCGCTGATCATGTCCCACCTCGCTTGCGCGGACGAGCGCGACCACCCGATGAACGCGCAGCAACTACGTGTTTTCAGAGAGATGACCAACAATATTGATGTGCCCAGATCGCTTTCCGCAACCGGGGGCATCCTGTTGGGGCCAGAATACCATTTCGATCTGACGCGACCCGGCGTAGGGCTTTATGGCGGGCTGCCCTTCGAAGCGGCGCAGCCGGTGGTGGCGCTGGATCTGCCGGTCATCCAGACGCGGGACCTCGCGGTGGGCGAAACCGTGGGCTATGGCAACACCTGGTCGGCCCAGCGGCCTTCGCGGATCGCCACCGTTGCGGCGGGCTATGCCGACGGGCTGCTCCGGGCGATGGGGCCGCGCGCCCAGGTGTTCGACGGCGACCGCCGCTGCCCGGTGGTCGGTCGGGTCTCGATGGATCTGATCACCGTCGACATCACCGATCTGGCCGAAGTGCCCGAAAGCCTGTCCATTCTCGGACCCCACCAGGGCGTCGACGATCTGGCCCAGGCCGCCGGCACCATCGGCTACGAGATCCTGACCTCGCTCGGTCCGCGCTATACGCGGGAGTATCTTGGATGACCCCGGTTACGCTTCTGGCGCGGCTGGGGCGGGCGGTTCTGTCCGCCCTCGCGGCGGTCGGGCGGATCGCGATCTTTGCCTTTGGCGCCTTTACCCACATCCTGCGCCCGCCCTATTACCCGCGCGAACTGCTCAACGCACTGCTCAACGTCGGCTGGCTGTCGCTGCCGGTGGTGGGCATGACCGCCATTTTCACCGGCGGCGCGCTGGCCCTGCAGATCTACTCCGGCGGCGCCCGCTTCAATGCCGAGGCGGTGGTGCCGCAGATCGTCGCCATCGGCATGGTGCGCGAGCTGGGGCCGGTGCTGGTCGGGCTGATGATCGCCGCCCGCGTGACCTCTTCCATCGCCGCCGAGATCGCCACCATGAAGGTGACCGAACAGATCGACGCGCTGGTGACGCTGTCCACCCATCCGATGAAATACCTCGTCGCGCCGCGCGTGCTGGCGGCACTGATCACCGTGCCACTGCTGGTCGGTATCGGCGACATCATCGGCATTGCCGGCGGTTATGCGGTGGCGGTGCGGAACCTCGGCTTCAATGCCGCCGCCTACCTGCAGAACACGGTTGATTTCCTCGAGTTGCGTGACGTGGTATCGAGCCTCGCCAAGGGGGCGGTGTTCGGCGTGATCGCCGCGCTGATGGGGTGCTACTACGGCATGCATTCGGGCCGGGGCGCCCAGGGCGTCGGCCGAGCCACCAAAACCAGCGTCGAGGCGGCAGCGGTGCTGATCCTGGCCGCGAACTTTGTGCTCACGGGGGTGTTCTTCTCGATATGATCAACATGAAGAACGTCCACAAGGCCTTTGGCCCGAAACAGGTTTTGCGCGGCCTGACGCTCGAGGTGCCCAAAGGAACCTCGATGGTGATCATCGGCGGGTCGGGCACCGGCAAGTCGGTGGCGCTGAAATGCGTCCTTGGCCTGATCGCGCCGGACAGCGGCGATATCCTGGTCGATGGCAAAGCCGTCGGCAGCGGCGACCGCGACGCCTTTCTGGCCCGCTTCGGCATGCTGTTCCAGGGCGGCGCGCTGTTCGACTCGCTCACCGTCTGGCAGAATGTCGCCTTCCGCCTGCTGCGCGGCTCGCTGAAACGTCCCGTCGAAGAGGCCCGCGCCATAGCCATCGAAAAGCTGCGCCGCGTCGGGCTGAAACCGGATGTCGCCGATCTGTTTCCAGCGGAACTTTCGGGCGGGATGCAAAAACGCGTCGGCCTCGCCCGCACCATCGCGGCAGAACCCGAAATCATCTTTTTCGACGAACCCACCACCGGGCTCGATCCGATCATGGCCGGCGTCATTAACGAGCTGATCCGCGAGATCGTCGTCGAAATGGGCGCCACCGCCATGACCATCACCCACGACATGTCCTCGGTCCGCGCCATCGCCGACAATGTCGCCATGCTGCACGACGGGGTGATCCAATGGAGCGGCCCGGTGGCCCAGTTGGACAACAGCGGCGACCCCTATCTCGACCAGTTCATCCACGGCCGCGCCGAGGGCCCCATCGAAGCCGTCCGATAACACGCTGGCGAAAAAGAAAATTTCAAATTTTCTTGGCAAATCTCTTTGAAAGAAATTTCTCCCGGTAGCCGCCCGGGCGCTTGTGCCGGGACCGCCGGAGGCTTAGGTCGCCCCGGACACCGCCAGGGATCGAACCATGCTGCTCCGCCTCGCCAACCTGTCTTTGCTGCTTCTTTACCCCGTTGCCTGGTTCGCGCCCTTGCTGCGCGCCGGGCTGCTGCCGCTGTTCGGCCTCAGCGAAATCAGCGTGATCACCGGGTTGCAGAGCCTGTGGCGCACAGATGTCTTTCTGGCCCTGACCGTGACCGCCTTTGCGCTCTTTGCGCCCTATCTCAAGACCATCGGGCTGGCGCTGGTGCAATTTGGCCTGCTGGACCGTCGGGCCGAGCCCGCGCTTGCGATACTGGGCAGGCTTGCAATGGCCGATATTTTCCTCATCGCCATCTATATCACCGTCATCAAGGGCATCGGCATCGGCACCGTCCAGGTCGCCTGGGGGCTTTACCTTTTCACTGCCTGTATTTTGGCCTCCTTGTGGCTCGGACACCTCACTGAGAAACGCGATTGACCGGTCAAGACACTGCGATAATTGCTTGAAATCAGGTAATTGTGTAGGCTGATCCCTAGCGAGCAGTTTTGTTGTTGTGTTCCCTCGGGCCCCCAAGCGGTTTGTTTCGATCGCGCATTCGGGGCCGTGGCTGTTGGCCCGGAAGGTTGAATTATGCCGCAAACGCGTTCGATCCTCACTGTCTGTCAGGCGTATTTCATGCGTCTTTCCTATTTCCTCATCCTGCTGTCCGCCCTGTTCACCGTGCTCTGGACCGGGCTTTGCGCCGCCGGGGTCTGGCCCTGGCTGGAGCTGCCTATAGGTTTTGCCGGGCAACCTTATGAAAACGCCGGGAAACTGGTCCAGATCGGGCTGATGGTTCTGGCGCTGATGCTGGCCTTCTACCTGCCCGCCCACAACCGGATCGCCGCGCTGGAACACAGCCACCGCGATTTCCGCATCTCCGTCACCGATGTCACCCGCGCCTACCACGAGGCGCACGCCGCCGACCGGCGCGGCGCGTTTCGGCTGGCCTCAGAATTCGACGCGGTCAAGGAGCGGCTGGCCTACCTGCGCGAGCACCCCGACCTGGGTGATCTTGAACCGGAACTCCTCGAAGTCGCCGCCGAGATGAGCCATGTCAGCCACGAACTGGCCAAGATCTACTCAGACGAAAAGATAGATCGCGCCCGCACCTTCCTCAAACAGCGCCAGCAAGAAGTCGAGCGTTTCAACGAACGGCTCGAAGATGCCCGCATCGTCGTTCACGAATTGCGGCAATGGTGCCGCGATATGGATCTCGAAGAATCGGTGGCCAAGGCGCAGTTGCAGCGGGTCCGCGAGGAACTTTTCGAGCTGTTGCCAGAACTCTCGGCCCAGTTGCAGGATCCGCCCGACCCCCGCGGCACCACCCACAGCGTCGTTCGGATGACCCAGAAACGCCCGCCCGACTGATCGGATTGCTCCGGGCAATCAGGGTTTGCGTGTCGCCGCCCGCTGGGGCATCACTCGCACCATGGCAAAGACAAAGAACTTCCTCTGCACCGCCTGCGGCGCGTCGTTTTCCAAATGGGCCGGGCGTTGCGAAGCCTGCGGAGAATGGAACTCCATCACCGAGGACCGCGGCCTGTCCGCCGGCCCGCCGTCGAAATCGCTGGGCGCATCGCGGGGCAAAGCCATCGCCTTGACAGATCTGTCGACCGAAGAAGCGCCGCCGCCCCGCGCCGCCTCGGGTCTCGCCGAACTCGACCGGGTGCTTGGCGGCGGGCTGGTGCCCGCCTCGGCCATCCTGGTCGGCGGCGATCCCGGCATCGGCAAATCCACCCTTCTGCTGCAGGCCGCCGCGCGCTTTGCCCAGGCCGGTCTGAAAACCGTCTATGTGAGCGGCGAAGAGGCCAGCGCCCAGGTCCGCATGCGCGCCCGCCGCCTCGGGCTCTCCGACGCGCCGGTGAAACTGGCCGCCGAAACCAACCTGCGCGACATTCTGACCACGCTCGAGACCGAGCGCCCGCAGCTGGCCATCATCGATTCGATCCAGACCATGTGGGCCGACAATGTCGACAGCGCGCCGGGCTCCGTCAGCCAGGTCCGTGCTGCCGCGCATGAACTCACCACCTTTGCCAAACGGCGCGGCGTCTCGGTCATCCTTGTCGGCCACGTCACCAAGGAAGGCCAGATCGCCGGCCCCCGCGTGGTCGAACACATGGTCGACACCGTGCTCTATTTCGAAGGCGAACGCGGCCACCAGTTCCGTATTCTGCGCGCGGTCAAGAACCGCTTTGGCCCAGCCGACGAAATCGGCGTTTTCGAAATGACCGGCGGCGGCCTGGCCGAGGTCACCAACCCTTCCGCCCTTTTCCTCTCCGAACGCGGCAACCCCGCGCCCGGTTCGGTAGTCTTTGCCGGTATCGAGGGTACCCGCCCGGTGCTGGTCGAACTGCAGGCGCTGGTCGCCCCCTCGCCGCATTCACAACCACGCCGCACCGTGGTGGGCTGGGATTCAGGCCGCCTGGCGATGATTCTCGCCGTACTCGAAGCGCGCTGCGGCATCCCCTTCGCCGGGCTCGACGTCTATCTCAACGTTGCCGGCGGTATGAAGATCTCCGAACCCGCCGCCGATCTCGCGGTTGCCGCCGCCCTGCTCAGTGCGCGCGAAGACGCCGCTTTGCCGCCTGAAACAGTGATTTTCGGGGAAATCAGCCTGTCCGGAGCGCTGCGCCCGGCCCCTCAGACGGAAAACAGGTTGAAAGAAGCGCAAAAACTTGGTTTCACCGCCGCGATTGCCCCGGCAGGTGGCAAAACCGGAACAGGCGGCGGGCTGAAACTGACCCGCCCATCGGACCTGACGGGTTTTGTTGGCGAAACCTTCGGGGCGGGCTAAGATCGCGACAACAGGCAAGAAGCGCTGAAACAAACGGGCGAGGGACATGGAAGGTTTCACCATCATCGACGGGGTCGTCGCCCTGATCATCATACTGTCGGCGCTGCTGGCTTATTCCCGTGGCATCGTGCGCGAGGCGATGGCCATCATCGGCTGGATCGCCGCCGCCGTGCTGGCCTATATCTTTGCGCCCCAGGTCGAACCGCTGATCAAGGAAGTCCCGATACTGGGCGATTTCATCGCCGACAGCTGCGAGCTTTCGATCATTGCCGCCTTTGCCGCCGTCTTTGCCGTGGCGCTGATCGTGGTAAGCTTCTTCACGCCGCTGTTTTCCTCGCTGGTGCAGCGCTCGGCGCTCGGTGGCATCGACCAGGGGCTCGGCTTCTTCTTCGGAGTCGCCCGCGGCATCCTGCTGGTGGCCATCGCCTTCTTTGTCTACGACACCGTGATGACGGCTCAGAATTTCACCATCGTAGACGAAAGCCGCTCGGCGCAGGTCTTTGCCCGCATAACCGGCAAGATCGAGGCCCGCAATCCCGAAGAGGCGCTCGGCTGGATCACCCAGCAATATGAGGGTCTCGTGGGCACCTGCGGCCAGTAAGCGGCCCGCGCCAGGACCGTTTCCCCTGCGCAATTTCCCCGAATCGAAGAATACGCTAGGCTCCGGTCATTGAACCGGAGCCTTTTTTCATGACCCAACGCTTTTTCTGGCTGCTTGGCCTCTGCACGGGCCTCTCCGCCCCGATGTCCCAGGCAACCCCGTCCACCAATTGCGCCGACCGTTTCGCGGATTTGACCAAAGTCGCCGCCTTCGCAGACAGCGGTCCGGCACGCCTGCAGCTGCTGCAATGCCTGCTGAACGAACAGCATCAGCTGAAACACAACCAGACCTTCGACCTGGCCTGGGACGAAGAGGGGTTTCTCGGGCTGCGGATGAACTCTCCGGTGTCCCTGTTCGCCTGGCGGCAAAAGCTGCCGCCCCCCGACAGCGACGACCAAGACACCGCGCCAACGCCCCTTGCCCTGTCGTTCAACGCGGGCACCAAGGCGGGTGCGGCCAAGGGCTCCACCTCCGGCGGTACCTATGGCGGCGGCGTGACCGGCACACCGGGGACCACTTATTCCTGCACCTGCAGCGGCATTGACTACGTGTATCAACCGAAAACCGGCGTGCCCCAGACCAACAAATACGACTTGGGCGACCCCCGGCTCTATGTCCGCATCCCGGTAGATCAGCTCGGCAGCCTCGGCAGCCTCGACACGGCACGGCTGGTGCAGGCGCAATCGAACCTGACCCAGTCCTATGGCGCCCTGTCGCGCGAACCCTACGACACCAGCTACCTGCGCCAGATGGTCACCGGCACGACCCACGGCACCGCGACAGCGGTCCGGGCGACGGACGTCAGCACCATGATGGCCAAGGCCGCCAGACACATGACAGGCATCGCCGCCAATACCCTCCTGGCCGACCCCTGCGGCTGCCCCGAACCGGACTACCAGCCCGTCACCGG
>JBFHMM010000156.1:0-9596 GCA_041594355.1 Paracoccaceae bacterium | reverse complement strand
TCGGATAAAATGTACATAAGATGGATTATACGAGGCAAACCTGTTGCAACCAAGTAGAAATGTCTCTCTTTCCGCAAAGTAGAAATGTCCCACCTGGGCGGTGAGGGGAGCAAAGCCTGAAGGGGCGGAGACCTCAGATATCGCAGCCCTGGCTGGCTTTGCGGGCCTCCTTGGCGCGGCGGGCAGCGAGGGAGTTCCAGCCGTCGTTTCGACGTCCGGTTGGCTTGTATATCGAACGCTGTTTGCCCACACGGCGTTTCTTTGGTGGGGCCTTGTCCTGCTCGGCCTTGATGAACTCCAGAACGGCACCAAGACGCTTGTTCTCTGTGATCGCGGCATGGGTGACGCGCTGGTCCTTGTCGAAGACGGAGTAGGGGAGCGAGACACCCTTCCAGCGGAACTCCAGGCGACCGTCCGGGTACTCATAACTGTCGACATACTTGCCGGGCAGACCGCGCGTGATCTCATTCTCTGCGAGGATGATGCGCTGCCGGTCGTAGGAGAAGGCCAGCTGGTTGCCGACATAGCGCTCGTCACGCCAGCAGAGCACATCGGTAAGCCGATCCGGCTCGGTATTGAGCGGTCGGTGCAGGTTGTCTGGACGGCGTGGGGTCTTGGCGAACTGCGCGTTGTAGCGCTCCATGAAGGCCGGAAGGAAGGCGTTGGCCGCGTCCATGTCCGAGATGCCCGCCAGTCGTAGCTCTTTCACCAGCCGATCCTGCAGCGTCCGGTTCGCGCGTTCGACACGGCCCTTGGCCTGGGAGCTGTTCGCGCAGAGGATCTCGATGTTCAACTCGTTCAAAGCACGGCCAAACTGGGTCATACCATGGCCTGACTTCGCTGCCTCGCTTGAGACGCGGAACACCGAATGCTTGTCACTGTAAAACGCCACAGGACGCCCATGTTCATGCAGATATGCCTCCAGCGCGCCGAAGTAGCTGAAGGTACTCTCTGATTTAACGAACTCCAGATGCATCAGAGTGCTGGTCGCATCATCAATGAAGACGAGCAGGGTGCAGGACGGCCCGCGATCTTCGAACCAGTGATGATCCGACCCGTCGATCTGGATCAGCTCACCAAAACATTCCCGGCGCAAGCGCGGCTGGTGGAACGTGCGGCGCTGCTTGCGCGAGAGCCAGATACCAGCGTCCTGCATCCACTTGCGCAGCGTCTCGCGCGAGACCTTCAGACCGTGATCTTCTTCCAGCTTCTCAGCGGCGAAGGTCGGCCCGAAGTCGATGTAGTTCTCGCGCACCAACGTGACCGCAAACTCTCGCACCGCCGGATCAATCCGGTTGTTCGAGACACGACCACGGGCCTTGTGCCGGATCGCCGCTGGGCCATCGGTCTGGAACTTCTTCAGTAGCCTGTGAACCTGTCTGCGGCTCAATCCCAAAACGTTCGCGGCACTCACAGCCGTCATCCGGCCTTGCGACACCTGGCTCAACACATCAACGCGGTTCAGTTCGCGCTCGCTCATCAAAACCCATCCCATGCCCGCAACCTCTGCCTGTTCTCATTGGGGCAGAGTGTGACACTTCTACTTTGCAGATGTGGGACACTTTAACTTTGCGGGTACAAAACCAGTACGCGGATGGATTCACAAACGAAGTGAAAAATCCGGATTAAAAACAAAGAGTTGCATGGAGTATGAAGAATGGGAAGCCACTATTGCCACCTGAAACTGGAAGAACGCCGCAAGCTTGCAAAGTGGCTTGAAGCCAAAATGCCGATTTCCGAGATCGCGGATCGGTTGGGTCGTGACCCCTCCACGATCTACCGAGATATCAAGCGGAACCGGTACACGGACGACGAACTGCCCGAGCTGAACGACTACTACGCGCTGACTGCTCAGGACATGTAGGAGAAGCGCCGGGCCATTCATCGCAAGATGATCATTCATCCCGAACTGAAGGAAGCCATTGAGGCTCGCCTCAAAGCAGGTTGGTTGCCAGAACAGATCGCAGGCCGTATGCGGCTTGAACGCCATCCGATCCGTGTGAGTCACGAGACGATCTATCGGTTTGCCTACTCCCAGGATGGTCGCGAAGAATAGTTTTACCGCCACCTGCCTGAACATCGTCGGCGTCGCAGGCCCCGTGGCTATCGCAGACACAACCGTGCCCACATATTCGACGTTCAAAGCCTGTCCAACAGGCCTGAACGCATCTCGGAGCGCTTGGAGTTCGGCCACCGGGAGTGCGATTTGATGATGTTCCCAAGGAATACGGAAAGGTCAATGTGACCTCTCTGGTCGAGCGGGTCAGCCGGTTCACCGTCGTGATGCGCAATGAAGATCGTCAATCAAAACCTATCATGGAGACGCTGATCCAAGGACTGGCGCCCCTTCCCGCCGATGCGCGCCAGTCCATCACCTTTGATCGCGGTACGGAATTCTCGGCCTGGCAGCGCCTCAAGGACGGGATCGGTGCAGATGCGTGGTTTTGTGACCCGCAAGCGTCGTATCAAAAAGGCACCGTGGAAAGAACGAACAACAGGTTGAGAAAGTACCTGCCCCGCTCAACCGAACCGACGGCGCTGACAAATCGATATTTGAAGTCGATTTGCCAGCGCCTCAACACAACGCCACGCAAATGCTTGGACTTTCGAACGCCCGCAGAAGCCTTTGAGAGCAAGCTGATGGAAATTCAGAACCGACTGGAATAAAATAAGATATCTAGAACTGCACTTCACCGTGAGTTCACATACATACCCAAATGTGACGGCTACTATGGTGCCGCCGCCCATCTGATGGCGTCTGATCGGCGTGCCCGGCGGGTCACTTGTTGCTGTCGATCCAGCGCGACATCATCAGCCGGTCGTGGAAACATTCGGGGGGCACCTCGCGGCGCTTGATCCGGGCGATGCGTTCGGCGAACCCCACCTGTTTCGACGAGGGGTAATTGGCAAAGCGCGAGGATGCGGGCCGGACCCGGTGCGCGTCGATCCAGGCCGACAGCGCGCGGCGGTCGGCCAGCGCCTCGGACGGCAGTTCCACGGCGGCGCGGGAGGCGATGTCACGGGCATAGCGCAGCTGTTTCGCGGTCGCGGGCAGATGATCGGGCAGCTGGTGGTAATCGTTGCTGGCCATCGGTGCCGTCGCCGTTGTGCGGGATGGGGAGATCTGTGAGAGCTGGGGCATGTGAGGATCCTCCGGACTGTCGGATCACATATAGAACAAAGTAAGAACATTTTCAAGGTCGGCATGGAACACCCCCCCTTTCGGCGGATTTTCGCAAGGGATTGAGCGGGGTCAGAGCCGCCCCATCAGTGCCAGCAACCGCAGCGCGGCGCGTCCGCCCGGGTCGGACCGGCGGGCGCCGGAACGGTGCAGCGCGTGGCGGCGCGGGCGGGTCTCCAGCAAGATCCGCGCGGCTCGCGCATGTTCGGGCCGCAGCCCCTCGGGTCGCGCCAGAAGCGCGGTCAGGTTGCGGCGCAGCCAGCCGGCATAGGCGCCGCCCACAAGCGCCGCCACCCGCTGCGCCCGCGCCCGTGCGCCGCTGTGGGCGCCGATCACGTTGCCGGGATGCTGGCGGTAATACAGGACCGGCACATCATCGAGGGTAATCCGCGCCCCGACACCGGCCAGCCGCAGGTAGATCCACCAGTCGTGATAGGGCACGTCCGGCGCCCCCCCGGCCCGCAGCGCCGCCAGCGCGGTGGCGTTCATGGTGACGGTATTGCCGGCCACGATGTTCTGCACTAGCGCGTTTTCGAAACTGGGCGGCGGCAGTGGTCCCTTCTGTTTGCGCAGCGGCGTCAGGTCGGGCGTGGTTTCCGTGGTGATCGCGCCATAAAGCGCCGGCCCGGCGTGATCCTGCACCGCCGCCAGCCCGCGGCTGAGCCGGCAGGGTTTCCAGACATCGTCCTGATCCGACAGCGCCACCGGGCCGGGCGGTAGCTCGGGGTGGGTCAGGAGCGACAGGAAATTCGCCGCCGCCCCCTGCCCCGGGCCACGCAGCAACCGGATCTCGCGGTCGGGATGGGCGGCGCGGAAGCCCTCCAGGATCGCCTGCGTGCCGTCTGTCGAACCGTCGTCGGAGACCCACAGCGCCCAGTTGCCATGGTCCTGCGCCAGGTAGCTGTCCAACTGTTCGGACAGATGCGTGGCGCCGTTCCACGTGGCCAGCAGGATGCGCACGGGGGGAGAGGATGGGGCGGACATGCGGCTCAGTTGTGCAGGATATCGCTGTGGTAGCGGCGCAAGAACAGCAGCCCGGCCACGATCAGCAGCGCCGACAGCGTGAATACATAGGTCGGGCTGACGTATTCGGCGTCATACCGGGCATAGAACCCGGATCGGACGGCCCCCACCACATGCACCAGGGGGTTCCACCACAGCCAGTCGCGGTAGGGCTGCGGCATGTTGTCGAACAACAGCAGGATCCCGGAGACGAAGAACAGCGGCCGGGTGATGATCGACCAGACCGGTTGCCAGACCGGCACCATCGAGAAGATGAAGCAGTTGATCATGCCAAATCCCAGCCCCAGCGCCATCCCCATCGTATAGCCAAGCGCGATCCGGTCGAAGCGGATCGAGACCGAAACATCCAGCACCACGATGATGAAGCTGAGCACCACATAGGACACCATCAGCTCGGTCAGCGCGTTCAGGATGAACCGCGCCATGATCGCATCCAGAAAGGTGACGCTGGGATAAACCAGCAGAGATTTGGAATAGTTGATCGAGCTGCCGATCTTGTTGGTCAGGGCATTCCACATGGTGAACGGCAGGATGCCGGTGGCAAAGAACAGTCCAAAATGTGACCCTAACGCGGGGTTCTTGAAGCCCAGCGAGAAGATAAAGGAGATCAGCACCGTGCCCATGGCGGGTTCCATCACCGCCCAGGCGTAGCCGCCGGGATTGCGCCCGTAGGTGGTCACCATCTCGCGCAGGATCAGTGCCGTCACCGTGCGCAGGGTTGGAAAACTGCGGCGGTTCGGCTGCGCCCTGAGCGGCGGTGCCTGCGGATCGGGCTTGTCAATGGCGCTCATATGGGATTCACGATGTGTTCGCGGCAGTGCGGCGAAGATGCGCCGCTGGCTGGTGGAAATACTCCTGCCTTTATGTAACAAGGCAGGTATAGTTACAATGCTTTGCCGGGAAAGGCTCCTGATTTTGAACGTGTCCTCGTCGCAAACCCCCAATCCTCTGTCGGACGGCTTTGACGCGCGTGATTCCGCGGCCGCCGATGCGCCGGACAAATCGCAGAACGACCCCAAGGCGGATCCCACGTCCGAAACGGATGCGTCCAGGGCGACCGGGACAACCTCGAAACCGGATATCCAGACGGATCGCAGACCCGCAAGGGAGCGGGCCGGCACGGGTGGCGGACAAGATGGTGGTCAGGGGGGCGACAAGCGGTCGCTGAAAGACCGGCAGGCCGAACGCCAGGCCGAAAAGCAGGCCGAAAAGCAGGCTCAGAAGCAGGCCCGCCTGGCCCAGAAGCTGGCTGACAGACAGGCTCAGAGAGCCGCCGAGGACAAGCAGGGAAACCAGCAGAAGGGCCAACAAGGCCAAGGTCAGGGCCAGGGCCAAGGTCAGGGGAAAACCGCCGGGCCGGGTCCGCAAAAGACCGGCGCCGCCGCCCAGGGTTCCGCCCGGGCGGGCGCGCAACCGCAGGTCCCGGCACTGCGCGAGGATACCGGGTTGCCGGCCAACAAGTCCCAGACCCAGCCCGGGCCGGCAAAGAAGCCGCAGCAGAAACAGGCGTCGCCGCCGCCGGTGCCGCCGACGGTCCCCATGGCGCGGCCCCGCGGGCGCCACTGGATGGCGCTGCTGACCTTTGTGCTGATGGTGCTG
This sequence comes from Paracoccaceae bacterium, assembly GCA_041594355.1. Classification (GTDB taxonomy): domain Bacteria; phylum Pseudomonadota; class Alphaproteobacteria; order Rhodobacterales; family Rhodobacteraceae; genus JAIUZI01. Next base: position 3,793 of record JBFHMM010000156.1, on the reverse strand, counting down.
GCCCCGATCAGCGTGACGGGCTGGTACCTGTGGGAACGCGCGGTGCCGCAATACGCCAGCTTTGTCGGCTTCTCGGTCCGGACCGAGGAAAAGGGCTCGGCCATCGAGCTGCTGGGCGGCGTTACCGACCTGAGTGGGTCGAGTTCCTCCGACACTGACATCCTTTATGAATTCCTGCAGAGCCAGGAGCTGGTGGCCGCCGTCAATGCCGAGCTGGACCTGCGCACGCTCTGGTCCAAGGCGGACCCCAAGGTCGACCCGGTGTTCTCCTATCACCCGCCCGGCACCATCGAGGACCTGGTCAAGCACTGGGAACGCAAGGTGCGGATCTATTACGACAGCGGCACCGGGCTGATCGACCTGCGGGTGCTGGCCTTTGACCCGGATGACGCCACCGCCATCGCCGACGAGATCTACCGGCGCTCGAGCGCCATGATCAACCAGCTGTCGGCGGTCGCGCGCGAGGACGCCATCAGCTATGCCCGCGAGGAGCTGTCCCAGGCCGAGGACCGGCTGCGCGATGCGCGGGTGGCGATCCAGTCGTTCCGCAACCGCACCCAGATCATCGACCCGACGATCCAGACCCAGACCCAGTCGGGGCTGATCGGCGCGCTGGAAACCCAGCTGGCCGAGGCGCAGATCGAACTGCGGCTGCTGCAGGAAACCGCGCGCCCCACCGACCCGCGGATCAAGCAGACCGAGCTGAAGATCGACGTGATCCAGCAGCAGATCGCCGCTGAACGCAACGAACTGGGGCTGGAGGGCGAAAACGGCAATTCTTCGGTGGCTGACCTGGTCGGCGAATACGAAGAGCTGGCGGTGGACCTGGAATTCGCGCAGGAGGCCTATACGGCGGCGCGGGCCACCTATGACCAGGCCCGCAACGAAGCCCGCCGCCAGAGCCGTTACTTGGCCGCCCATGTGACACCGACCCGCGCCGAGGCGGCGAAGTTTCCCGACCGCATCACTATCATGGCGCTGGTGTCGCTGTTCCTGTTCCTGTTCTGGGCGGTGACGATCCTGGTCGCCTATTCGCTGCGCGACCGGCGCTGAGACGGAGATCGGGGCGGTGATCGAACTGCGCAACCTGACCAAGGTCTTTACCGTCCGCGGGCGGCAGAAGGTGATCTGCGACAACATCAACCTGCAGGTGCCGGCCCGGACCTCGGTGGCGCTGCTGGGGCGCAACGGCGCTGGCAAGAGCACGCTGCTGAAAATCCTGGCGGGCAACATGGAACCCACCTCGGGCGAGATCCTCTGCGATGGCACGATCTCTTGGCCGGTGGGGTTCTCCGGGTCGTTCCACCCCGATCTGACCGGATCGCAGAACACCAAGTTCATCGCCCGCATCTATGGCATCGACACCACCCAGATGAGCGATTTCGTCGAGGATTTCGCCGAGATCGGCCAGCATTACCATCTGCCGGTGCGGACCTATTCCTCGGGGATGCGGTCGCGGCTGGCCTTCGGCGTGTCGATGGCGGTGCCGTTCGATTACTACCTGGTAGACGAGGCCACGGCGACCGGCGATGCCTCGTTTCGCGCCAAGAGCAACGCGGTGTTCCTCGACCGGATGCAGAACGCCGGATCCTTCGTGGTCAGCCACTCGATGAAGGTGGTCCGGGAGCTCTGCGACATTGGCATGGTGCTGGAGAACGGCCAGGCCACGATCTACGAGGACCTCGAAGAGGCGATCGCCAGGCATGAGGAAAACATGCTGGGGGCCCCGGAGCGCGAACGTATGGTGCGGCTGGGGACCTGAGCGGCGGGTAATCGGGCGCGCAATCGTGCGGGCAGACAGAAGGATCCGATAGATGGCGACAACACAGCGGGCCGATCTTGGCCAGGGGCAATACGCCGAGATTTACCTGGGCGCGGCCTGCGAGACGGCGGATGAAGAGGTCTTCGTGCTGTGTTTCCACGGCGGCGGCGGGGTGGCGGGAGAACCGGCCATGCTGCGGGATTTCTGTACCGAAATGGTCGCCGCCAGCCCACGGATGCGGGCCGCCGCCGTCAGCTACCGGACCCGGAACCGGGACGGCGCCGGGCTGGACGATATGCTGGAGGATGGCGCCCGGGCGCTGGAATGGGTCCGCGGCGCCCGCGCCAAGGGCGCCCGGCTCTACGTGCTCGGCGCGTCCTTCGGCGGGTTGCTGGCGCTGGACGCGGTGCGCCGCGCCCCGGACGGGGTGGCGGGGCTGATCCTGTTCAACCCGGTCAGCGACACTGGGCCCGGGGGCTTTGCCAACGAGGTGGTTCCGGCGGCGGGCCGCGAGGACATCAACCCGGTACGGCTCTATGCCGAGCCGGGCCAGCGCCCCAGGGTGCATTGCCTGATCGCCCACGGCCGCGCCGACGACGTGGTGCCGGTCGAGGCGTCGCGCAGCTTTGCCCGGCTCTGGCCGCCGGCCAATTGCAAACTGATCGAAGTGCCCAATGCGCAGCACGGCTTTTTCAATCGCCAGCCCCATTGCACCACCATGGCCGATCATGTGGCGCGCTTTGTGGCCCTGGGGGGTGAACTACGGAACACAGCCACTAGGGAGATTGAATTGAAAAGACTAGGCGCGAAGACCCGCGACCGTTCCAAGAAGGGGGGGCTTCCAAAGCAGGCGACCTTGCTGTTTGGCATCGGTGCACAGAAGGCCGGCACCAGTTGGCTGCACAGCACACTGAACCGCAGTCCCAGTTGCCTAGCTGCTCGCTTCAAGGAGATGCACTATTTCGATGTGTTGTGGGCCGGATCGGAAAAAGGTCACTACAATCTTAGGTTGCGCCATCTGCAACAAGAAAGCGCTGCACTGGGAACTGGAACTAGCAGAAAGGACGGCACTCGGTTGAACAAGATCGCGGAGCTGGCGGAACTTCTGAAAATCTATGTTGAACCGCAGGACAATCATCGCCGGTATCTGGAATATGTGACAAAGAATTACGCAGGTGAACGGATCGTGCTTGACTTCACTCCGTCCTATTCGGTGCTGGACCGCAAGGGGTTTGCAGAGATGGCCAAGTTGGGCCGGGCCCGGTTCCTCTACGTGATGCGCGACCCGGTCGACCGGATGTGGTCGCAGTTTCGCATGGCTGTGGCAGAGCGCGGCGGCCCGATGGACGACGCCGACTTCGAGGCGGCCTGTCTGGACCGCCTGCGTCAGCAGCAGCGCGACGGGGTGCTGGGCCGGGTGGCGCGCGCGAATTACATCCGCACGATGACCGAGCTTGAGGCGGCGGTGCCCGCGCCACGTATCCAGTACGCCTTTTACGAGACCCTGTTCAGCCAGCAGGCGGTCACCCGCATCTGCCGGTTTCTTGGCATCGATCCGGTGCCGGTCGAGGGGGGCGAGCGGATCAACCCGGGCCGCAGCATGGAGTTGCCCGAAGAGGCGGGGGCGCTGCTGATGCAGGCGCTGCGGCCGCAGTATGACGCGGTGTTCGGAAAATTCGGCGATGCGGTGCCCGAGGCCTGGCGCCAGCGCTACGCCAGCGCGACCTGAGGCGGGCCAAGCCGGGGGTGCCCCGGCTCTTGGCCCGCCGCATCCCGGAAGACGCCTCAGAAGATGACAATATCGTCGGTCAGGCTGCTCAGGTCGGTGACCCCGGTCAGGGTCAGCACGTTGCCGCCGCCAAAGTCGAAGACCGTGTTGCCGCCCACCACGCTGGCGTAGGTGTTGATCACATTCGCCACGGAGCGGGTTCCGGTCCACAGCGCATCGTCGAGCCGCACGGTGTCCTCGTCATCGGTGAAATCGGTGATCTCGTCCGTTCCACCGTTGAAGATGAAGAAGTCGAAGCCCAG
>JBFHMM010000155.1:0-9653 GCA_041594355.1 Paracoccaceae bacterium | reverse complement strand
GGCCCGGCCCCCCCCGACCCCTCGGGGCGGCTGCGGGTGCGGCTGTCGGCCGACTACGAACGGCTGGAATTCCTGCGCGTGCTGCGCCACCACGGCACCGAGGCGATCGAAGACCCCGGCGGCATCGTGGCCCCCGCCACCCCCGCCTCGGCCCCGCCCGCCGACCCCGACCAACCTGCGGAAGACGGCGATGGATAACCTGTCCCCGGTCCGGATCTGGCTGATGCGACTGGCCTTTGTCGGGCTCGGCCTTCTGATCATGTTCTTTCACCTGTTACCGCTCGACACGCTGCCGCGCCGCTGGGCGCCGCCCGACCTGCTGATCGCCTTTGCCTTTGCCTGGAGCCTGCGCCGCCCCGATTACGCCCCTGCGATCAGCATCGCGCTGGTGATGCTGATCGCCGACCTGATGTTTCAACGACCGCCCGGACTGATGGCGGCGCTGGTGGTGATGGGCAGCGAATACCTCAAGAACCGCGCCGTCGGCCTGCGCGATGCCAGCTTTGCCGGCGAGTGGCTGGCGGTCTGCCTGACGCTGGCTGCAATCACGATCCTGAACCGGCTGGTGCTGGCGCTGATGGCGGTCGGCCAGGCCCAACTCATTCTGAGCCTGATCCAGATGGTGCTGACCATGCTGGCCTACCCGCTGGTGGTGCTGGTCACCCAGACCCTTCTGGGCGTGCGCAAACTGACACCGGGTGACGCCGACGCACTGGGAGGCCGGGTATGAGACGCAACCCCCGCGAACTGTCTGTAATGCAGCGCAAGACCAGCCGCCGGGCGCTCTTTGTCGGCGGGCTGCAACTGGCCTTTGCCGGCGGGCTGGCGATGCGCATGCGGTATCTCCAGGTCGATCAGGCCGACCAGTTCCGCCTGCTGGCCGAGGAAAACCGCATCAACATCCGGCTGATCCCGCCCGCGCGCGGCAAGATATTTGACCGCAACGGCCGGACCCTGGCGCAAAACGTGCCCAGCTACCGCATCGTCATCGTCCGCGAAGACGCCGGCGACGTTGACGCGGTCATCGCCAACCTGTCGAAACTGGTCGACCTCGACCCCGAGGACCTGAATCGCGCGCTGGCGGAGATGAAGCGCAGCGCGCCGTTCCTGCCGATCACCCTTGCCGATCAGGTCAGCTGGGAGGACGTGTCGCGCATTGCCGTCAATGCCCCGGCCCTACCCGGCATCACGCCCGAGGTCGGCCTGACCCGCGTTTACCCGCGCGGATCCGACTTTGCCCATGTGGTGGGTTATGTCGGCCCGGTCAGCGACTATGACCTGTCGCGCATCGAGGACCCCGAACCGGTGCTGCGCATCCCCCGGTTCCAGATCGGCAAGGTCGGGCTGGAGGCCAAGAGCGAGGATCTCTTGCGCGGCAAGGCCGGGGCAAAACGGGTCGAGGTCAACGCCACCGGCCGCGTTATGCGCGAACTCGACCGCCGCGAAGGTCAGCCCGGCGCCGACCTGCAGCTCAGCGTCGACGCCGAACTGCAGGGCTATGTTCAGGCTCGCCTTGGGCAGGAGAGCGCCAGCGCCGTGGTGATTGACTGCGAGACCGGCGATCTGCGCGCGATCTCTTCTTCGCCCACATTCGACCCCAACCTCTTTGTCCGGGGCATCTCGGTCGCCGACTATCGCGACCTGACCGAAAACATCTATCGTCCGCTGGCGTCCAAATCGGTGCAGGGCACCTACCCGCCCGGCTCGACCTTCAAGATGATCACCGCCATGGCGGCGCTCGAAGAGGGGATGATCGGCCCCGACGACACCGTCTACTGCCCCGGTCACCTCGAAGTCGCGGATCGGCGGTTCCACTGCTGGCGGCGCGGCGGCCACGGCCACGTGGACCTGCAGAATTCGCTCAAGCAGAGCTGCGACGTCTATTATTACGATCTGGCGCTCAAGGTCGGCATCGACAAGATCTCGGCGATGGCGCGCCGCTTCGGGCTGGGCGTGCGCCACGATCTGCCGATGTCGGCGGTGGCGCGCGGGCTGGCGCCCGACAAGGCATGGAAACAGAAGGTCCACAAGCAGGACTGGCTGATTGGCGACACCGCCAACGCCTCGATCGGGCAAGGCTACATGCTGGCCTCGCCACTGCAGCTGGCGGTCATGTCGGCGCGGCTGGCAACCGGCCGCGCAGTGACCCCGCGGCTGATCAAATCCATCGACGGTGTCGAAACGCCCTCGGGCGCGGGCGAAAGCATGGGGCTGAACGAAAACAACCTGCGCCAGATGCGCCGGGCCATGTACGCGGTATCAAACGACCGGCGCGGCACCGCCTACGGCAGCCGCATCATCGAGGATGCCTTTCGCATGGCGGGCAAGACCGGCACCAGCCAGGTTCGCAGCATCACCGCCGCCGAACGCGCCGCCGGCGTGATCAACAACCGCGACCTGCCGTGGAACCGCCGCGACCACGCGCTGTTTGTCTGTTTCGCCCCCTTCGACCGGCCGAAATACGCGGTGTCGGTGGTGGTCGAACATGGCGGTGGCGGCTCGACCGCGGCCGCCCCGGTGGCGCGCGACGTGATGCTGCAGGCGCTCTACGGCGATACCCCTCCGCTGGCCGCCTACCCCTCCAAGGATCGAGGCCGCATCAAGGCACAGCAAGAGCGGCTGGAACGCGAACGCCCGCGCTATGACACCTCGGAAAGCGGCCGCGCATGAGCTATCTTGAATATTCAGTCAAATCCACCCCGTCCGGCCCGCGCAAGATCCTCTATCTGAACTGGCCGCTGACCCTGCTGCTGATCTCGGTCGCGGGCGTCGGGTTCCTGATGCTTTACTCGGTAGCCGGCGGCTCCTTCACGCCCTGGGCCGAACCGCAGATCAAACGCTTCGCGCTCGGCATGGCGGTGATGCTCTGCGTGGCCATGGTGCCGATCTGGTTCTGGCGCAACATGGCCGCCGTCGCCTACGGCGCCTCAATCCTGCTGCTGATATCGGTTGAATTCTTCGGCTCAGTGGGCATGGGTGCGCAACGCTGGATCGACCTCGGTTTCATGCGGCTGCAACCGTCAGAGGTGACCAAGATCACCATGGTGATGCTGCTGGCCGCTTATTACGACTGGCTGCCCGCGAAACGCACCTCGCGGCCCCTGTGGGTGCTGCTGCCGGTGCTGTTCATCCTGCTGCCCACCTCCCTCGTGCTGCGCCAGCCCGACCTCGGCACCTCGATCCTGCTGCTGGCGGCGGGCGGCGGGCTAATGTTCCTCGCGGGCGTGCACTGGGCCTATTTCGCCGCCGTGATCGCGGCCGGGGTCGGGCTGGTGACGACGGTGTTCCGCAGCCGGGGCACCGACTGGCAACTGCTCAAGGATTACCAGTACCGCCGCATCGACACCTTCCTCGACCCGGGTTCGGACCCGCTGGGCGCGGGCTATCACATTACCCAATCCAAAATCGCGCTGGGATCGGGCGGCTGGACAGGGCGCGGCTTCATGCAGGGCACCCAGAGCCGGCTGAACTTCCTGCCCGAGAAGCACACCGATTTCATCTTTACCACCCTGGCCGAGGAATTCGGCTTTGTCGGCGGGTTTTCCCTGCTCGCGCTCTACGCGCTGATCATCGTCTTTTGCCTCGTCACCGCCCTGCTCACCCGCGACCGGTTCTCCTCGCTGGTGACGCTGGGCATCGCCATCACCTTCTTCCTGTTCTTTGCCGTAAACATGTCAATGGTGATGGGGCTGGCCCCCGTGGTCGGCGTGCCGCTGCCCTTGGTCAGCTACGGCGGATCGGCCATGCTGGTGCTGATGGGCGCCTTCGGTATCGTGCAAAGCGCCCATATCCACCGCCCCAGATAACAGGCCGATAACAGGCCGATAACAGGAACCCCCGATGACCGTGAACATCCTATTCGCCGCCAAGTCGGAACGCTGGTCCACCTACCACAGGCCCCTGACCGAGGCGCTCACCGCCGCCGGTCTGCGCTTTGACCTGTGCACCGACTTTGCCCCCAATCAGGTCGATTACATCATCTACGCCCCCAACAGCGACGTGCAGGATTTCACCCCCTACACAAGGCTCAAGGCCGTGCTGAACCTCTGGGCCGGGGTCGAGGACGTCGCGCCGAACCCGACGCTCACCGTGCCGCTGGCCCGCATGGTCGATGAGGGGCTGACCCGGGGCATGGTCGAATGGGTCACCGGCCACGTGCTGCGCCATCACCTCGACATCGATACATACATCCACGGACAGGACGGCACCTGGCGGCGGGACATCCCACCGCTGGCCGGGGACCGGCCCCTCACCATTCTCGGCCTCGGCACCCTCGGTCAGGCCTGCGCCTCGGCCCTCACATCGCTCGGCTTCCCCGTCACCGGCTGGAGCCGCAGCGTCAAGGACGTGCCCGGCGTCACCTGCCGCCACGGGGCCGACGGGTTGACGCAGGCGCTCGGCACAGCACAGATCGTCGTGCTGCTGCTGCCCGATACGGCCGCGACCACGGACATCCTGAATGCCGTAACGCTGGCCCAGCTGCCGCGTGGCGCGGTGATCATCAACCCCGGTCGCGGCCCGCTGATCGACGACACCGCCTTGCTGGCGGCGCTGGATGCGGGCCAGATCGGCCACGCCACGCTCGATGTCTTCCGCACCGAACCGCTGCCCGCCGATCACGCCTTCTGGTCCCACCCCCGGGTCACCGTCACCCCGCATATCGCCTCTGAAACCCGGCCCGAAACCGCCTCGCGGGTGATCGCCGAGAACATCCGGCGCGGCGAGGCGGGCGAGAGTTTCCTGCATCTGGTCGACCGCAGCCTCGGCTATTGACCGCCCTAGGGCACCGGCGTCGGAAGTCGGGGCGTTACGATCAGACAAACTGCCCCCGTGCGGGACGGTCGCCGGTCTCCCGCCCGCCGTCCCGTGCGGGGTCCTCCGGATTGCTGGAAAACAGCGCGATCTTGTTGCCCTTGGGATCGCGCAGGTAGCCGACAAAGAACCGGGGGCCGTAGGCCGCGCGAAACCCCGGCTGCCCCTCGTCGAAGCCACCGGCACGCAGCGCGACGGCATGCAGGGCGCGCACCTGGTCCTGATTGCGGGCCTCAAAGGCCACCATCGCTCCGTTTCCGGCGGTGGCCACCGCCCCGTCAAATGGCGGTTTGACATAGAAATCGGGCAGCCCAGTTTCGACAGCCAGCGTATAACTCGGCCCCTCCGGCCCCTCGCGCAGCGCATAGCCCAGCCCCGGCAGGAAGGCCGAATAGTACCGTTTCGCCCCTGCGATGTCTTCGGCGCCCACTGTCACATAGGCAATCATTGCCCCTCTCCTTCTTGGCGGCCCCCCGGCCAATTCCGCCGGAGGCTTGCACCGCAGGCGCAACCGGGGCGCAATCAGGGCGTAGCCGCCGTGCGGCTCGGCTCATGCCGCCGCGACCAACCCACGCCCCTTGAGCAGCGCACCGACCTCAGGCAACTGGCCCCGGAACGCCACGTACAACTCAGCCGGATCCTTCGAGCCGCCGGTGGACAGGATATGTTTCTCCAAAGCGCGGGCCCGGTCAGCGTCAAAAGCGCCGCCAGCCTCCTCAAAGGCGGCAAAGGCGTCGGCGTCCATCACCTCGGACCACATATAGCTGTAATAGCCCGAGCTATAGCCGTCACCGGAAAAGACATGCGCGAAATGCGGCGTGGCGTGGCGCATGCCGATGGCGCGCGGCATGCCGATGTCCGCCAGAACCTCGGCCTGTTTCGCCATCGGGTCGGCGGGTGCCTCACCCTGGTGAAACTCCAGATCGACCAGCGCCGAGGCGACATATTCCACGGTCTGGAACCCCATGTCGAAATTGGCCGCCTTCAGCACCTTGTCCAGCATCGCCTGCGGCATCGGCGCGCCGGTCTCCACATGGGTGGCGAATTCGCCCAGCACTTCCGGAACCTCCAGCCAATGTTCATAAAGCTGGCTTGGCAGTTCCACGAAATCGCGCGCCACCGAGGTCCCCGAGATGCTTTCATATGTCACGTCCGACAGCATCTGGTGCAGCGCGTGGCCGAATTCGTGAAACAGCGTGCGCGCGTCGTCATAGGACAACAACGCCGGATCGCCCTTGGCGAAGTTGCACACGTTGATCACCACCGGTGCCTGCGCTTGCGGGAACTTCGCCTGTGACCGCATCGCCGAACACCAGGCCCCCGACCGTTTCGATCCGCGCGCAAAATAGTCACCGATGAACACCGCCACATGGACACCTTCCCGCGTCACCTCCCACGCCCGGCAATCGGGGTGGTAAAGGGCCACGTCCAGGGGCCGGAACTGCAGCCCGAACAGGCGGTTTGCACAGGTAAAGGCCGCCTCAATCATCCGGTCGAGCTGCAGGTAGGGCTTCAGCGCCGCCTCATCCAGATCATGTTCGGCCTTGCGCCGCTTCTCGGTGTAATAGCGCCAGTCCCAGGGTTCCAGCGGGCCGTTGACGCCATCCTCCTGCATCATCTTTTCCAGAACCGCGCCGTCGGCCTCGGCCCGCGCCCGCGCCGGCGCCCAGACCGCCATCAGCAACTCGCGCACCCGCTCGGGCGTGCCGGCCATCTCTGTTTCCAGCTTGTAGTCGGCAAAGCTGTCATAACCCAGCAACCGCGCACGCTCGGCCCGCAGTTGCAGGATTTCGGCGGCGATGCCCCGGTTGTCGGTCCCGCCCTCGTTGGCCCCGCGCGCGGCCCAGGCCCGGTAGGCCTTTTCCCGCAGGTCGCGGCGCGGGCTGAACTGTAAAAACGGCACGATCAGAGACCGCGACAAGGTCATCACCGGACCGTCCTCGCCCTTTTCCTCGCCCGCCGCGCGGGCGGCGTCCACGACGAAGCCCGGCAACCCCTCCAGGTCGTCCTCGCGGAGGGTCATGAACCAGTCGCGTTCGTCTGCCAGCAGGTTCTGGGTAAACCCGGTGCCCAGGCTCGCCAGCCGCGCCTTGATGTCCTTCATCCGGGCGTCCTGCGCCCCTTCCAGCGCCGCGCCGGCACGAACAAAGCTGCGGTGAGTCAGCATCAGAACCCGCGCCTGCTCTGGGCTCAGCCCCAGATCGTCCCTGCGCGCCCAGAGATCCGCCACCCGCGCAAACAGCGCCTTGTTCGAGGATATCTCGGAATAATGCGCCGCCAGACGGGGCGAGAAATCCCGCTGCAACGCCTCGCGCGCCGGGGTGCTGTCGGCGCCCGCGACGGTAAAGAAAACCGACAGCACCTTGTCCAGATCACGGCCGGCGGCCTCCAGCGCCTCGATCGTATTGGCAAAGGAGGGCTGATCCGGGGCTTCGGCGATGGCGGCGATCTCGGCGGCATGAGCAGCCAGGGCGCGGGTGAGCGCCGGTTCGAAATCGTCGTCCGAAATCGTGTCAAACGGGGCAAGCTGGAACGGCGTGGTCCACTCTGCGAGGATCGGGTTGGTGGTGCGGGTCATCGGGCAAACTCCTTTGCCCGCAAGCTAGGCGCGCTGCGGGCAATGTTCCAGTGCCTTGCGAGGGAATTCGCACGCGCCTGCGGCGGGCGGGGCAAGGGGGCGCCGGCCTCTCGGCCTTGCGGCCTCGCCCCCGGAGTATCTTCCCAAGAGATGAAAGGGAGCGCGGGCGCAGCGCGTGGGTTTACCCGCGCGCTGCCGGGCCCGACAGGCCACAGGCATCTGTGATGCCGAAGGACCTGGCGGGAGCGCTTTCGCGCGCGGGGGGTGTTGTCGCGGAGAGTGACGGTCAGCCGCCCGACGCAGCTTGCTCACGTCGCTGCGCGGTGAAAGTGCCGGAGGCAAACAAACCGAACTTGATCTTGCCCGCCATTGTGCCGCCCTGCCGTTCACCGTCGAACTTCAGCGTCATCGGCGCCGGTTTCTGGATCCGGCAGGACCACGCCAGCCTGTCGCCGTCGATCCTGGCGTCCTCCATCGGGCCGTCGCCGCCCTTGCCGGTCATCCGTCCCACCAGCCGGCCGCCCGCGTCTTCGAAGTCAAGCCGCGCGCGGGTTTCGCCCAATGGTGACGAGATCACGATATCCCAGCTTTGCATGATGGTCCTCCGCCGTTTGCGCGGCCATCCTGCATGAAACCCGCGCCGCGCCCAGCACGACCCGGCGGCACCCGTGCGGCTGCCCGCGCGTCACCCGCCGCACACCGGGCAATCGGCACGTGTTTTCAGCCGGATCTTGCGGGTTTCACCATAAAGCGCGTCGTAGATCAGCATCTCGCCCCGCAGCGCGGCACCCGCGCCGGTGATCACCTTGATCGCCTCCACCGCCATCATCGCGCCGATCACCCCGGGCAGCGGCCCGATCACCCCGGCCGCGGCGCAGGAGGGCACCAGCCCCGGCGCCGGTGCCTCGGGAAAGACGCATTCGTAGCAGGGCGCGTCCCGGGCCGGGTCAAAGACGCTGACCTGACCCTCCCACTGCGACAGCGCGCCGGAAACCAGCGGTTTGCCCTGCGCCACGGCGGTGCGATTGGCGAGGTAGCGGGTGTCGAAATTGTCGGTGCCGTCCAGAATCAGGTCATAATCATTGAACAGACCCGCCGCCGTGTCCGCCTCCAGCCGCCGGTGATAGGGCCGCACGACCACATGCGGGTTCTGCGCCTCCATCGCGGCCTGCGCCGAAAACACCTTGGGCATGCCGATATTGGCGTGGCTGTGGATGATCTGCCGTTGCAGGTTGGCGTTTTCCACCACGTCGTCGTCGATCACCCCGATGGTGCCAACCCCCGCCGCCGCCAGATACTGCAGCGCCGGCGATCCCAGCCCGCCGGCGCCGATCACCAGCACCCGCGCGGCCTTCAGCCGCTTCTGCCCCGGCCCGCCCAGCTCGCGCAGCACGATATGGCGGGCATAGCGGTCCAGCTCATCGCCCGTGAAGGCCCCTGTCTTCTGTTCCGGCACCCCGATCTCCGTTGCCTGTGCCCGCCGCCGCAGCGCCCGCACCAGTTGCCCATAGACCATCGCTACGGCGGCAAACCCGCCCAGCAGCAGCCACAGCGCCGGCGTTTCCCCGGTCGCCATGCGCAAGGGATGCCCGTCCGGCAGCACCAGATGCAAGCCCAGAACCGCGACAAACAGCAGCCCCACCAGAAACAGCCGCTGCGCGCGCGGCGCGCCCAGTGCCGTGCCGACACCCCACAGCACCGCCGCCAGCAGGAAGACCAGCCCCATCAGGCGCGTCCCGTCGACCCAAAACCGCCGGCGCCCCGGTCGGTTTCAGACAGCGTCTCGACCTCGTCCATCGGCAGCCGCAGCACATCGGCAATCACCGCCTGCGCAATCCGGTCGCCATGCGAAATCGTGAACGGCGCCGCACCCAGATACAGCAGCCCGCATTTCACCTCGCCCCGGTAATCGGCATCCACCGTGCCGGGGCTGTTGGGGATCACGAACCGGTGCTTCAGCGCCATGCCCGACCGCGGCCGGATCTGCATCTCGGTGCCCACCGGCAATTCCACGCAAAAGCCCACCGAAATCATGTGCAGAGCGCCCGACTCAAAGACCACCGGCCCCTCGGGCAGAAAGGCGCGCAAATCCATCCCCGCCGCCCCCGGTGTGGCATACTGCGGCAACGGCAGATCCGTGTTGCCCTCGACCCGCTTGAATTTGATCCTACGCATTCCGTTTCTCCCGCTGCATCCCGACCCCCGCGTCACGCAGCGGTAATGACCCGTGTTTTGCCAGCCGCCCCCGGCCCGCGCAAGACGG
>JBFHMM010000154.1:0-9672 GCA_041594355.1 Paracoccaceae bacterium | reverse complement strand
TCGGTGCAATCGTCAACTTCGGTGTCGCCTACCTGGTGGCCGGCATGACCAAAGAAACCCCGCAGGAAATCAAGGACCTGGTCGAAAGCGTCCGGATCCCGCGCGGGGCCGGTGCCGCTCAGGACCACTGAACGACATGGCCGGACCGTTCCATCCTGCGACGGCCCGCCCTCTTTTTCATCGGTCCCGCCCAGCGCAATCTGGGCGGGATCTTTCACTTCCCGATATTGCCGGTGTGACATGCCCCTTTCCCCCGCCGACCTGACCCGCTTCCTCCGGTCCGTTCACCCCTACGACAGCCTCGAGGCGAGCGAACTGGACGGACTGCTGCCCAAGTTCAAGATGGTCGAAGTCGCCGCCGAGGCCCCGGTCTATGCCCTCGGGGAAGAGCTTGAAGGGCTCTACCTGATCCACACCGGCGAAGTGCATATCGACGACGAGAACGGCGCGCCGCTGTCGATCCTCGGCCCGCGCAACTCCTTCGGCGAACGCGGGCTGACCCGGCAGGGCAAGGCGCTGACCTCGGCCCGCGCGGTTCAGGACAGCCTGCTGCTGATGCTGCCGAAACCCTCCTTCTACGCGCTGATGGCCCGCCAACCCAAGGTGGCGCGGTTCTTTGACCGCCGCCGCGGTGACGCCCCGCGCGGCAGCGACCTGGCCACCACGCGGGTCGAAACCTTCATGGCGCCTGTCCCGGTGACCTGCGCGGTGGACGCCACCGTGCAACAGGCCGCGACCCTCATGCGCGACAACCGGATCTCTTCGGTCTGCGTCATCGACGGCGAAGGGCTGACCGGCATTGTCACCGTGCGCGACCTGTCGGGCAAGGTCGTGGCCGACGCCCTGCCCCCCTCCACCTCGATCGCGCAGGTGATGACCCGCGATCCGCTCACCCTGTCGCCCGCCGCAATCGGCTCCGACGTGCTGCACGCGATGATGGAACACCGCATCGGCCACGTGCCCGTGGTCAAAGCCGGCCAGCTGGTCGGCATCGTCACCCAGACCGACCTGACCCGGTTTCAGGCGGTCAGTTCCGCCGAGATGGTCAGCCGCATCGCCAAGGCCGACACCGCCCAGGAGATGGCCAAGGTCACCGCCGAGATCCCGCAGCTGCTGGTACAGCTCGTCGCGGCCGGCAACCGGCACGAGATCGTGACCCGCCTGATCACCGACATCGCCGACACCTGCACCCGCCGCCTGCTGGCGCTGGCCCAGGCAAAACTGGGTTCGCCGCCGGTGCCCTACCTCTGGCTCGCCTGCGGCAGCCCGGGCCGGCAGGAACAGACCGGCGTGTCCGATCAGGACAACTGCCTGTTCCTCCACGACGACGTCACGCCCAAGCAGATGCCCTACTTCCGCGACCTGGCCCGCTTTGTCTGCGACGGGCTGGACACCTGCGGCTATTTCTACTGCCCCGGCGACATGATGGCCACGGCGGACCGCTGGTGCCAGCCGGTGCGGGTGTGGCGCGCGTATTTCGCGGGCTGGATCGCCGAACCCAACCCCGAGGCGCAGATGCTGGCCAGCGTCATGTTCGACCTGCGGCCCATCGGCGGCGACAAGAGCTTGTTCACAGGGCTGCAGGCCGACACCCTGAAGGCGGCCAGCAAGAATTCGATCTTCGTGGCCCACATGATCTCGAACTCGCTGAAACACACGCCACCGCTCGGCCTCCTGCGCGGCTTCGCCACCATCCGCTCGGGCGAGCATCGCAATACGCTGGACATGAAGGCCAACGGCGTGGTGCCCGTGGTCGACCTGGCGCGTATCTACACCCTGCAAGGACAGCTGACCGAGACCAATACCCGCGCCCGGCTTCAGGCCGCGCAGGCCGCCGGCACCCTCAGCCTTTCGGGCGCGCGCGACCTGCTGGACGCCTACGACCTGATCGCCGAAACCCGGCTGGAACATCAGGTTTCGCTTGTGAAATCAGGCACCAAGCCGGACAACTTTCTTGCGCCCACCGACCTGTCGGACTTTGAGCGAAGTCATCTGCGCGACGCCTTCGTTGTGGTAAAGACGCTGCAGGCCGCCGTGGGCCACGGCAAGGGCATGTTGGGCTGATGTCATTGCGGGGACCGACGTCGGGTATGAGTATTTTTTGAAGAGATGAAGATCCGGACATCGGGTTTTTCGGGAGGAAGAGCATGTTTCTGGAGCTGATCGGAACGGTCTTTGCCGGCCTCGCCACCGCCGGTGTTGTGATGCTGCTCATATGGTTTACCGGCGGGCGGCTGCCGCGCTGGACCGCGCCGGTGGCGGCAGGTCTGGCGATGATCGCCATGACCATCACCAGCGAATACGGCTGGTACGGGCGC
This sequence comes from Paracoccaceae bacterium, assembly GCA_041594355.1. Taxonomy (GTDB): domain Bacteria; phylum Pseudomonadota; class Alphaproteobacteria; order Rhodobacterales; family Rhodobacteraceae; genus JAIUZI01. Next base: position 7,354 of record JBFHMM010000154.1, on the reverse strand, counting down.
ACCAAGGAAGGCCTGCCCGAGGGCGTCGTGGTGATCGAAACCGTGGAGAACCGCAGCTTTTACCGGCCCTGGACCATGGTATCGCCCTATGTCGACCGCTTCGCCGCGCTGGACGAAGCCAGTCTGCGGCAAAACCCCGACGTGCCGGGCCAGACCATGGCCGATCTCTATTTCTTTGGCCGCTGGGCGCCCGTGAGCAAGATGTCGATCCTGGTGGATTGCAACGGCCTGCGCCGCGCCAGTCTGACCGATGGGGCAACCTATGACGCGCGGGGCGCGGTCACCGATGCCGACTGGGTCAGCGTCACCGCGGACGATACCGTTCTGGTTGCGGTCTGCGAAGAGCCATGACGATGCAACACCTGAGCCTGCGACTGCGGATCTTCCTGTTCTTCTGCCTGCTGGCGCTCGGCGGGGCGACGGTGATCGGATTGTCGCTCTATGCCGGGTACCGCCGCGCCGGCGATCCGGCGATCCTCGATGCCTTTGTAGTCTCCGGCGCGCTCAGCCTCTTGGCGGTGGTGGCGCTGACCGCCGGTGTCTGGCTGCTGTTCGACGAGAACGTGGCGCGCCCGATCGAACGGCTGGCCGCCCAGATGCGGGCGCGGGCCCATGCCGGGGTCACCGGCGATCTGGACCTGCATGCCGCCCGCTACCTCGGCGATCTGGCCCCGGCCGCCGCCGCCGTGGCCGGGCAGCTCAGCGAAACCGCAATGAACACCGCCGAAGCGGTGGCCGCGCAAACCGCGCGCCTCGCCGCCGAGAAAGAGCGGCTGACCGCGCTCCTGACCGAGATCCCCATGGCCATGGTTATCGTCAACCCGAACCATCAAATCGTGCTCTATGACGGACAGGCCGCAGGGGTTCTGGCCCAGATCGCCCATCCCCGCCTGAATGCCTCGCTGTTCGATTACCTGCAGCGCGAGGCCGTCGAGGCAGCCTATGGCACGCTCGCCCGCAGCGGCCTGGAGGTGAGTTTCACTGCCGTCAGCGCCGATGACGCGCAAAGCTACAGCGCGCGGCTGAAACCACTGGGCGACGCGCCCGGCTACATGCTCATCTTTGACGGTGCCGAGGCACAGATCGCCCCCGAGGCCGCCCGCCCGCTGGTCTACGACTTCGACCTGCTGGAAACTTCCGGCGATGCCGCCTTCGAGGACCGCCCGCTGAGCGATCTCGCCTTCGTCGTTTTCGATACCGAGACCACCGGCCTGCTGCCGCACAAGGACGAAGTGGTCCAGATCGGCGCCGTGCGGGTGCTGCGCGGGCGCATTATTGAGGGCGAGGTACTGGACACGCTGGTCAACCCCGGCATGCCGATCCCGCCGGGATCGACCAAGGTCCATGGCGTCAGCGACGCGATGGTGGCCGGTGCGCCCGACATCGCGGAGGCCGGGCGGAGTTTTCACAAATTCGCCTCGAATGCCGTCATTGCTGCCCATAACGCGCCATTTGATATGGCTTTCCTGCGCCGCCACGCGGGCCGGATGGGGGTCGACTGGGAACACCCGATCCTCGATACGGTGCTGCTGTCCGCAGTGGTCTTCGGGGCCGGTGAAACCCATACACTCGACGCGCTCTGCGACCGGCTGGGGGTGACCATCCCTCCCCATCTGCGCCATACCGCGCTGGGCGATGCACAAGCGACGGCGGAAGTTCTGTGCAAGATGCTGCCGATGCTGCAGGCGCGCGGCATGCAAACTTTCGGCGACGTCGTCGCCGAGACCCGCAAACACGGTCGCCTGCTCGAGGACCTGAACTGAGCCGGCCGGGCAGGCATGGACAATCGGCGCCAGCCGTGGCACCTGAGACCCGGATGTTAAGGCGCACGTGATATGTCTGTTTCAAGCTTCAAACCCGGACCCGAGACGATCCGCGCCTTTCGCGATGCGCTGGGATGCTACGGCACCGGCGTGACCGTGGTCACCACCCTGCACAAAGATCAACCGCTGGGCATGACGGTGAATTCCTTCGCCTCCGTCTCGCTCGATCCGCCGCTGGTGCTGTGGTGCCCGGCCAAGGCCTCGGTCCGGCACCCGGTGTTCGCGGCCGCGCCGCGCTATGCCATTCACGTCATGGGCGAAACGCAACAGGAGCTGGCAGTGCATTTTTCCCGCACCGGCAACGGATTCGATCAGGTCAACTGGCACCCGGGCGAGGATGGCATCCCGCATCTGGACGGCTGCCTGGCGCGGTTCGACTGCGTCGCGCGCGCCGTGCATGACGGGGGCGATCACTCCATCGTCGTGGGCGAAGTCCTGCATGCCACCCACCGCCCCGGCCTGGGATTGATGTTCAAGCGTGGACAATACGGCGGTTTTGCCGGGCAGGAGTGACCAGTTCCCGCCCCCACTCAGGCCGCACCGGCAGGGCGGGTATGTGCCATCGGAAAGAAGCAGGACGTCCCTGGCCTCTGTCTGACCCGAAATAGCCTCCCCCGATCAAGGCACCCGTCGTTCAGGCGTCGGGGTCAAAATGCACGGCCAGCTGTTCCAGATCGGCGGCATCGGCCTCGATCACGCGAAAACTTTCGCGGACACCGGCCGGGGTCAGCTCCCGTGCGACCGTCAGCAGGGTGTTCATGTCGTGGCCGTCGCACAGTTCGGCCATATGTGCGATTTCCGCGGCGGCGACACCGCGCGCGACCGCGACCGAGGGGGCGCCGTAGAGCGTCACGAAGTGCTGCGCCAGCGCGGTTTCCAATTCTGCCTGTTCGACGGGGGTCACCGGGGTGACCGCGACAAAGGTGACCCGGCCAAAGGTCTCGACCCCGAGCCAGCCATTGGCAAAGGCCTGGCGCGCCTTGCCCGCCAGATCGGCCTCGGTCCAGTTTGAAAACTCAAAACCGCCCGCAATGCACCATTCGCCGGTCCGGGCGGGGGAATGAAAGACCTGCATGTCGCTTTCGTCAAAATGGATGGCACGGGCGAGGTTCATGGCGTCTGCTGCAGCAGGCTGGACATGGGAAGCCGATGGGTCGCCCGGGCATCGCGGATCAGCATGCCAAAGCGATCATCGACCCCCAGAAAGGTGCCGTCATACCCGTTCCGTTTGATCTTTTCACCGACGTCGCGCAGCACCCCCATCCATTCGGCGTGGACCGGACCGTTGCCTTCGTCGTCCCAGCGGTTGATCCAGACCAGCGTGTGGCGCGCCCAAGCTTCCAGCACCCGCGGCGGGGTCAGCTCGGCGCAACCCTCCTCGGCCAGAACCGTCAAACCCGGGTTTTCGCCCGGCGCCACGTCGGACCACAGGAATGGCACGTCGAGCCCGATCACCAGCCAGCCCGGCACCTGGTCGGGAGCACCGCCCGAGGCCGCCGCGCGCAGCCCGCCGCAGCGCGCCCCGTTGACAAAAATCGCCCCGTCCCAGCTCAGATGCACCGCCACTTCCGGCGGCGCCAGCGCCCCCAGCGCGTTCTGGAAGCCGATGCCGCAGACAGGCAGCATCGCCATCGCGTCTTCCAGCGCGACGTCGGGGGCAAAGACCATCGCCGCCCGCAGCCGGTCCATCTGCGGGCCATAGACCACCGTGCCGCCGTCGCAGCCCAGCGCGGCCAGCGCGCGGGCCTTGTCGAACGGATCGGTGGTGCCGCCCACCGCCTCGCCTTGCAGCAGCGGCGGAAAGCTGGGCATCTGCGTCATGCCTGCCCTTTCTCGATCAGCCGTTTAGCCATGGTGCGAAACGCGGCGGCCTGCGGGCTGTCGGGCTGGCTGGCGACAATCGGCGCGCCACCGTCGGCGGCCAGCCTGATATCGAGATGCAGCGGGATTTCCGCCAGCAGCGGCACGCCCAGCGCTTCGGCCTCCTTCGCGACACCGCCATGGCCAAAGACGTGCTCCTCGTGCCCGCATTTGGAACAGATATGGGTGCTCATGTTCTCAATCATGCCGAGGATCGGCGTTTTCAACTGGCGGAACATGTCGATCCCCTTGCGGGCATCCAGCAGCGCCACATCCTGTGGGGTGCAGACCACGATGGCGCCGTCCACGTCGAATTTCTGGCTCAGCGTCAACTGCACGTCACCGGTGCCGGGCGGCAGGTCGATCAGCAGAACGTCCAGCGCGCCCCACTGCACCTGCATCATCATCTGCTGGAGCGCCCCCATCAGCATCGGCCCTCGCCAGACCACAGCCTGGCCTTCGTTCATCATCAGCCCCAGCGACATCATGGTGACGCCGTGGTTGCGCATCGGCAGGATGATCTTGCCATCCGGGCTGGCCGGGCGGCCCGACACGCCCATCATCCGCGGCTGCGACGGCCCGTAGATATCGGCATCCAGCAGCCCCACGCGCCGCCCCTCGGCGGCCAGCGCCACCGCGAGGTTCGCCGCCACGGTGGATTTGCCAACCCCGCCCTTGCCGCTGGCAATCGCCACAATCCGGTCGACACCGGGCACCTTCTGCGGCCCCTGCGGCTGGGTCTTGGCCTTGGCCTTGGGCTTCAGATCCGGCGGCGCCTTGTCGGAATGGGCGGTCAGCATAGCAGAGACCTGGGAGATCCCCTCCAGCGCTTTGACCCGTGCCTCGGCCTCGGCCCGCACCGGCTCCATCATCTCCGCCTGTTTCGGGTCGATCTCCAGCACGAACCGCACGGTGCCGCCTTCGACGTGCAGCCCCCGCACCATGCCGGCGGCCACGATATCGGTGCCACCGACCGGGTCGGTGATCTGCTTGAGGGCCTCCAGGACCGCGTTGCGCGTGCTCATTCCTCGCGGCTCCCGATGGTGCCTTCAATCACATGTTCGACGTCCAGCCCCTCGACCGTGAGCACCATCTTGGCGCTATAGCTCTCGCCATCCGCCCCGGCAGACCGCAGCGCGTCTTCGATCACGCTCTGGCTGGTGACGCCCACCTGTTTCAGGAACTTGCGAATCGACATGTTGTACGCGTCGCTCATGATCTGCTGTTCTCCGATCTTCGTTCTGTTCATTTGACGCAGGCCTGCCGTCCGATCTAGGCTTCTGGCCATGCGAGCTGCCCTTTTGTGCCTGAGCCTGCTGCTGGCCGCCAGCCCTTCTGTCGCCGAGGGGCCGCTTGGTCTGGCCGCACCGGGCGACATCAGCGCAAGTGGCCTGCTGAAACATATGCTGCCACGCTTTTCTCTCAAGACCGGGATTCGTGTCGTTCCCGATGACGCCGGCCCAATGCGGCTGGCCCCGGAACCGCCGGGCGACCCGGTGTTCGGCCGCGCGGGCCGGATCTATCACCTGCGGACGGGCGACGATCCCCGCCAGCAGCGGTTTCGCGACTGGCTGCTGTCGGACATCGGCAAACGCACGGTCGAAAGCTTTACCCCGGCGGTCGGCGACCCGTTCACAGCACAATTCGACACCGTGATCGCCGACACCGCGCCCAGCTTCGACGGCGACGCGGCGCGCGGCGCCACGCTGTCTCTGACCCATTGCGGCCGCTGCCACGTGGTCGGCCCCGAGAACCGGATGGGCGGGCTCGGCTCGACGCCTTCCTTTGCCGTGCTGCGTGCGCTGGCCGACTGGAACGACCGGTTCCAGCAGTTTTACGTGCTCAATCCGCACCCCGCCTTTACCCAGGTCACGGGCGTCACCCCGCCGTTCGCCCCCGAACGCCCGCCGCCCATCGTGCCGGTCTCGATCACACTGGACGATCTGGAGGCAATCCTCGCCTTTGTCTCGGCCACCGCCGCCGCCGATCTTGGCGAACCGTTGCAGCATCAGTGATCCCGGCGTTTTGACAGATAGTCCTCGGTGGTCCGCACCCTTGGTTTAGGGTCGGCGGCAAAGGGGTTGTTATCTCGGTGGAATTGCGCGTTCACGCGACAGTTGTCACACATCGCGATCATCCGCGCCGCCTCGCTGGTGGCGAACATCTCGTGGTTGCCCGCCAGCTTCTCCATGACCCGCTCGACGGTCGATTTCACACCAAACGGCGTGCCGCATTCGACACAGAGAAACGGTTCCTCCTCGTTCAGCACGACCTGCGTCAGGGCCGCATCGCTCAAGTCCATCTGCGGACGCAGCGCGATGGCATCCTCCGGGCAGATCCGCGCGCAGATCCCGCATTGCAGACAGGCTTCCTCCTGAAACCGCAGCTGCGGCATGTCGGGATTGTCGACCAATGCACCCGACGGACACAGCGACACGCAGCTCAGGCAGAGCGTACAGGCATCGGTATTCACGACGACCGCACCATAAGGCGCGCCATCAGGCAGCGGCAACGGCGCCTCCACGTCAGGGTTCAGCGCCTGCGCCGCCATCCGCGCCGCCTGCCGCCGATTGCCCATCGGCAAAATCGCCCGGCCGGGGGCCAACGGCGCCGCCGCTTCATAGAGCCGGTCCGACAGGGCATCCGGGTCGGCCTCGTCCAGCAGCCCCAGCCGCCCCGGCCCCGCCAGCGCCTGCGCCAGCTCCAGTTCGCGCTCCAGCGCCGCCCGCTCGGCTGTCGGCGTCAGCAGCACATCGGCCCGCGCGAACCCCACCGCCAAAGACGACACCATCTCGGCATGCCCGAACCCGGATAGCGCAGCGACCTCCATCGGTATCGCATCGGCAGGCAGCCCGCGCCCGAACCGGGCCGCCAGCCGGATCATCTCAGCACCGTGGGAATCATGAACCAGCAGACGCGGCGCGCCGCCACCCACCGCGCGATAGGCCTGCGCCAGCGTGCGCATCCGCATGACCCCATACCGGAAATCGGGTGCCCGATAGGTGATTGCCGTCGACGGGCACAGCGCCGCGCAGGACCCGCAGCCGGCACAGACCATCGGATCAATCTCCACATGGTTTCCCGCCGGCGAAATCGCCCCTGTCGGGCAAATGTCCAGACAGTTGGAACAGCCCGCCTGCCGCGCCCGCGAATGGGCGCACAGGCTGTCGTCCAGCTTGACATAGAGCGGTTTCTCAAAGGTTCCGGTCAGCTGCACCGCCTCCAGCGCCAGCGCCGCCACCGCCAGCGGGTCGCGCGGATCGGCGCGCAGGTATCCCTCGCGCTTCTCCGGCGCGGGCACCATCGGCACGCCGCCCGTCACATCGACCATGATATCGCAGGCCGACTGCGCCCCGTCCTGCGGCGGCGTCATGTCAAAACCGCCCCGGCCGCCGGGCACCACCGTCTGCAGCGCGTCCAGTCGCAGCTCGAACCCGCCCAGCGCCCCGGAGAGTGATCGCACCCGCCCGCGCACCACGTCGAAAGCGCGGGTTTCGGGCGGCTCGGCGTCATCGTTGATCAGCACCGTCACGGTCAGCGCCCCGGCCAGCTGCCGGGCCAGCGCCACCGCCACTTCGCCCGGTCCGGCGATCAGGCAGACCCCGTCCGAGGCCACGTCAACCGCCGGCACCGGCGGCAGCGGCAACAGCGCCTCGGCCGCCAGCGCCGCC
>JBFHMM010000153.1:0-9746 GCA_041594355.1 Paracoccaceae bacterium | reverse complement strand
GAAGGCAACCCGCTGGACGTTCTGGGCTATCAATACGATTTGGCCTGCAACGGCTACGAGCTGGTGTCCGGCGCAATCCGGAATCACAAGCCAGAGATCATGTTGAAAGCCTTTGAATTGGCTGGGTACGGCGAGGACGAGGTGAAGAACCGCTTTGGCGCCCTGTTCAACGCGTTCCATTATGGCGCCCCCCCGCATGGTGGCTGTGCCGCAGGCATCGACCGGATCGTGATGCTTCTGGCCGACCAGCAGAACATCCGCGAAGTCATCATGTTCCCGATGAACCAGCGTGCCGAAGATCTGATGATGAATGCCCCCAGCGATCCTGCCAGCGATCAGCTGATGGAGTTGGGCCTGCGCGTGATTCCGCAGGACTGAACCATCGAGACCCAAGACCAAGCCGGCCGCGTCGTATGACGCGGCCTGTGGGTTCCGCTGAAGTTGGTTTACGTCTCATGCGACGGAAACCGCCGATCCCTGCGTTCAACCTGTAAATCCGCTGTGCATTCACCTGCGTGTCGCGCTAGGTTTCTAGATATGCAGCGTGGAACAGTGACCACAGGTAGGTGCCCGCATGACGTTTTCCCCGGAACTTGCTGACATTCGCTTTGGGTGTGGTTTGTCCCCGGACATTGCACCCCCTCAGTCTGTCGAGAGAATGCTGGAGGCTCTGCTGGCTCGGGACGAGATGGCCACCCGGTTTCCGATTCCTCTCTTTTCGGAGTTCCAGCCTCGTATAGCGGAGTATCGTCACGCGAAGACCGGGCAGCGCAAAGCAGCTGGAACCGATCAGGAAGTCGCTCTGAGAGATCAGGCCCGGGCAATGGGCATTGCAGCCAGCCACGACATGTACAAATGGTATGGCCAGACTGTTATGCGCTGGACTTACACGTCGTCCGGGCTGCGCGAAAGACTGGTCGCGTTCTGGACGGATCATTTTACCACCGTGGGCAAGCTCGGCCTGTTCCGCAACGCCGGTTCGCCTTTCGTCGAAGAGATTATTCGCCCGGCGATCACCGGCCGGTTTGCGGATATGCTGATCGCAGTCACCACGCATCCGATGATGGTGCAGTTTCTCGATCAACAAGTTTCGGTCGGCCCGGACAGCATAGCTGCACAGCGGGCAAAGAAACGCGCACTGGGACTAAACGAAAATCTGGCCCGCGAAGTACTTGAACTCCACACTCTCGGCGTGGCAGGGCCCTATACTCAAACGGACGTACGTGAACTGGCCGAGTTGCTCACCGGCCTGGCGCTGAACAATGATTGGGACTACAGCTTTTACCCGAGACGGTCGCAACCGGGCCCGGAAACCGTTCTGGGCAAGACCTACGGCGGTGATCCGCCGCAGATAGAGGCAATCCACGCGGTTCTGCGCGATCTGGCAGCGCACCCGGCTACCGCTAGCCATATTGCCCGAAAACTGGCGGTGCATTTCGTATCGGATGATCCCGATCCGGCTCTGATCAATCACGTGACGTCACGCTACACTCAGACCGGCGGTGATCTGATGGCGGTTTATGCTGCGCTTCTGGAGCACCCGGCAGGCTGGCAACCTGAGTTGTCCAACGTTAAGCCGCCGTTCAGTTTTATGGCTTCCGCCTGTCGGGCGCTGGCAGTCGAGGCAACCCATATGGCGACGTTCAAGCCGAACCAGGTGGCCTATAGAATGGTGGTGCCCGGAACGCTGATGGGTCAGCATTGGCAACGCGCGCCAGGGCCTGATGGGTGGCCCGAGGAAGACAGCAACTGGATCACACCGCAGGGGCTCTCGGCGCGGGTGCGTTGGGCGATGACGGCGCCGCGGCTGTTGCGGCCCGATCTGCCGGACCCGCGAGACTTTGTGGGTCGGGCGCTGGGTGGATACGCCAGCGAACCCGTGCGTTTTGCCGCCGCCGCGGCCGAAACCCGTGCCGAGGCCGTTGGCCTGATTTTGTCCGCCCCGGCCTTTCAGCGCCGTTAGGAGACCGCTATGTCAGATCCGATTTCACGCCGCGCTTTTCTGGCTCGCTCCGCGCTGATTGGCTGTTCCGCCGCAGCCAGCCCGCTCTGGACGCCGGTCAGCTTTGCCGCCGCCCCGTGGGACACCCGGCTGGTCGTGATTATTCTGCGCGGCGGCATGGATGCGCTGGACGTGGTGCAGCCCTATGGCGACCCGGATTATCGAGAGCTTCGCACCAAACTAGCGGGTGGACCTGCGAATGGGGCCAGCGATCTGGACGGCTTTTTTGCTCTGCACCCGGCGCTGGCACCGTTGATGCCGCTTTGGCGCAAGGGCGAGCTGGGCTTTGTGCATGCGGTCTCCACGCCCTACCGCAACAAGCGCAGCCATTTCGACGGTCAGGACCTGCTCGAGGCGGGCACTGATACACTGGAAGGGGGCAGAGACGGTTGGTTGAACCGGTTGCTGCAACAAATACCGGGTGTCGAGGCGCGCACGGCTTATGCCATCGGCCACGACGAGATGAAACTGTTGTCCGGCACTGCTCCGGTTGCGAACTGGTCGCCCGATGCGGAGTTGATCATGAGTCCACAAGCCGTGCGGCTGACCGAACTGGTGATGCAGGAAGACCCGATGTTCCATGCCGCATTGAACGAGGCGCTCTTGCTGTCCGAGCCCGTCGAGATCGATGCCGCGGCGATGGCCATGGCCGAAAGCGATGGCGAAAGCGCCATGATGCAGATGACGATGCCGCGACCGGTCAAGGGGAAAAGCGAGATCAAGATCGCGGAATTCGCCGCGGAACAGTTGCGGGGCGACGCCCGTGTGGCCTCTTTCTCGATCAACGGATGGGATACGCACAATCGCCAGGAGGCGAGCATCAAGGCCGCTCTGACGCGGTTATCCGATACGCTTCTCACGCTGCAAAAGGGCCTTGGGGATCCGATCTGGCAAAACACCGCGATCATGGCGATGACCGAATTCGGGCGCACCGTTCGTGAAAACGGTACCGGTGGAACTGACCATGGCACGGGCGGTACGATGCTCCTTGCCGGCGGCGCTATCCGGGGCGGGCGGGTCTACGGCGACTGGCCGGGCTTGTCCGAAGCGGCGCTTTTCGATCGCCGGGATCTGATGCCCACGGGCGATGTCCGCGACGTGGCCGCATGGATTATGCACAGCGCGACCGGCCTGGACCGAGACCGGTTCGAGCAAGTGGTATTTCCCGGCCTCACCATGAGCCGCAAACCGGGGTTCCTGCTGTAACACAGCCTCTCGAACCAGGGCTTGGCGCGGTGCGTTCATGGACCTAGATTGCGCCTATGAAAACATTCGATCCGGCGCGCCCCCTCGGCGCGCGACTCCCGAATTGGGCACCACCTGCGGTGCCGACCGGAGAGATCCTTCAGGGGCGCTATGCCCGTCTGGAACCCTTGTCCGCCGATGCCCACGCTGCCTTGCTGTTTCGGGCCTACATCGGTCATGACGCGGTATGGGATTATTTGCCGTACGGTCCGTTTTCGTCGGCAGCGCAATACCATCGCTGGGTGCGCGACATCACTGCCGATCCGTCGTTCCGGTTCTACGCCATCCGCGATTCGGAAAACGAGACCTGGGGCGGCGTGGCCAGTTATCTGCGCATCGCGCCCGAGGCCGGCTCGATCGAGGTGGGTCACATCAACTATTCACCGGTGCTTCAGCGCAGGCGGGCGGGAACCGAGGCCATGGCGCTGATGATGGGGTGGGCTTTTGAGGCCGGCTATCGCCGGTATGAATGGAAATGCGACGCGCTGAACCGGCCCTCTCGTGTTGCGGCGCAAAGGCTCGGTTTCAGTTACGAGGGGGTGTTCCGTCAAGCGACTGTGGTCAAGGGGCGTAACCGCGACACCGCATGGTTTGCGGCCATCGACAGTGAGTGGCCGGCCCTGCGTGAAGCCTTTGGCGTTTGGCTGGACCCGGGAAATTTTCGGCCCGATGGCAGTCAGGTGGAACGCCTCAGCGACCTGACCCGGCTCGTGCGGGTCAGGTCCGACCCCACGCTCTGAAACGGCCGGAGGGATCATCTCTCATTCGTTCTGTTCGTGATCTGGCGTTTCGGATGCAGCCCGGCGGCCTCCGCCCGGTTTTGCCGAACCTGACGGGCGGCCAATCGGGCCTGCACATACAGCACGACTGCAAGGGTCACCAACGCGAGAGATAACAGTTCTACCATTTCAGATCGCCTTTCGATGTTGGAGCCGTTCCTGCACCAACCCGGCTATTCGGGCCGCATCACTGGTTACCGGGTTTCCTGCGGCGCGCGCTTTTGCCAGCCCGTCGGCGGCTTCGGCCAGAATTCGGTCGCCGGCGCTGCGGGCGACCCCGCCGACAAACTGCGCCACATAGTCCAGGATCTCTCCTTCGCTGTGGTCGCTCAGCACATCGGCGACATGCGCCATGTCGTCCTGATAGGCTATCGGGTCCGGGCGAACGTTCTCGTCATGCAGCACGCGCGGGCCGGTCGGCTGGCGGTCGGCTGGCAGGCGGGTTAGGATCGTTTCCTGAAACGTGGCCAGCGAAGTGATCGGTTTCGCCAGAAAACCGTCGGCACCCGCCGCGATCGCGATGTTTTCGGCAAAATCGTTGCCTGACGTTCCCAGGATCACACCCACCCGGGGCTGCGTATTGGCCAGTTCCTCAATCAGGTCCGCGCCAGAGCCATCCGGAAGCCCGAGATCCACGATGATAACAGAAGGCCGGTAAACCTGCAGATGACGCCGGGCAGATTTCAGGCAATCGGCCCGGCGAATCCGGGCCCCGCTGCGCATACACAGCAATCGCATCGCCTCGCAGGCATATAGGCTGTCCTCGACCACCAGAACCGTCAACCCCAGCAGCGGCCGGGTTGGCGTGGGCAGGCGGTGTGGGGCGGCAAACGGGTCCGAATCATCCATGTCGATCGCTCCTCTCAGGTCTTCAACAAAAGCTAGGGGCAGGTGGCTAACGATCCGTTAACGCCGCGCCTGAGACGGTTTCCCGCACTTGCCCTCTTGTCGCGCAGACCGCATAACCCCTCTCAATCAGGACACTCAGGAGATTTGCCATGATCGGCCGTTTGAACCATGTCGCCATCGCCGTTCCCGACCTCGAGGCCGCTTCGGCCCAATACGCCACCGCCTTGGGCGCCAACGTCGGTGCCCCGCAGGACGAACCCGATCACGGGGTAACCGTGGTATTCATCGAGTTGCCCAACACCAAGATCGAGCTGCTGTATCCCCTGGGCGACAACAGCCCGATTCAGGGATTTCTCGACAAGAATCCCGCGGGTGGCATCCATCATGTCTGCTACGAGGTCGAAGACATTCTGGCAGCGCGCGATCACCTGCAGTCGACGGGGGCACGTGTCCTCGGTTCCGGCGAGCCCAAGATCGGCGCGCATGGCAAGCCGGTGCTGTTCCTGCATCCGAAAGATTTCAATGGCTGCCTGGTGGAATTGGAACAGGTCTGACGCTATCTGGACAGTCAGACCACCGGAGAAAAGCGCCCGGGCGCCCCTAAGGGGCCCCAGGGCGGATCATCCCTCCCTCATCACAAGGAAGAATGCCCATGTCCATCACCTCCGCGCTCGTGCTTTATGCGGTGATCTGGTTCATGACCTTCTTTGTCGCTCTGCCGATCCGTATCCAGACCCAGGGCGATCTGGGCAATGTCGAACCCGGCACCCATGCCGGCGCGCCGGAACACCACCACCTGAAGACCAAGGCCAAGATCACGACGGTGGTCGCGCTGGTTCTGTGGGCGATTATTGCCGGCATCATCATCTCTGGCCTGATCAATGTCCGCGATTTCGACTGGATGGGCCGGATGGGTCCGGCAGGTTAAACTGGTTTGCCAATCGGGCCGGCCGTTCTCAGGCTGAGCCGTCTTCGGTTCTGCCCGTCTGCTATGGAGCCTGTACCACTTGCCCCAGGACGCGCACCTCGCCGGCCTCGTTTTCTACAGTGTCCGGCCTTTTACCTGAAGCATATCGTGACACGAGTGTCCCGAGAACGCTCACAGCGTGGCAGGGTGTTCGTGTCTCAAGTTCAAGGCCGGGCGCTTTAGCACCACAGGATTCTCGAACAGGGTCAGGGTCGGGCGCACACCGAATCGCCTTTCTATCCAGTCGGCCCAGCCATCGTTGAAACAGGCCAAGGCGTTTCTCCGACTGTCAAACTCGTAGATACCGCCGCCTCCGGCCTCCGAGTTCAGGTAATACTTGCTGCGCAACCCGACCACTTCGCGAAAGATCCGGGTCGAATCCAGTGACGGCCGGATCACCGCGTCGGTTTCGCGTTTCGGATCTTCCAGCGGAATCTGTACCAAAGCGATGATCATGTCTGGGTCCGCCGTAGTGCCAAAGCTGCGCTATCTCCGGTCACTGATCATGTTAAAGATATGGGTGAACGTGGCCGCGCCCAGAATCGGGATCAGCAGATTCACGACCGGGATCGACAGGGGCATCGCCATCAGCGTGCCCGCCGCCCATATGGTGCCGGCATTTTTCGACCGCAGTTCTCGCGCGCCCTGACGTCCCAGCCGGCGCATTGCGGCAAGGGTGAAATACTCTCGGCCCAGCAGGAACCCGTTCAGCGCCCAGAAAATAAACAGCGCGGCAGGCGCAAAAAATGCATACAGAATGAAGGCCAGCAGGTTGGCCCCGATCAACACGCCCAGAAAGTTGATGGTGTCACGCAGGGCGTCGCCAAATGGAACCGGATCCACCTTTGGCAGGTGCGGATAATGTTTGTCTTCCACAGCCTGCGCCACCTCGTCGAGAAACATAGAGGTGATTGCGGATGCGACCGGAACCATCAGGAAAACCGACAGCACCATCATAAAGATAAACGACGAAAAGCTAAGAAGATCGTCCAGCCATCGGACCTCGCCCAGCACCGGCAGGGTGGCGGTGTCGTCTACAAACGTGGCGATCAGCCACAGGAAACCGGCGTAGGCTGCGACCAGCAACGCAAAGGTCAGCCCGATCCCCAACAGCAGGACCCGGCGGAACCTCGGGTCTCCCATCTGGGCGAGCGCCTTGAAAAATGCCGAAAAGATCACTGCTCGACCCACTCGGTGATCTGCGCCAGATCGGGGCGGGGGCGTTCGGGCGGCTTGGCGCCCTCGGTCGCGATATGGACAAACCCCACGATACGTTCCTCGGCCGCAAGTCCAAGGGCCTGCTCGCAAAACTCTCGGTCATGGCTGATCCAGCCGGACAGCCAGTTGGCCCCCCAGCCAGCAGCCAACGCCGCGTTCAAAAGCGCAAGGCAAACGCCTCCGGCCGCGTAGGTCTGTTCGATCGCGGGGATCTTGTCCGATTGTTTTTGAACTTCGATCACCGCCACGGCGAGATGGCCCTGGTCGAACTGGCTGCGTCCCTTTGCGATATCCTCGGGGCTCTTGCCGAGGGCCGCACCCCGGGCCTCTGTCAGGTTGGCCAGCCGCGCCATGGCGGCTTTCTGGATAATGATGAACCGCCACGGTTCCAGCTTGCCGTGATCGGGACTGCGGGCAGCGGCTTGCAGCAAGGGGGCCAACTCTTCGCGGGTGGGGGCAGGTGCCACCAGTGTCCTGGCAGGGCGGGAACGCCGGGTCAGCAGGAATTCCAATGCGGCAGGGTTTGGGGCGGGCATATGTAAAGCCTTTTTACTTTCGCGTCCTGCCCTATCTCGGTCAGCCCGTGCAAAGTTTCAAGGGTGTGAACACATGTGATCGTGAATTGCCGAAAGCTGTGCTTGCGTGAGTCTGCATGAAAGCGCAAGCTAACTTCATGTAGCGGTCGCCACTGCACATCCGCAGTTGTACGCAATAAAGGAGCTTTGCTCATGTCCGAGTTGTTTCGGGTGATCGGAGCGGCCATCGCAATCGGCGGCCTCTCTGCTTGCCAAAGCCAGATCGAGTTCGAGCCGCCGCAGGGGACTCAGATTTACGTGCCCAAAACACAGGCGACGGACCCGCCGGGCGGTGTTGGCCCACCGCCGGGACGGACTGCAGCAGAACGACAGGCGCGCAAGACCTACTACGGCGGTCCGCGAGGAGAGGAATGGGGCGAGTAAACCTTGCGGGCCGCATATACAGCCTGTTGATTGCGTTGCTCTCAGCCGTGCGCGCCTCGCCCGCACGTTCACGGAAAAATTGCCGCGAGGCACAACAGGGCAATTGCGCCGTTGCAGAAGCTGGCGCAATCGTGCTGACATGTCCAAACTTAAAGCGCCCGGCCTTGAACTTGAGACACGACCACCCTGCCACGCCTTCGGCGTTCTCGGGATATTCGTGTCACGATATGCTTCAGGTAAAAGGCCGGACGCTGTAAATTCGCGATCTGCCCGACCTCTCCGATCTTGTCCTGCCCGCAGCCAAAATCGCGGTGCGCGTGACACCCAAGGCCGCCCGGGGCCGACCTGATCAGATCCAACGGCGCACTACGGGCGGCGGTCACTAAGGTGCCGGAAAACGGCACGGCCAATGCAGCTGTCCGGGTGATGTTTGCTACCGCGCTGGGTTTTCCCAAGTCTTGGCTGCAGCTTTTGCGCGGTCAAACTGCGCGGGACAAGGTGTCCGCAATCCTGGATGACTGATCCGGGCCGCCTTTGGCCCAAACGGGCGAGTGAGATAGGGGAATTATAGGGTGTACCCCTTTTGGACACGGCGTCCGAATACCCATCTGAATTGTATCAGAGTGGCAGGACACCATGAAACCGACCAACGTTCGCCAGTTCTTCCAGCAGTTCCGGACAGAAGTGGTTTGGTTCGTTTGAACAGTACCAAGCCGTTTCATAAATGGATTTCCCGCCCAGTTATACTGCCACCGAGATCGGTGACGACGGGTTGAGGCATGCCTGATCGGGCGTCTGCCCGTCCAGAGATGAATGCGGTCTCGTGCCGTTACAGAACGCCAGTTATGGGCACCGGCTTTCACGCGCGGCCGAGACACTGTCATGGGCGCGCAGATAGACCCCTTCGGTTTTGTGGTACCGGGGCTTGGATGCCCATCCGTTTCATGCAGGCCGCAGGGTGCCGCCCGCAGTGTCGTCGATGTCGGTGTAATGGGGGGCAAAATCGAAGTCGGGCAGGTCGGCAAAGCGGTCGTCCGCAGTGCGCAGATGCTTCATCCGCATCAGCCTGTCAGGCCCGGCACGGGCTGTCCAGCCGGGTGGCCCAATCAGTTGCGAACCAGCGCGCCGGTCGAGTTGCGCAGGACGTCGAGCGCGGTCTGATCGTCCTTGAACACCAGCAGCGCGGTTTCATAGGCGTCGCGCGCCTTTTCGGCGTGGCCAAGGGTCGAATAGGAACGCACCAGCATCACCCAGCCGTCGAGATCGCGGGGCTGTTCCTGCAGCCGGGCGGCGAGCCCGGCGACCATGCCGTCGATCATGCCGGCGCCTTCATCTTCGGTCATATGCGAGGCGGCGGCCATGTCCGAGGCGGTCGGCCCCTTGGGTTCGGCGGCGACCAGGTCGAGCCCCAGCGCGCGTTCGGCCTCGGCGATTTTCTGCAGCACGAAGGGGGCCCCGGCAAAGTGTTGGCGCGCCTGCGCCAGCGCGTCGGCCGCGCCGTCGGCATCGCCCGCGCGGCTGCGCAGGTCTGCCAGTTCGATCCAGCCATCAAAGTCCATGGGATCCCCGGCCAGCCGCTGCTCCAGCGTTTCGGCGGTCTCCAGCGGCGGCAGGAGCGCGGTGCCGGGATCGCCGCCGGACTGCGCGATTTCCTGCGGCGTGGCATCGGGCAGGTAATCAAGTACGTCGCCCTGAATGAAACGCGCCATGTTGATGATGTCGCGGCG